>QHXW01000238.1 GCA_003223115.1 Acidobacteriota bacterium
GTGCCGATGTAGCGGGCATTATTCCGCGTGTCACCCATCAGGACCACCGTGTAGGAATTTTGCGCGTAGCCAAGACTTCGGAACTGTATTTCACCGTCTTCAGATTGCCAACGATCTGCCGAAGGATTTCCCAGCTTGCGGACGACGGCGTAGTAATCGTCGTCGCGCGTGAGCTGTAAGTAGGAATCGTTGTTCGCGTGGTAAGTAAACTGAGGCCGCAGCGCGCTTTCACGAAAAATGTTGACTGCAATGAGACTGACCGTTACGCCCACGCCCACCAGCATGGTGATGCCCACCAGACGTCCTACGCGCGAGTCCGTCACCGATTGCGGTCTGATTCCGATCACGGGCGCCGGCGCCCCGATTTGCGTTGGAACGGGGCGGGAACCGCCCACAGCCACTGGCATCTCAATCACGCGGCGCTGATGCGGCCAAACTGCGCCGGCTTTATATTCCAGCTCCTTCACCAGTCCGACGATCACCACCGGGTCCTCAATTCGTGAGATCTCACCAAGAAAGCGCCGTGGGATCCAGATCTCGAGATTTGCTCGCGTATTGACCACCAGAATCTCGGACCACGTGCCGCGCCGGTAGAACCACTTGTTCGATTCGATGTTCAGAATGGGCGGGTAGAAGGAGAACGGCCTGTTCCCAAAGTGCTCGAGAGGCGTGGGAATGGGTGGCAGGGACATGCCGATCCTATGATAGCTCAGTCGATATCGAGAGCATGGAGAAAGGCTTTGACATGTTCGGCGCCGAGCGACACCGGCTCGCCGAGACCGGCCGGAGATTCGCGTTCGTCGAAGGCCTGGAACAGCGCCATTTTCGCGATGGCGTAGCGCTCGGTTTGAGAGAGGCTCCGGCCTCGCTCCGTTTCCCAGCTTTCTAACGCTTCGTCATGCACGTGTACTGAAACCGGCGCCGGCGTTTTGCGATCGGCACACACCTCGAAGACGTATTCGGTACCGTTGCCTGTGGTGAGCGGGCGGTGACCTTCGTAATGATATTGATAAACGTAACCGCTCTGCGCGGAATAACTCTTCTGGCGGCGCACTGGCGGAGCGCCGGTTGGCGGCACGGCACGCTTCTGAAAACGGCTAAGAAATCCGCGCCACATTTTTTCGCCGAGCATGTGCTTGTCTGGGTTTTTCTAAGAAAAACGAGCTAATGGTTGGTGAACGGCCAATACTATTATTCTAGCGCTTTCGGGTGGGTGCTTATTGACCGGCCAATCTTTCCTCATTTTTCGGCTGTAAGGATCCGATCGAGTTGGGATGCAGCGGCGAGGAGCCGGTGATCGAGCCGCTGCAGCCGGCGCCGGGTTTTTTCTTCTGACGCCGGTACATTTCCAAGAGATGACGGGCGGCAGCCAAGGCTTGGTGGATTCCCGGAGGAGCCGCGGTGGCGGCGGCCGTAGGAACTGCCATCGCGGGAAGATGGTGTGGCTGGGACGCATGCTGGCGAGCGAGGTGGAAAGGGCGAGCTGTCCAGTTGCGCTGCCGCAAATGATCCAGCAAAGCAATACGCTGTTTGAGATGTCCCGGTTTCTGCATGCTCCGACAGTTGGACAAAACGAATCAGGTCGCCGCCTTGGCCACAGCTGTGGCAGTAGATCGCTCCCAGAGAAAACTCTCCACTGGAAAGGAATAAACCCCGCCCCTACGGATCACCAGGTGTGCCACTCAGCAGATTAGCCGGTTAAGTGCTTAACTGAAATTGGTAAGCCACTGGTTAGACCAGTGAGACTCGAAGAGGTTCGACCGTTCCCGGAGTAGAATCCTCCTCAAGTGGCTTGATGACCAACGATGAGGAGGATCAATGAGAGTACCATGTTGTATTCGTGCCCAAACGGCGGCGGAGAGCCATCTTCGGTCAGACACGCCGACATCTGGGACAGATTTTCCATGGGCTGGCGCGGCAAAAGGAATGCCAGATTCTCGAAGGGCATCTGATGCCGGACCATGTGCACATGTGCATCGCCATTCCCCCCAAGCACCCGGTGGCTTCGGTGATCGGGTTTCTCAAAGGGAAGAGCGCCATTGCCACCCGCTCCGCGGGGGGCTGACTATACAATCAGATAACGGTAAAAACAAGACCGCATCCAAATGTTGCAATCAGGCCCTTCGTTGGCCGATCACAACGTTACACCGTTGATCGAGTTGCCGACCGGCATCAGAGAGCGCGGGGAGACGAAAGGCGGCTCGAAGCAAACCCTTCCCCAAAACGGGAAGCTCGCGTGCGGCGAAGCTCTGTGATGCAATGAGGCTTTCTGGCGGCCCACAGCGGCAAGAAGTTCAAGAAGTGCTGCGGAGCCGCCAGCAAGTCCGGGGGCATGAAGAAAATCTCACTGATCACCGACGGTTCTTGTCTCGGTAATCCCGGGCCAGGGGGGTGGGCCTGCCTCCTTCGGTTCGGTGGCGTAAAGAAGGAGTTCTTCGGATTCGATCCGCGCACCACCAACAACCGGATGGAACTGATGGCGCCGATTCAGGGCCTGCTTGCGCTCAAAGAGCCTTGCGAAGTGGAGATCACGACAGACTCCGAGTACTTACTCTACGGGATCACGAAGTGGATCATCAATTGGAAGCGGAGGCATTGGTGGCGGAAGCATGGGCCGGTGCGCAACGCCGATCTCTGGATGGAACTCGACGAGTTGGCCTCACTGCACGAGACAACCTGGGTATGGACCAGGGGGCACGCCGGCCACGAGGACAACACCCGATGCGACTGGTTGGCGCAGAATGCGGCAGCCACGCAGCGAAGTTCCTGGGCGGATGGCCGGCCGCACGCAACCCTTCGCCTCGACCTGGGCGCGGATTACGTGCCACCGAAACCGCAAGCCGGCCTTTTCGAGGATGCAGAACCCGGTGGTGAGGATGACGAGGACGATGAGGAAGCGGTCCAGAAGATCGGCTGATGTCACCGGCCGTCAACCGGTTCCCCAGATCGGTTATTAAGCACCCCTTTCGGGCCGTTCGGGTTATTGACAACCCATCGGGCTAGGCGCAAAATGACAATGAGGAATCAACCGGTACGGGTTCCTGAGCACGTCAGGCCGCAGATGGTTCGTGGCGGAGGTGACATATAGAACCGGGCAAGGATCAGGGCGATCACGTCCTATCCTGGCGACGAGCTGCAAGAGAAGTAACGAACGGTCGGACTGGAAGTGGCTCGAAATTCTCGAAGCCAACCCATCGCGCTCTTGCGCGGTACAGATGACCGGCAACGATACTCTCGAGTTTTTCAGTATGAAGATGTTGATCGCCCTTTTGCGTTTCAAGGCTCACCTCGGCCCTCATCGCTCAATTTTTCTCTCAAAGTGTCGCGCCGTGTGATACTGGTGTGAAGTTTTCACATCAGTATGCCTGTGCCACAGGAAATTCTCACCGCTCACAGTCCGGATTCGGACGACGCCTTCATGTTCTACGGTCTGGCCACCAAGAAGGTTCGGTCTTACAAGATCTCGTTGACGCACATCCTTGACGACATCGAATCTCTGAACCGCAAGGCCATCGAGGGCTTGTATCACCTCACCGCCATTTCCTATCATGCCTACCCTCACGTAGCCGAAAAGTACGTGCTGATGGCCAGTGGCTCGAGCGTCGGCGATGGTTACGGTCCCACGCTGGTTGCCGCGCGGCCCATGGAGCCGGAAGACATTCGTGGCAAAAGGATCGGCGTGCCCGGGAAGATGACCACGGGGTACCTCGCGTTGAAATTGTTCCAGCCGGATTACGAGGCGGTCGTCATCCCCTTCGATAAGATCCTGAGCGCGGTGTCGGAGCGCTCGGTGGAACTAGGCCTGATCATTCATGAAGGCCAGCTCACGTATGGTCGGGCGGGGCTGCATCGGGTTCTGGACCTGGGCCGCTGGTGGAAGACCGAATTCGATCTGCCGTTGCCGCTCGGCGCGAACGCTCTGCTGCGCTCGCTTTCGCGTGACGTCCAAAGCGAATGTTGCCGCGTGATGCGTGAGAGCATCCAGTACGCGCTCGATCATCGGGAAGAAGCTCTCACGTATGCGTTGCAGTTTGCGCGTGACATGGACGCGCGCCTTGCCGATAAATTTGTGGGTATGTACGTCAACCACTACACCGTGGATTGCGGGGATCTGGTGCCGAAGGCCGCTCAAATGCTGCTCGATTTGGGACACGACGCCGGCCTGATTTCCAAACGCACCACCCTCGAATTCGTGCGCTGAGGGATACGCTAAGTACTCCTTTAGTCGATCAAATTGGAGTAGGACAATGCTGCCGGCCCCCGGTCTGGTTTCCCGTGCCTACATCCCTTCGGGGAGATGCCGAGCACCGGCTACCGGCCGGAGGCCATTTGATCAGCTTAGATGACATCCAGTATGCGAAAGAGATGATCCGCCGGAGCGAAATCATCTGGTCCCACTGACTGATCTGCTCTGCGACCATCGAGTGTTAACTTAAGAACATGGGATATCAACGACGAATCCTTCCGCTGGGCGGCATCCTGCTGTTTGTTTTCTCCCCCGCATTCAGCCAGGAGACGTTACGCCCGAAGGACGTTCGCAACTTGGGGAAGCAAGGTTCAAGCGCGCTGCCGCGCCTCACGGAATTGCTGCGCAATCCGGACCTCGAAATCCGTGTCGAAGCGGTCAAGGCCATCACCGAAGTCGGAACACAGGCGAGTCTGGCGCCGCTCATTCAGGCCACGGCGGACAATGATCCCGAGGTTCAGATTCGCGCCACCGACGGTTTGGTGAACTTCTATCTACCCGGCTACGTGCAGACAGGCATGGGAGCATCGCTGCGGCGCGTGGGCACCAGCATCAAGTCGCACTTCACCGATACCAACGACCAGGTGGTCGATCCGTTTGTTGAGGTACGGCCGAGTGTCATCCAAGCGCTGGGAACGCTGGCCCGTAGCGGCGCCAGCATGGAGGCGCGCGCGAACGCCGCCAGAGCCCTCGGAATATTGCGTGGTAAAGTGGCTGTACCGGACATTCTCGAAGCGCTTCACTCCAAGAATACCGAGGTCATCTACGAATCACTCAATGCACTCCAGAAGATTCGCGATGAGTCGGCCGCGGCAGGTGTAGCTTTTCTGACGCATGATCTCGATCAGAAAGTGCAGATCGCGGCCATCGAAACCGTCGGCCTGTTGCAGAACACGAGCAGCGTGCCTGAGCTCTTGGACGTCCTTGAGCACAGCAAGATCAATAAAGTGAAACGGGCCGCGCTCACGGCGTTGGCCATGCTTCCGGATGAACAGAGCCGTAGCGTGTATTTGCGTTACTTGCACGATAAGGATGACGGCTTGCGCGCGGCAGCGGCCGAGGGCTTGGGCCGGCTCCAGAAGCCATCCGATCTGCCTCTGCTCGAACAGGCGTTCAATGAAGAGGGGAAAACTTCGCCGCGGCTGGCGTTAGCCTTCGCTCAAGTGATGTTGGGGAAGTCCGATATCTCCGAGTTCAGCCCGTTTCAGTTGATCATCAATAATCTGAACTCCGCGGCTTGGAAGGGAGTGGTCTACGCCTACCTGGTGGAACTGGCCCGGAACCCGGCGCTGCGACCGGCGCTCTATAACGCGCTCGATAAGGGAACGAAAGAAGAGAAGATTTATCTGGCGAGAGTGCTGGCGCGCAGCGGTGGTCAAGATGCGGTGCCCTACCTGGAAAAAGTCAGCCACGATGATGACGGGGAGGTCGCCCAGGAAGGTTTGCGAGCCTTGCGCACGCTGAAAGCGCGCCTGTAAGAAAAGCACACCACGTGTACGAACCTATGCGGGCTCGCACACGCAGAGCCGAACTACTTCGCTTTTTTCTGCTTCTGCTGGCCCACGCGGATCTTGAAGTGTGCCTGCTTTGACTCTTGATAAGCCTTGTGATCATGCCGCCCAACCGCGTCAGCGAGGTACTTGTCGACATCGGCGTTGCGGGGCAACACAGCCATGATGGTAAAGTTTTCGTTGCAGGTCGGGCAGAACGGCCGAAACCGTTTTACGTTGGGGATCGCCATAACTTTTTTATTTTACCAGAGCGTGGGGGCTGCGGCTCGGCAAGGCACCAAGGCAGTTCGGGTGGGGGATTCAGGAGCGCAGACAGTATGTTTACACACTGAAAAGCCTCTGCTGCAGGATCCTGGATGGCCGGCAAGTGCGGTTGCTCACGTTTGGACGCGATCGGGTGTGTATTCGCCAACGATTGCGCTTCATAATACGCTCATGCATGCCGTAGAGGGGACTGAAACAGTTCTCGTTGTAGACGATGAATTCAGTGCGCTGAGCCTCGCGCACGCGATGCTCAGACGATATGGATACACCGTCATTGGCGCCAACAGTGCAGCCGAAGTGCTGCGCCTTTTCAAAGTCTGGCAGGACCTGGATGTGGACCTGGCATTGGTCGACATCGTCATGAGTGAGATGGATGGTTTTGAGCTGACCGAGCGTCTTCGCAAAATACGTCCCGGCCTTCCGGTGGTCTACATGTCCGCTTATGCCGAAAACGAGCACTCGATTCCGAGGCCGGCCGGGGATCTGCCATTTTTAGCAAAGCCATTCACAGCGCAACAATTGGCCGCCAAAGTTCGCGCCGTGCTGGATTCAGCGCAAACCGCGTCAGCGGCGTAGGTCAGCATTTAGCAGCCAGCTCCTTCTGCCAGCCTGACCGAGGACGATCGTTTGTTAGTCACCCTCGCTGCGACGATAAATCTAGCGGTGTTGGATGCGGAATGAAAGGATCCTGTTCCTCCGGCATGCAGCCACGGCAAATCTAGTCGGAGAGGATAATCCTGACAACCTGATACTGACGAAGTTCCTGCTGAAGTCCCAGAGTTCGAGGTGCGCACCAAGACCTATCGTCCCCTGTTAATTCTCATGGACATCCAACTCCCGGGAATGGATGGGCAGGAGTTGACACGCCAATTGAGGAGGGACCCTACGTGGCGCGATGTCATCATTGTGGCGCTGACCGCGTATGCCATGAAAGGCGATCAGGATAACGCCTTTGCCGCCGGTTGCGACGGCTACATCACGAAACTGATCAACAGCCGCACATTTGCCTCGCTCGTCTGAGACTATTACCACCACAAAACTAACCACGTCGTGTGGAGTTGAACGCGAACGTACGGCACCGCATTTATCCCCCACGGAGTACAATAAATCCTCCTGAGGAGGTCCATAATGAACAACACCCGGCGCGACTTTTTTCGCTTGACGGCCGTGCCCGTGGCTTGGCGGGCTTTTGAAACCGCATTAAATGCTGCAGCAGCCCGCTCTCCTGAAGCCGCGGATGAAAGCTACTGGCAAATGGTGAAGCGCCAGTTCCCGCTCGACGAGCGGCTCATCTATTTGAACGCCGCGAACGTCTGTCCCGCGTCGCGGCTGGTGCTCGACCGACATTTCGAATTCTTGCGTGATTTCCATTCCAACCCTTCCTTTCAAAATCGTGACAAATACGTGGAGATGCGCGAGACGGTGCGCGCCAAGATCGCCCGCATGCTGCGCGTCTCGGCGGAGGAGATCGCCATTACGCGGAATACCAGCGAAAGCAGTAATTTCATCGTAGAGGGCATCGATCTTAAACCCGGCGATGAGGTGATCATCACCGATCACAATCACCCGTCGAACAACGATTCCTGGAAAATGCGCGCGCGTCGCGAAGGGTTTGTGGTGCGATCTCTTCCGGTGACCGTGCCGGCGCCGAGCGTGGAAAAACTCGTGGCAGATTTCGAGCGAGCCATCACGCCGCGCACGCGCGTCATTGCCATCACTCACGTAACCAACACCACGGGCATTCAATATCCTGCCCGCGAAATTGCCTCCCTCGCCCGCGGGCGTGGCATCCACGTGCACCTCGACGGCGCCCAGACCTTCGGCGGCCTGGACGTGAATCTCCGCGACATCGGTTGTGACTCCTATGCCGCGAGTGTGCACAAGTGGCTGATGGGACCTCTCGAGGCCGGCATTCTCTACGTGCGCGCCGAGCGCATTCCGCGAATCTGGCCTTCCATTGTCACCGCGGGATGGTCGGACGACCTAAAAGGTGCGCGAAAGTTCGAGGTCTTCGGCCAACAGGACGATCCGAAAATTCCATCCATCGACGCGGCCATGGATTTCATCAACCTCATTGGCGTGCCTGCGGTCGAAGCCCGCATGAGGGCGCTCGCCAAAAGAGCGAAGCTCCAGTTGAAAAACCTGCCGGCGGTCGAGCTGAGGACCAATCTCGAGCCCGAACTCTCGGGCGGCGTGGTGAAGTTCCGCCTGCTAAATATCCCCACAAAACGCGCCTACGACCTGTTGTGGGAAAAGTATCGCATGGCAATTGCCATGACGCCGTCGGGCGATTCCGAGGGCCTGCGTTTCTCGCCTCAGGTCTACAACTCGATGGAAGAAATCGATCGCGCCGTTGCGGCCGTGAAGGAAATTTCCGGCTGAGTGCCGTCCGCGGTTTCAATCAACGCCGCTATGGTCGGGACGTTGAGCAAGTCTGGGTACGCTTGTTCATGATCGGCCGGACTTACCAGAGAGACAGAGGCGTGTCGCCCGGGCTCCAATTGACGCCCATCGTGAGCCGGGACTGGTCTCGCTGAAAATACCCGTAGTTCACGTCGTATCGCCGGTAGTCGTCGCGAAATGTCAGGTAAAGATTGTGCCACAGGTCGCGTGTGAACCCGAGGCCGCCGCGCAGGCCGCGATACGGACCGATGGCTTGGGTCAAGCTGGAGTACCGGTCGTAACCCCCCCTCGAAACCGAAATTTCCAGCGGTGCAATCCCGTGTAGCTGTAAACTACCCCCAACTGGTCTCGTACAAGTAAAGTGAGATAGATGTCGTTCCCGGGGTTTACCGTGCGCGAGTAATTGACCTGAAAGGTCCCGGTTCGAAACACTCGCATGAGTCTGGCCTTTGAGATCCGGAACATAGTTCACCCGGTGCGTGGCGATGAAACCTTCGGTTTGGCCCGTGATCGCCGCAATCACCGGATCGATCCGCACTTGAGCCTGTGACTGGGCTTCCAGCCGTGAAATGCCGGCCATCAAGCTGAGTTCCCACGCTTTATTGAAGCGATACGCGAGTTCGACATCCGTGATATGGACATCGGCAGCTCCGAACGCGTTAGGAAAATCGTAATGCGTGAAGCGGTAATATCCTCCGATTGTGGCGTGTCGCGTCACACGGTAAAGTGTGTCGGCGTGAGCATCATAGCCGTTGACGCCTGCCAGAGTAGGCGCTTTGCGCCGGACCACAAATCCCATCCCGCCTAAGTCAACGCTGAGCCGCGGGCTCAGTTCCACCATCACGTCGCCTCGCGTGCTCATGTAAATTGGTGTGGCCGTCGAAATATCCGCGGCCGGGTGATTCACCAAGGGTAGGATTAACGAATCCGCCGACAGCGGGACCGCTGAAAGATCGTGCATAAGAGCCGAGCGATTCCTGAACCGCCAGTGTGATGTACTTCGAAATCTGATGCCGCAAATCAACCGCCAGAACGTGATCCATTCCATTGAAGAAGTGCCCATTAACGTGATTGCGATAATCGCCGCGGTAATTGATGCCCACTATCCCGTGACGGTAAGCTTTGTAGCCCAGCAGGCCAGCTTCTGCTTCCGCGCCGTACGCCCCAACTTCCGGCACTTCGCCGTTGGGCGTGAGTATGATGTCCGTCAACTGGCTGTCGTAAACGTCCATCATACCGGCGAATGGCCGTATCCGAAGACCCCTGTGAGACGCCATCGGTCCCATAACGCTGTCCCGGCTTAGGGCCTCAGGACCGCCATTGCCCGGGTTCAAGGAAGAACTTGATTCGCCTCCGTCGCCATCAGCCGGACCATCGGTCGCGCCTTGGGCGTGAAGGACACATGCACCGCCAAGCAAGGCGATTGCGACGACCAGACACCGCTGCACACTCAAGATAAGTTTCGTACGCACTGAAGCAATCATAGAAATACAGGTTCGCCAGTGTCCATTGAAGTATCATCCGGACTATGAAGTTTCATACGGAGTACCTGATCTTCCGTACCAAAACACACCGCGAATACATCAACGTGACGACCCAGGTGCAAAGCGCGTTGTCAAACAGCTCCATTCGCGAAGGCATGATTCTGGTTTCTGCGATGCACATCACGGCAGGGGTCTGGGTCAACGACGCCGAAGACGGATTGATTGCCGATATCGACGAGTGGCTGGAGGAACTCGCGCCGTTTCGTGAGGACTACCGGCATCACCAGACTGGCGAAATCAACGGGGATTCACACTTGAAAAGCCTGTTGGTTCATCACCAGGTGATTGTGCCGGTGACCACGGGGAAACTCGATTTAGGCCCGTGGCAGCAGATTTATTACGCCGAATTCGACGGACAGCGCCCGAAACGCGTCATCATTAAAGTGATGGGAGAGTAAGGAACTTCACAATTCCGATACCCGTCTAAGGAGGCATGATGCGCCGACTGATCATTGCTGTTGCATGCTCTGCCGTGGGAATCGCCGGGGCCGATCTTCCGGTCCGCGATGTAGTTCTCTACAAACACGGCGTCGGATATTTTGAGCGCGCCGGACGCTTGGGTCCAGGCGAATCCGCCAGGTTGGATTTCAAGGCGGATGAAATGAATGACGTCTTGAAGTCGCTGACGTTGGAAGAAAAAGGCGGGGGCAAGATCAGCGGTCTGCGGTATGACTCGAGCCTGCCGCTCCCAAAGAAACTCGAGGAATTTCCTGTTTCCATCGGAAACCAGCAGCCGCTGAGCGCCACACTCGATCAGCTCAAAGGCGCGCGCCTCGAGCTGAGATCCGCCGCCGAGACGGTGTCGGGAGTGATTGTGGGTGCACGGCACTCTTTGGCCACGACAAACCAGCCGGAGCGCGAACAGGTGACGCTGTTGCTCGATTCCGGCGACATTCGGAATTTTGATCTGGGCGCGGTCACGGGCATCCGTTTTAGCGATCCGAAGCTGCAGGCGCAATTTCAGGATTACCTGGCGACACTGGCGCAGGCGCGATCGAAAGACAAGCGCAGCGTCTACATCGATTCCACCGATTCCCAGGCGCGCGACATCTCTGCCAGCTACATGATTCCCATGCCCGTGTGGAAATCAAGCTACCGCCTGGTTCTTGGCGCGAGCGGCCAACCCACGCTCGAAGGCTGGGCCATTATTGATAACACCACCGGCGACGACTGGACCAATGTCCGCCTGGCATTAGTCTCGGGCCGGCCGATTTCATTTATCAGCCGCCTTTACGAACCGCGATACCTGGCGCGGCCTGAAGCCGAACTGGCCGAAGAGCAGGCCCTCGCGCCGGTAGTGGACACCGGAACGGTGGATGAGCGTAAGGATGGCGAGGCCCCGGGAGTGGGTGGGGGAGTGGGCAGCGCGGGAGTGGCAGGTGCGGTGAGCGGAGCGATGCCGCGCAGGAAAGCGATGTTCAGAAATGAAAACAGGCCCGGGGCCCCGCCAGCTCCCATGGCGATGCCGCAATCCATGGACGTGATAAACCGGATCTCGCAGCAAAGCACGATCGCCTCTACAGCAGCCGCGCGCGAGCTTGGGGAACTGTTCGAATACCGTATCGGCGCGCCGGTCACCATCCGCAAGAATGAATCCGCCATGCTGCCGTTTCTGCAGGACAAAATCAGCGCTCGTAAACTGCTTATCTATTCGGATGACAACTCGGTCCATCCCCTGAATGCAGCCGAGATCACAAACTCCACCGGCAAAACGCTCGATGGCGGCCCTATCACGGTTCTCGACGCGGGCGCTTACGCCGGCGAAGCTCTCATGGAGACGGTGAAGACCGGAGACAAGCGGCTCATCAGCTACGCCGTCGATCTGGGCACGCGCATCACCACCAAGTTTGAATCCAAAGGC
Organism: Acidobacteriota bacterium; assembly: GCA_003223115.1. Taxonomy (GTDB): domain Bacteria; phylum Acidobacteriota; class Terriglobia; order Bryobacterales; family Bryobacteraceae; genus QHXW01. The sequence continues at coordinate 11,830 of QHXW01000238.1, forward strand.
CAAACCGTGCGCGAAATCCACTTAAATCGCGGTATTCTCACGACGCGGAATGCCGCGGTGGAGACCAAGACTTACACCATCCACAACGTGGACCAGAAGCCCAAGACGCTGATCATCGAGCATCTCGCGCGCCTCGGATATTCTCTGCTCGAACGTAAACCTACCGAGAAAACCGCCGCCGCCTACCGGTTTGAAGTGAAGCTCGCCGCCGGCGGCACGGAAAAGTTTGCGGTCACCGAAGAACAGGTATTCGAAAACAGCGTCACTATTGTCAGTCTCACACCTGATGTGCTTGTGACATTTGTCCAGAACAAGAATCTGAGCGATGCCGCTCGCAAGCAGTTGAATGAGATTGTCAGCCGCAAGCAGCAGATCGCCGCCTCAGATGCCGGCGCACGCCGCCTGGACGAGCAAATCAACGCCATCGTCCGCGACCAGGACCGCATTCGCCAGAACGTAAACAGTCTGAACCATGTGAGCGCGCAGCAGGAGCAAGTCCAGAAATACGCGCGCCAGCTTGCCGACCAGGAGGGCCAACTGGCGTCACTCCGCGACCGCAAATCGGCGCTCGAAGCCAAGAGGGCTGCGCTAGAATCAGAACTCAATTCCCTGATCGAGAAGATGGAGTTTTGATGGTGAACTGCGCCGCCAGGAATTCCGGGAGTATTCTCTGCAGAAGCTCGCTCTGATCGGATACGGCAACGTAGGCCGGGCGTTGGCCCGACTGTTGCGCCGGAAGAAATCCGAATTCCCGTTCGAAATCACCGGCATCCATACCGCGCGCCACGGCACTGTAACGGCATCGAGAGGGCTGGCGCTCGAGCCCAAATTCGGTCCCGCTGCGAAGTCCGTTGAAGAGTTTCTGGATCGCGCGCGTGCCGATATTGCGGTGGAGCTGACGACGCTCAACCCGGCCACGGGCCAGCCGGCCATCGATCACATCCGGTCCGCGTTCGCCCGCGGGATGCACGTTGTAACGGCGAACAAGGGACCCATCGCTCACGCGTATGCCGACTTGCGGGACGAAGCGCAGCGGCGCGGTCTGATGTTCCGCTTTGAAGCCACGGTGATGGACGGCGCGCCGGTGTTCAATCAAGTGCGCAATAATTTGCCCGGCGTGCAGGTGATGGGTTTCACGGGTGTGTTGAATTCCACCTCAAAAATTGTCATTGACACCATGGAGCAGGGAGGCTCGTTCGACGAGGGTCTCAAAATCGCGCGCCGCATGGGCATCGCCGAGGCTGACGCGTCGTTCGACGTGGAGGGGTGGGATTCGGCTGCGAAAACGGCGGCCCTGGCAAACGTTCTGATGGATGCGCGCACCACTCCACAGGCGGTTTCAACCAAGGGCATCACGCGCCTGACTGCGGAGCGCGTGCGTGAACTGAAGCGAAACGGTAAAACGGTTCGCTTGGTGAGCCGTGCCAAGCGCGCGAATGCAGGAATTTCACTGCGTGTGCGTGCCGAAGTGCTGGACGAAACCGACGTGCTCGCTTCCATGCATGGCACCTCCAACCTGCTGCTGCTCCACACCGATCTGATGGGCACAATCGGGACCGTGTCGATTACACCGGCCGTTGAGCAGACCGCTTACGGCGTGTTCATCGACCTGGTGAATATTGCCTCGGCCGCGGTGCGCGTACGGAAGTAAACCAACTATGAAGCTCCTGACTTTTCTCCATCACGGCAGGATGCACGCGGGTAATGTTCTTGGCCGGCGGCGTGGCGCCTGTTGAAGAAATCAACGCCCGCCGTGGTACGCACATCCCCAATCATCTGCTCCGTCATTCCGATCGAAACAAACGCGAAATCCAATAAAATCAGTCTCTTGCGTGTTTCAATATGTCTGTTCCATAATAGAACCTATGGACAAGACGATTCGCAGGGACCGCGGCCTCGAAGTTATGAAGGCCGACGAGTACCGCGCGTGGCAGAAGTTGCAGCCCCACGAACGACTCGCCGCCGCCACTGAGCTTTCCATCGGTGCGTACCGCCTGAAGGAGCCGTCCAAGAATGTTCCCGCCAGACTTCAAAGAACTCTTGTCCGTCTTCAACAGCCGGAAAATTAGATACCTCCTGATTGGCGGCTACGCCGTTTCGCTTTATGCACAGCCGGCGCAACCAAAGACCTGGATTTGCTGGTCAGCCCCGACGCCGATAACGTGAAGTCTTAGTGCTGTATCGGAAACACTCCGCAGCCACAGCCCCTCAAGGGTGAAGTGAGGTCCACTCGCCGGAGTGTTTTTGATACAGCGACTTGAAGGAAGCCGGTTTCGAACGAAGCGGCTCCGCGGATTTGGCAGGGCAATTGCTTATTGGGTATTGAATCGGAATCGTGATACGTAAGGGGGCAATGTTGCCACACGTAGTTTGCGCCGCCACATCGCAGTTGCCCTGCCAAATAGTAGCGCGCGTAAGCGTCTGCCGCTTGCGGCTTCGTTCAAGTCGCTTTACGCCGCGTTAACCGAATTCGGCGCGCCGCTTGAAGGATTGAAGGCGGAGGACTTCATGGAGCCGGATCTGTTTTTTCCGCATGGGCGCACCCCCGCTGCTGGCGGATATTCTCCCGGCGATCCAAGGTATCGATTTTGAGAGCGGATGGGAAAGGCGGGCTGACATTGAGATAGACCGAAGCGGGATCGATCCCGATGAACTATGAAGCTCCTGACTTTTCTCCATGACGGCCGCATGCACGCGGGAATCCTCTCGGCCGGTGGCGTTGCACCTGTTGAAGAAATCAACGCCAGCCACGGTACGCACATTCCGAACGATCTGCTCGAGATCATCCGCACCGGCGCCGTCATTCCCGATCCGGCCGGCATTCCGCTGCTTCCACTCGGCGAAATTCACACGCGTCTGCCTTATCCCACACCGCCCAAGATCTGGTGCATTGGTCTCAACTACCGGTCGCACGCCGAGGATATTCAGGCCGTGCAACCGGAAGAGCCTGGCAGTTTCATGAAGCCGTCGTCATGCATGTTCGATCCGGGTGGCGAAATTATTTTGCCTCCGCCGGATCTTTCGAGCGAAGTGGATGCCGAAGGCGAGTTGGGGGTCATCATCGGCAAAACCTGCCGCTTTCTCGAATCCGGCGAGGTGCGCGACGCCATTTTCGGTTTCACCACCACGCTCGACCTCACGGCTCTTGATATTTTGCGAAAAAATCCGCGCTATCTCACGCGCGCCAAGAGCTTCGATACTTTTTTCAGCTTCGGCCCCGTGGTGGTGACGGCTGATGAAATTCCAGATGTGGATGCGCTCGAGGTTCTTACCGAACACAACGGCTCGGTCTATTCACGGGATTTCGTCCGAAACATGCGCACACGTCCCTTCGAACTGGTCCGCTTCCACAGCGATTACATGACGCTCCACCCGGGCGATCTCATCTCCACGGGTTGTCCCAAAGGCGCGCGAATTAAGGCTGGAGACCGGGTACAGGCCCGGATTGACGGTATCGGCGCGCTCGATGCCGCCGTCAGCCAAGGATTCCGGACGCATCATCACACCGTCGGCTAGCATCTATGGGGAGTGCCATGGATAGCGCGAACGCCGACAATTGGAAATGATAGACTGAACGTGTGTTGACGGGCGGTCTCAAGCGCTTCATTCTCTGGGATTATCCGCGGGCGTCGTGGCAATTCGACATCATGGTGGGTCTGATCCTGGTGTTCATTTTCTTGACGCCACGCTCCTGGTTCCGCGATCAGCCCCGCGCGCCTCAGGCCAGCCACGTGGCTCAATTGGGCGCCGGCCACGGTGGCGACGTATTTTGGATCGAGCCGGAACTTTTGGATGGTGTCGCCGAAAGTCAACGGCTGCCGAAGGTCTCACAAATCCTCAAAGCGCGGGCAGGCAGAACCCGCATCGTCACGCGCATTGAGCCGGTGATGGATTCCGAACAGGAGATCAAGGGATACCTGGCGTTTGCCAGGCCCTGACGCTCTCCGTACCCTATTAGAAATTGATTGACGTCTTACCAGTGGTGGCTTTTAGATACTTACCGGCAATTTTTGCGCTCTCGACTGAGACTTTGCTCCCTCTCGGCGCGGCATCGGACTCACTAGAGACTATTCTGGCGCGCATGGATCGTTCTGCCGCCGCGTTTAAGAGCATGTCCGCGAACGTTCAGTGGGTGGAGCACACAGCCGTGATCAACGATGACGCCGTAGACACAGGCACGATGAAGCTCAAGCGTTCCAAACGCGATATTCGCGCGCTGGTGGAATTCATCGAACCTGATCGGAAGTCGGTGAGCCTGCACGAGAAAAAGCTCGAGATTTACTACCCCAAAATGCAAACGGTAGAAGAATACGATATCGGAGCCCACCGGGAAGTTTTGGATCAATTCTTACTAATCGGCTTTGGGACTTCTGGCAAGGAACTTGCTGCAGCATACAACATGAGCGTCTTGGAAAGCGAGACCGTGGATGGACAGAAGACCATGCGGCTGGAACTTGTCCCCAAGTCGCCGGATGTACTGAAACATCTGAAAAAGCTGGAGATATGGCTTGCCGAGAACGGTTATCCGGTTCAACAAAAATTCTATCTTCCGGGCGGAGACTACAAGCTGGTCACGTATACTAATGTAAAGATGAATGTTCTCCTGTCGGACTCGGATCTCAAGCTGAAGGTGCCCAAAGACGTGAAACACGTCTATCCGCAAAAGTAGCCCGCTGACATGATTCTGCATGCAGAGTCCAAAAAGCACATCCCGGCTTCAATTTCTTGATTGGGTTCGCGGTTTCGCGACGCTCATCATGCTGCAGGGACACACGTATCACTCGTTCTTGCGGCAGGATCTGCGCACCTCCAGCACTTATATCCTTTCCGACTTTCTGGGCGGGCTTCCCTCTGCGGTATTCCTTTTTCTGACGGGCGTTACCTTTGGGTTTCTGATGCACAGCCGGGAGCATCAGGGAGTTTCGGCCGGCTGGCGTGTCCTGGCTTCGCTGCGCCGGGCGAGCTACATTTTGGGTCTGGCGTTTCTGGTTCGCCTGCAGCTCTGGCTGTTCGCATGGCCTGGCAGTCCTTGGACCGATATGCTGCGCGTGGATGTGCTCAACTGCATGGGCTTTGCGTTGGCTGTTTTATCGCTTACCGCGGTACTTCGCACGACCGAGCGCGTCCGGTACGGCGCGATTCTGGGGCTGGCCGTTGCCGTGGCGTCGCCCGTCGTCTCTCAGATCGATTGGTCCGGGGCACACCCGCTGATCAAGGCCTATCTCGCGCCGGATTATGCATCATTCGGTTTTTTCCCGTGGGGGGCCTTCGTGGCTTTCGGAGTGAGCGCGGGCAGCCTCATTCGTATTGTGAGCGCCGAACAACTGGAGCGCGCTATGCAATGGTCCGGCGTATGCGGATGCACGCTGATCGTCGCTTCTCAATACCTTTCCAACGTGCCATATTCGCTTTACCCCAAATCCGAGTTCTGGCTCGATAGCCCGTTTCTCATCCTGATCAAACTGGGCGTGATCCTTGTGATTACGGCATTTGCTTATCTCTGGACTAAGCACACGGTCACGAAATGGAGTTGGGTGCGACAGTTGGGCACCACATCTCTGCTGGTCTATTGGGTGCACATCGAGCTGATCTATGGCCGATGGTTCAGTTTCTGGCATTCCAATCTGGATCTTGTGCAGTGCACCATGACGGCGGTCGTGGTCATCGGGACCATGGTGTTGCTCTCCTGGGCCCGTAAAAATCCAGATCGCATTCGTGAACTGCTTAACTCGCTGCGGCTCGAACCCATGCCTGACCGAGTGTCCGCAGATTGACGCTGTTCCGCGTCTTTCAACAGCTTATTTTTTCTGGGAAATCCGCACGATGATGTGGAGCGCGCGCTCGCCCTCCTCGTCTTTCACGAAGCGGACCGTGACCTTTACCTTCAGGCGCAGCTTTCCTTCCACTCGCGTTTCAGCAGTAATTGAGAAGGTCCGCATGTCCGAATTCTTCCCCAGAACGGTGCGCACCACGGTAATCTTTTCCGTGGAGAGCGCAGTCACAATACCGGAGAAGAATTCGCTGTGAGGTTGTTCGGCACCGGCGCTGCCTTGCGCGCGAGCTGGAACAGTACCGGAGGAAGAAAGTAGCAGGAACACGACTCCTGCGAAGACAGCATGCACCTTAACAGCTTATTCCAATCAAATGAAACGGCGCTAAAGCGATAATTAAAGTTCGTTCATCCCGCTTGAAACAGCAACTTCGCTGGATTTCGGTTGTGGCGGCGCGCCGGCTTGAAGCGGCAAAAAGATGTTGAATCGCGTGCCTTTCCCTGGTTCGCTGTCCACACGTGTGCTTCCGCCGTGCGCTTTGACAATCCAGGCGACAAAACTCAGGCCCAGTCCCAGCCCGCGTTCGGGATCGGAGGAGTCGCTCCCGGGAACGCGATAAAAACGATAGAAGATGTGTGGCAAATGGTCGGTTGCAATTCCGCAGCCAGTATCTTCCACGGTGAGTTCCAGCCGCTCCGGCTCGCGCATCAGTCCCACGCGCACTTCACCGCCCGCGGGCGTAAATTTCAGGGCATTCGAAAGCAGGTTGGATAGCATGCGTTCCATCTGAACGCGATCCACTTCCACATGGCACTCGGGCGACAAGTTGGACCTGAGCCGCAGGTGCGCCGCTTCGTAAGGGATTTGAAACTGGTCCACGACGTCGGCCACGAGCTTGGAAAGATCCAGTCGGCTTTTTTGCAGAGCAAGCTGCCCGGATTCCGCCTGAGACAGCAACAGCAGCGCGCGCACGATCTGCGATAACCGTTCAATGTCCTGGAGCGCGTTGATCATGGCGTCGCGATATTGCTCAATGTTCGTGGCCGTGAACAGCGCCACTTCCAGCTGCCCGCGAATGGCAGTGATGGGTGTGCGCAGCTCGTGTGAAACGTCGGTTGAAAACTGGCGGATCTGGCTGAAGGAATTCTCCAGCCGCTCGATCATGCGGTTGAAGGTTTCGATCAGGTAATCGAGCTCGTCACCTGCGCCGCGAGACGGGATGCGCAAACTCAGATTCGAACCTGAAATGCGCTGGGCAGTTTGCGCCACCTCGAGCACTGGCGTCAGGGCGCGGCCGGCCAGATACCAACCCAACAAACAACCGCTAATCATCACCACCGGAATTAATCCGATGTAGGTCCAGGTGAACTGCTCCAAAATGTGCTGATTATCCGCCAGGCTGCGGCCCACGGCCAAGAAGTATTGCTTGTTGTGGTCTTCATCGTAGATGCCGCCCGAGTGAATCAAGAACGCTGAGCCTTGCGCGTTCTCCCGGATTTCCCATCCCGGCTGCGGAGAATGAATGGCGGAAGCGATTTTGGGCGGCGGATCAGGACCAATCGAATTGTAGATCTCGGAAATCTCCATGACGTTGCCCGCCGCGTCCGCCAGCATGTAGACGCGCTTGATACGCCCCACGATGAAGCTCTCGTCGGGATCGCGGTAGTCGTAATACCAGGTGGGTTGGCCTTTCTCGATTCGCAAATAGCCCTTCGCGGCCGCCCATTCCTGCTCCAGCCCGTCGCGAATCTGGCTTTCGAGGCTGGCCGCCAGTTTCTGACGGTAGACAGCGCCCACGCCAATCAGCAGCACGCAGAAGAATAGCGCGTAACCGGCGGTCACGCGGAATCGAAGAGAGCGGCTGAAGCGCAGGAAGTTATCGAAACGAGACAAGCTACACCTGCCGTTCGGCGGCGGGTTCCGGCGGTTTCACGGCGGCCGGTTTATCGGGCGCGTCGATCATGTACCCGATGCCGCGCACTGTCTGGATGAGTTTCTGGGGAAAGCGATCGTCAATTTTGCTGCGCAAGTGGCGGATGTAGACATCCACGATATTGGTGAGCCCGTCGTAATCCATGTCCCAGACGTGCTCGACGATCATCGTGCGGCTCAGCGGGCGGCCCTTGTTCCGCATCATATATTCGAGAATGCCGAACTCTTTGGGGGCCAGGTCGATGGATTCGCCGGCACGCGTTACCCGGCGGCGCACACAGTCGACGCTCAGGTCGCCAACCTGCAGCTTTTCCGGAGTCGGCTGGCCGCGGCGCAGCAGCGCTCGAACCCGGGCCAGTAGTTCTACAAATGCAAATGGCTTTACCAGGTAGTCGTCGGCTCCTTGCTCCAAGCCCTTGACACGGTCATCCACTTGGCCGCGCGCGCTCAGGATCAGTACCGGAGGGCCTACTTTACGGCTGCGAATGCGTTCCAGAACCTTGAGGCCATCCATGTCGGGCAACATCAAATCGAGGATCACCAGGTCGTAATCGGTAGCGTGGATAAAATCGATGGCTGTGATGCCGTCGGGCGCGTTGTCCACGGCATAACCGGCCCCTTGCAAGCCGCGCGTCAAAAAGTCCGCGATCCGCTTCTCGTCCTCTACAACCAGGATGCGCATCCGTACATTATTCTACGACGCGCGAAGTTGGGGCGTTTCAATCGTGATCCAGCAGAACCGTCGCGCCGATCTCCACCTGTATATTGCCCCCGGTAGTCGAATAGGCATTCGTGCCTGTGGGACCGGCGTCGAAGACCCGCGCCGTATCCCGGCCGCACCCGCGTTTTATCCGGGCTTCCGCCGGTGGCTTCTGTAGCGCCGGACTTGGCTGCAGTTTCTTTGACAGGGCTCCGGCGTCAACCAGCGGGACCGGGTGATGCTGGCTGGAGATCCCCACGTTGATCTGATCGAACGAATTTCCCGTTGAACTCGGGAACTTTTTCAACACTAGCGGCATTACAGACGATGTAGATGGCTTTCTTGGGTTGCCTGCAGCCATGATCAGCGACGAATCCTTGAGGCTGGAATTCCAGCGTAGGTCGCGTGAAGCGTTCGAAGGGCTCTTTGCGCGGTATGGGAAGCCGTTGTTTGGGTTTTTCCGACGCCGGCTGGATAGCGGTGAGCATGCGGAAGACCTGACCCAGGAAACGTTCCTTGTACTGATTCGGGGGACATCACGGTATGAGCCGCGGGCGCTCGTACGAACCTACCTTTACTCGATTGCGTTGAAATTGCTCTCGTCCGACACAAGACGAATCGAGTTGCGGTCTTTGACGGGAGGCGTTCCTTGTCGTTGATCCGACTCTCGACCGAACTGCGACTGATGAACGAACAGGAAGGCAACTAAAACCGCCCTCCTGATCCGCTCAATTCTCCACGGCGATATAAAGCGTTTGCGTGCCGCTGACACCGCCGAGAGTGAACGTCAGCGGTACCGCATCGCTGGCGGCAACGTGCGGCACCACGACGTTGAACTGGTATAGCCCTATATATTGAGGAGCCAAACCCGAATACCTCAGTTCCGCCGACGTGTCGCCAAACGAGACTTGCATGGATGCCGACAGGGTGTTGCGTTGTTGAACGATCTGGCCTGCCGGAATGTCCGGCGTCACGGTACCGAATCCGATGCCATACACACTAATGATGTCGCCCGGCTTTGCCCGCCTCGAGTTGATACCCGAAACGGCTCCCGGCGGAAGAACATACGCTCGGTCGGGAAACAGCGCCGCAACGTACTGCTTTCCGCCGACGGCAAAAGAACCAGGCGCCAGCAGCCCTGGCTGCCTCTGGTTGACAGTGACCGAATATGCCGTGCTGGTGCCGGCCGCAGTCGTTACGATCACCTGCTGCGACCCAGGTGCAACATTCGAGGGAACCTGCGCGTTCACTTGACCAGGGCTTATGTAATCGATGAAAGCTGGCTGCCCTCCGATGGTCAGGCTGGTCCCGTCAAGCGACACGGGCGCATTCACTCCGTGGAAATCGGCGCCTGCCCAGGAACGAGTATTGGCGGCCAGGTTGGAGCCGTAGATCTCGATCCAGGTGCCCGGTGCGATGGAGGTAAACTTCCCGAACTGATTGGCGGTCACAAGGCCGTCCTTTTGAATCGCAGGAGGCTCAGAACTAGCTCCGCTCAACACCTGATTCAGGATTTGCGACGTGCTTGGCGCGTACAGGTTGTTTCCCGAATAGGTCGCCTGGACAGCGTGAGAGCCTCCGGCTAAAGACGACGTCGTGATCGATGCTAGGGTGACCTTTTCCAGGCCGCCGCCGGAAGTTTGTACATCGGCGGTCCCCAGCACGTTCCCGGTACTCGTGTCTTTGAATGTAACGGTCCCTGTAGGGTAAGTCTTGTTTGTCAAGCTGAACTGTAATTGGGCGGTGAATCTGACGCTCTGTCCTACCGCGGAGGGGTTCTGGGACGAACTGAGGGTAGCGGTCGTCGCCGTGAACTGCTCGAGGACCGTCTCGAGCAATGGCTGTGAAGCGCCGGGCGAGTAGTTGGAATCACCGCTGTAAATGGCAACGATCAAGTTGCTTCCGACGCACGGAAAGGTTGAAACTACCAGCGTCCCGGCACCGGGCGTCGCAGAGGTGGCTGAGCCTAATGTAATTGTGCCCAGCGACGCCTCAGTGGGAGTACTCGCACCCGCGCACATGACCGTATCGGTAATCGTAATCGTGCCGGTCGGTGCTGCGGCGGCGGTCCAGTTAACACCAGCGGTAAACGTGACGGGCGACAGCACGACAGGGTTCGGCGTGGCAAGTACCTTCACCACGCTCGTAACCTGGGCGGACGCGGGCGGCGCCATGATCGCCAGGATGAGCAAGAGGATTAATATTGCAACGCTGCTACCGCCCCTGGTCCGGAAATTCTTGTATGCCCCCACCATCACATCCAGGTACCCGGCGTGGGGAGTGAATTGCCGTGGATACTCGGAAGCTCGGGCTACCGGAACGGCCTCCGGGAAAAACGCCAGCAAAGTCATCGAGCTTTTCATTCTTGACCTCCTGAAGCTCCTACATTTCGGGCGCCAATGGTTCTGACGAGGTCTACGCCGTCACTCCAGCTCCAGTCCCGCCGGGACGACGGGCGAGTGAAACCCGATCGAAGAGTACCGCAGAGCCTCACGGCTCTCATTGCTCTGCCGCAAACATCGACTATACTCAGTCTGCGGTCTACCTGGCATTCGATGCAACTTCGATTTGGGGTTTTGAAAACAGCGATTCATCGAGCTTGGGATTCACCACGACCGTATCGATGATCGTTTTCTCTGCCGGAACTAGCGGGTCCTTGAGCCCCAGCGCCGTTTGGGCCACCGGGAGGACTTTCGTCTCCAGAACGAACGGAATCTGCAGGCCGTTGACCGGCCGATAATCGCGGAAGTAGACTTCCACTGGATGGTAGGTGCCATCCAGCCGCCGGGGTTGCCCTTCAATTTTCGCTTCCAAGAAGGTCTGCGCGTCAATCCAGACATGGGTTGCCTGCCCGTCTTTCATGGTCAGCTTGAGCTTATAGGTATCGCGGTCCTCCACTTTTTCCATGCCGGCCAGCTCGACGCGGGTGCCCTTGGCCGCGTAATCGACCAGGGGACCATCCAGATCTGCTTGCATGGATGCCGTCTTCATTTCCTCCGTCGTATACGGCTCCACGACACGCCGGTTGAGGAACGGCCTCAGCTTCCAGCCGGTGGCACCGTCAAACACCTGGATTGCCGTCTGGCCGTTGAACTGCAGCTCAAACCGCATTTTTCGGGGGCGCTGCAGTTCCATGACAAACGGCAGTTGAACCTCCTCGGCCGGCCGCGAAGGGAGCGCCACTTTTTGACCGGACTTTCGGCCCTGGATGGGCACTGGAAGAGCAGCCCGCTGATTCCCGCCGGCGCCCAGTTTTCCCGCCAACGACATCGTTTGGACCGCCCGCCACGCCTGCAACCCGCCCCGGGCCGCGACGTTCTTGTCCGCGATATCAGCAGCGGAAAGCTTGACTCGCGATCGAGGGGTATCCTGCGCCACGGCGAGCAAATTGGCGCACGCCAGGGAAATGCAAATTGCCAGTGACTGTCGGAACATTCATGCGTCCTTATTGCAAAATTTGAAA
>QHXW01000239.1 GCA_003223115.1 Acidobacteriota bacterium
TTCGATGTCCGCGAGGTTGAAGATCCGTCCGCGATATTTCCACTCGCTGGCCATCTCGATAGCTGCAGTTTGCCAGAGATGGCTGCCGAACGCAAGCTTTTTCTTGCGTCGGCTGGGGTTTCGACGGAAATTGAGTGCGGATTGATGTGTGGCGTAGGAGGTTGTATGTTTATGACAGATGCCGCGTGCCAGCGATGTCCAGAGGGCCGAGCGCCTGAACCGCTCACGGATCCTGCTTCGGCAAGTCGATCATCTTTCCGACGCGGTCGAGCGATTGGCGCGGCAAGCAACTTCGGTTGCCACCGAGCAAGATTTGCAGTGGTGCTCAATCGGGGAAACTGTACGCTATCCCCCGGGAGAAATCGGTCCGCCGCTTCATGGATCAGGTGCGCGCGCTTACCAGGCGACGCGTACCGCTTAAGACCAAGGAGTTGATCGAGGAACTCAATCCTGTACTGCGCGGGTGGGGCCATCACTACAAGCGAGCCCACGTCCGAACGCTCTTCCACTGGCTCGACGGGTGGATTGTGCGGCGCATTCGGTCGCATCGATTCAAGCGGTGGCGGAACGGTGGCTGGCGACAGTTGCCGGAAACCAAGCTGTATGGCGAGTACGGGCTGGTCAACTTGATTCGGTTAATCCCTTCGATTGCATCTCGGAAGCGTGAGCCTTCGTGAAAGCTGTATGCGATATGTGGCCGCGAAAATTATGTGGCGCCCAGCAAACATCCCGATTGAAATGAACGGAGCGATGGCCCGAGACACCACATAAGATTCGTGGCAAAGGTGGCAAAGAGCGGCAATGTCCGCTCTGGCCAACCACCATCGAGGAACTCAAGCCTCTCATCGTGAATCGCTCTCCCGCGGAATTTGTGTTTCTCAATCGCTGCGGGCATCCTATAACACGCTTCGTCATTTACGCCTTGATCGAACGTCACGTCCGCAGAATCCAGGCTCGGATGCCCTCACTGGCGGCCAAGCGGGTCAGCCCGCATTCCATTAGACATACCACGGCCACGCACCTGCTTCGCGCTGGCGTTGATATCAACACCGTCCGCGCCTGGCTCGGGCATGTCTCTCTCGACACGACCAACATTTACGTCGAAGTCGATCTGGAGATGAAGGCCAAGGCCCTGGCAAAGTGCGAAGTCACCAATACAATACGAACAACTCGAACCGGCACTGGCGAGATGACCCGGCGCTGATGACATTCTTGTGGGCCTTTTAGCGCGTGTCGTTATGTGGCGTCCCGGGCCATCGCTCCGTTCATTTCAATCGGGATGTTCGCTGGGCGCACATAATTTTCGCGGCCACATACGCATGAAATGTGCTCGAACACATTTTATGCGGGAAAACCGCACGTACAGTTTGAGCGGCGGACGGTGGCCAGCGTGAGGGCAACCTTATGCGCCACCTCCGACCCGACACCATCGGGCGGTGGGTTGTCAGATGGTCAGCAGTCCCGTCAAACCCATGCTGGCGGTGGAGTGGCTGCAACCGGGCGAAGGCGAGGATACGGCCGCACTGCGTTTGCTGACCCGATTGCCGGAGCTTTATGGCAGCCCGTTTGTTGACATCCTCCTGCTGGACTCTCTTGATGCGCAGGCGCCGGTGCTGAAGCTCGCCGCGCCAGTGGGCTGGGACCTGGTCGTCAGCTTGAAACACCACGGAACAGCAATGGCTTTGGGTCACCACGTGAGATCGTAAGATCTTCTCCGGCCTGCAGGTTCGCCAGCTCGGGCATGACCGTTGGAAGCTGGAGAACAACGGCTGGAACGATCTCACTCAGAACTGGGCGCTCCAGCATGAGCGCGGGCCAGCGCGTATCGGAAACCACGGAACAGCAATGGCTTTGGGTGACCACGTTAGATCGTAAGATCTTCTCCGGCCTGCAGGTTCGCCAGCTCGGGCATGACCGTTGGAAGCTGGAGAACAACGGCTGGAACGATCTCACTCAGAACTGGGCGCTCCAGCACCCGCAAGCACCGTCCCAAAATCGTGTGGCCTTCCGGTGAGCGGCAGTTGGCGCCCAACCGGGGCCTGGCCGCGGTCACGCTCATTCTCTGCCTGGCTTTCGCGCTGAGTTCCGCTTTCATCCTGCTGCATTCCAAGATTTTTCGGCGCTACGGCCTGAGCTATCTTATCTGGAAGTCGGGCGCCAACTTTACCGCTCCTTGTGGAAAGACCCACCCCGCATCCGCGCTCCTGCCTGACCACCCTCACTGCTTTCTCGCCACCTCCGAGTTCCCTTTTGCGCTGCCGTCCCGGCGGACTCGTCAGCGTGTCTCTGCCGCGTCCTGCCCGGCTTCTTCGCCCGCCTCCGCCTCCCGAAAACCGCCTTGCGAATCTGCTCCTTGCGGTACCGAGCCCACCCAACGCACCGTTTTCAGCGACTTGGCCGGGGCTATGCGAAGTTCTTGGCATTTTGACGGTTGTGCTGGCTTACAGGGCATGATTGGACTAAACTTAAGCAGAACGAACATGGGTGGTACTGCCCACAGACTCGAAGGGGAGAGGCCTTCCGAGCACGGCCAATCCTCGCGCGTCATCGAATGTCCCTCGTCTGTATTACAGAAGATGGGCGCCAGCGCCCTTGAGCGCTTTAATTCACTGCCACACGGCGGCTCCGAAATCTTCGGCATTTTGTTGGGTACGCACAATAGCGCCGGCGTGCGCATCACTGGATTTCGCGCGCTGATCACCGAACATGAATTCGCTCGTCCGGGGGAACTGTCCGATGAGGAGTGCGCCGCATTCGCCAGGGCCATGCCGGCCAGCAGTGGCGAACCGGGCGCGTCCCCAGAGGCGGCAGTGGGCGCGTTCCGTTCCCATCCACGAAGCAGCCTCATGCTAGGCGAGCGCGATCTGGAAATCGCCAACACTCTTTTTCCACAGCCGTGGCAGGTGACGCTGGTTTTGCGCCCCGGCAATTCCGCGATGACCCGCGGCAGGATTTTCTTCCGAAAATCGGCGGGCCCACTCGCGGCGGGCGCGGGATTCCGGGAGTTCACCGTAGACCCGGCTGGCATCGAGATACCGCGAGAGTCCGCCGTGCGTTTGGCCGAATTGCTGCCCGCAGCTGTCGCCCCCATTCAAGATGCCTTGCCGCGGACGGATGCGCTTCCAGTGTTGGCCGCGGGGGCCGGCTCCGCGGAACAACCGCCTGAATCCACTCCCGAACAGCCGCACGTGCCAGAAGCGTTGCCCGTACTCACTCTGCGCATGACTCCCGGATGGGCCACTGCGCTGCGTTGGCCCGCAGCCCTGTTCTCTATCGCCGGCCTGGTGGCAGCGCTCTACTGGTTCGGGATGCCACAGGGGCTCGGGCTACGGGTGTTTGACAACCAAGGGCAGCTACGAACCTCGTCGGACCGCAACGTAAAACCCGTCAGTCCAGGGCGCAATGCGCACGTGGAGATCAATGACGGCGGCGCCAAGACATGGGTTGAGCAGGACCGCGAACAACTGCACGACGGCAAGGTGACTAACATGCGTGACCCCAGCAACGTGCCGGTACGTCTGGTAGTACCGCGCGCGGGTGCGGCGCCGCTTGAGGACGTCGCGCGCTTGCTCGGGCTGGTAGGGCAGCCGGCTGCGGTGGCGAGTTCGCAAGAGCCGCTGTCTGGGAGCGCGTCGCGCGCGAAATCGGAGCAGACCAGCGACATCGGCCTCGCGCCGCGGAGTACGCCGGAGATGATGGTGGCCGTCCCGGTCGACCCCGCGGCTGGTAAACCTCGTCCGAAATTCACGGCGTCATCGGTCGTGCCGGAAACCGCCGCGGCGAGCAAGCCCGCAGTTACCGACCTGACCCCACCGCCGGTGGTGGCCCGCGACAACGCTTCTGCTGCCGTCCCGCCATCGTTGCATGCGCAACTGGCGG
This sequence comes from Acidobacteriota bacterium, assembly GCA_003223115.1. Lineage (GTDB taxonomy): Bacteria > Acidobacteriota > Terriglobia > Bryobacterales > Bryobacteraceae > QHXW01. The sequence goes on from QHXW01000239.1 coordinate 3,880, forward strand.
TCGAGAAAATCGCTCCTCCGCAGATTCCCGCGGCGAATCCGCCGGCGCCGCCCCCTTTGGTACCTGCGTCATCTCCGGCTGTTTCGGCACCCGCTGTTCAGAATCCTGTCAGCCCGGCTCCTGCTATGCATCTGCCCGCCCAGCCGGCTTCCGGCAGGGTCATCTGGATTGGGCGTTTGCAGAAGAACCAGACTCTGCACGTCAAGGGCAAGAACTGTTCCACAGGCACCCTCGTTGGCGAGTTACCCAGCCGCCCGTTCAAGTTCAGCGTCTCGCCAGGCGACCTGTCGAGCGACGGGATTGTGCTCTACACTTCGAATTCGCAATACGCGAACGTGGTCGAGCGTCCTGGCGCGGAGAATGGCTGGAATAAGACCGTCTTCACCTGGAATCCAAAGTTCGCGAGCGATGTAATCGTCGAGGAGGCGCCGTCGGCGCAAAACGGGTGGAGTAGCGTGCTGCGTAGCCGTAATCCGAAAATCTCCGTGATCGTGATCGATTGGGCGCTGGTGAACTGACGGCCGCCCGGCTCACGCATCGGCATCGAGATATTCAATCAGACGGATAGATATCGCTCGATTTACCTGCTCAGGCGTCTGCATCTATGACGATTGCGGGTCTGCGCGGAAAAAAGGGGCAGCAGCTTAACCCAAGAGTCTATAATAATTATGCTAGTTATTTATTTATGGGACACGATAGCAACGGGGCTTTGCGCCAGCCCGACAAAGAGGCCATTTCTGAGGCTACAAAAACTTGACTCATTTGCATCAAGTTTTGCGCCTCAAGGAGTCTAGGGCTTCATTGCGTTAATACATTTTCGTATTAAAATGTTTAGGTGATATCCCCGTCATATCGTGCAGGATTTCCCGCGTGGATTGGTAGCGCCGTTCCGGGTCCTTCTCCAGGCAGCGGAGAATGATTTGCGCCAGGTAGTCGGGCAGCTCCGGATTGGCCTCCTGCGGATTCTTTGGCTTTTTTGCCACGTGCTGGTACATCACCTGGAGCATGGACTCCCCCGCAAACGGTGCGGCGCCCGTCACCATCTCGTACAGCATCACGCCAAAGGAATAAATATCCGAGCGGTGGTCCACCGGGTTCGATTCGGCCTGCTCCGGCGACATGTAGCGCGGCTCACCCAACACCTCGCCAGTACGCGTCTCAGTCACGGAAACTGCCAACCCGGTGATGTCCACGTGCACGACCGATTCGAGGGACTTCGCCAGGCCGAAATCGGAAACATACACCTGGTCGGCCTGATCCACGAGCACGTTGCGCGGCTTCAGATCGCGATGCACCACGCCTTCGGCGTGCGCGGCATCGAGCGCTCCCGCGAGCTGCTTGGCGATGTGCACTGCCCGGTCAACGGGTAGGCGCCCGCACTCGGTGATGACATCGTGCAGGTCCCGGCCCTGAACGTACGCCATGGAGATAAACTTCACGCCGCCTACGTCGCCCAGATCATGAATCCGCAGAATGTTCCTGTGCGAGATACGGCTCGCCAGCAGCAATTCCTGCTTGAAACGCTGCATCGATTCCACATTGTTGACCAGCTCCTGGCGCACGATCTTGAGGGCCACGGTGCGGTCCAGATCGTTGTCGTGGGCTTTGTACACCTTGCCCATGCCGCCTTCGCCGATCACTGATTCGATTCGGTACCGGGGTCCGAACTGCGCACCCGGGCCCATCGCTTCGAGCGAAACCGGTGAAGTCTGGGCCACGCTTGCGCTCGTCGAACCGCTCATGCTCACGAGCGTCGAATCGCCGGCCAGGTCGGCCAGAATCTCACCCGTGGTCTGATACCGCTTCGCCCGGTCCCCCTCCAGGCACTTCATCACCACATCGCTCAAGTGCTGCGGGATTGCAGCATCCAGCGTATTCGGCGGCACGGCCCTCTCCTGGACGCGCTTGAGCAGTGTGGCCATCATGGTGTCTGCTTGAAAAGGCAGGTGGCCGGTTAGCATTTCGTAGAAAATGATGCCCAAGCTGAACAGGTCCGAACGCGCGTCGACTTTCTCGGCGTGCGCCTGCTCGGGCGACATATAATCCGGCGTCCCCATCAGCGCGCCCGAACGCGTCATGCCGGCCTTCTCTATGGAGCGCGCCAGGCCGAAATCCATCACCCAAACGCGGCCACTCCCATCCACCATGATGTTTTGCGGCTTGAGATCGCGATGCACCACGCCTTCGGTATGTGCTGCCTCCAGGCCACGGCAAATCTGCTGGACGATGGGCACCGCTTCCTCTGGCGCGAGCTTACAGCGCTCTATCAGGATGCTTTTCAGGTCGCGGCCGTCGATGTAATCCATGGTGATGAATTTGTACCCACCGGCCGTGCCTAAATCAAAAATCCGAATCACATTCTTGTGCGTGACCTGCCGCGCGAGGATCAGCTCCTGTTTGAAGCGCCGCAAAATGTCGGGATGCCCGGCCAACTCCGGCCGGATGACCTTGAGCGCTGCCAGCCGATCGAGCTCATGATCCCGGACTTGATAGACCGCGCCCATGCCGCCTTCGCCCAGGCGTTTGAGAATTTCGTAGCGCTCGCCCAGCACGGTGCCGGGCTCAAGCGGCGCGTTGGGATCGCGTGGGCCGATTTTCTGGATCGCCACCGACCATCCAGTTGTCCCGCCGATGGTCGCTTCCTGATTAGACGGCTCGCTTGCCGGCTTAACGATGGTAGCCGCTCGCTCCGCCGGGTCGAGGATGGGGGTTGCATCATTGATCTCGATGGAAGTGCTGCACTTGAAGCATGCGAGGGACTCAGGCGGATTGCTGGCGTGGCAGACTGGACATTCCACCATAACGTCGTGCATTTTGCTTACGTAGTATACACCTAAGCGCGTGCGTGGGTCATCAAAACTCAGTCCGGCTGGAGTCCGGCTGCGGGACTCTGGAGGCGGAACGTCAAGGTCGGAACGGTGAAAAAGTCAAACGCTGCAATCACTTCGCGATGGCTGTTGAGGAAGGCATCCAGCTCTTGGGAGTGCGCCATGGCTTGACCAGAACGGCCACTGACGCCCCGACGGATCTCCAGTAAGGCCTTTTCAAGCAACTGCCCAGACAGGCGGAAGGCAATCCCCTCAAGATCACCTGGCTTGGGTCAGTTGCAGCCTTCCCATCTGCGGCAAGTGGACAAGGCGCTACGACAGGCCGCGCGGGCGCACGGTTTTGACACGGATCTGTGGACGCTGCCGCGCGTGGCCCAAATTGTCGAGCGCTTGACTGGGGTGCACTATCACCCCGGTCATATTGGGAAGATTCTGGGAGCCATGGACTGGAGTTTGCAGCGTCCCGCCAAGCGAGCTCGCGAGCGCGACCAGAAAAAGGTGAAGCTTGGGTTGGAGCAGCAGTGGCCGACAGTAAAAAAAACGCTCGGCGCCGCAAAGCCTGGATCTTCTTCCAGGACGAGAGTGGCGTCTC
>QHXW01000234.1 GCA_003223115.1 Acidobacteriota bacterium
CCTGGAGTGCCTCTCAGGCATGGCGATCGGTGAAGTCAAAAAGAGCGGTGTATTCGTTCTGCCGGGATTGGGCCGGTTAGTTCGGGTGGACCGGAAAGCACGGATGGGGCGGAACCCCGCAACGGGTGAGGCTATCAAAATTCCAGCTAAAAAAGTGGTCAAGTTCCGCGTGGCCAAGGCGGCGAAGGATTCGATCGTGCCGCCAAAGAAAAAGTAAGATCGGACCTTTGCGCGCCAAAACCAAAAACCCCGCGATTGCTCGCGGGGTTTTTCTTTCAGATTTCTGAGCCCGAGATGAAATCCGCCCAAGTTGCGGGCAGTTTCGGAAGCCTTAAGCCTGCTTCTTCTCTTCGACCTTCTCGTCTTCGCTCTTCAAGGCATTCTTGAAGTTGCGGATCCCTTCGCCTAAGCCTTTGGCCACCTCAGGAATTTTCTTGCCGCCAAAAAGCAGCACAGCCACACCCAGAATGACAATAAGCTCAGGAAAGCCAATGGATTTCATAAGGCCTCCTTCTCCCATTCATTGTAGGGACGGGTTCCCGACACAGTCAAGTTGGCGCATTCGCCTTAATCTAAGAAAACGCGTAAATTTCTGCTCGAACTGGGCGTGCCGTGTGGGCCACAAACGCCCGGCCGCGCTTGTCACGACAGCTCCCCTATTCCGGGGGTGTCGCACTGATATCATTGCTGGTTCGGAGATCCAGATGAAGCCAGTTCCCGTGAAGAAGCAGCAAGTTCTTGTTGACCGTCTCATGAAAGCCTGCGGCGGGGCTTACAGCCCAAAAACACGCCGCAAATACTTCATCTCGGGACCTCAATGGGCCGCGGCTTATCAGGGCCAGGCGCTGTTCCACGCCCCCACGCGCCAGCCCGTCGGATTTGAAGAGGTCATTGGCGAGTACTCGAAGATCGGCATCGGACACTGGGTGACCCACGACAGCGACGTGATCCCGACCGAAGCCATGGGCAAGGATGAGCAATGGCAGATCGTCGAAAGCATCAAGAAGAGCTTGAAGAAACACGGGCTCGAGTGCTCCATGGTGACCACCGAGACTTTTTTCCACGCCGTGTGGGCGGCGAGCCCGGCGGCTGAATCGCCACAGGTGCGCGAGTATGCAGCACACAGGGTTCGGAACACGGTCGATATCGGCCATGAATTGGGCGCCCAATTCGCCGTGTACTGGCCCGGCTCGCTGGGTTATTACACGCAGGGCGCGGTGGAGGAAACTGAGACGTTGCGCTGGTACGCTGAGGCTCTGAACGCCGCTTGCGAGCGCGACATCGAAGTCGCCAGAAAGAAAAAAAGGGCCCCGCTCAAGCATTGCCTGGAAGCCAAACCCTTCGAGCCCCAGGCGGAAATTCTGTTGCCTACGAGCGACGCCATGCTGGCGTTCATCTCCTCAGGCTTGCTTTCCCACCCGGAAATGGTGGGACTGAACCCCGAGTACTTGCACGAGCTCATGTGGGGCGGTGCTCCCAGAGCAGCATTGGCGCGAGCGCTGGTCGCGGGCAAGTTATGGCATTTCGATATCAACGACGGCTACCGGCTCAAACACGACGTCGATATCGCCATCGGACTAGTGAATCCGCTAGACTGGTTGAACGTGCTGGTGATGCTCCGCAGCCACAACTACAAAGGGCCGTTCAATCTCGACTACAAGCCGCCGCGCACCACCAGCAACTCCGGCGTATTCGCGGTGAGCTTTCCGACCGCGGTAGACCGCTTCATCACGCTCTGGGAGATGGCCGGCGAAGTCATGGAGGACAAGATCGTCCAGGAAGCCATTGCGGCATTGAAAGCAGGGGGCCCGCCGGTCGATACTCACGACGCCGACGCAATTGCCGCCGCGCATCGGGAGCTATTGACTCTGCACGAGCTGGTCGCGCACCGCATCTTTCAGATTCTGGTGGGAGCACACCGGGGCCGAACGTATTCGGCGTGACAGCAATCGCCCCGCGCAACTTAAGTTAGGCCATGGACACGCAGGGCTGCCTGTCATACCCTGAAACCGTGGGGCAGATGTTGGGACGGGCTTTGATCGGTCTGGGCCTTGTCATCGTGGTGATCGGCCTGGCGTTGACCTATGCCTCAAAACTGCCGTTTCGCATCGGCAGGCTGCCTGGCGACATCTACATCCACAACAATAATACGACTTTCTATTTTCCGGTCGTCACGTGCATTCTGATCAGCGTGCTGCTGTCGCTGGTGATGTGGATTTTCCACCGCAGGTGATCACTTCAGAGGGCCCATTTTGTCGAGCGGCCAGTAAACAAACACGGCCTTCCCGTAAATGTATTTTCGGTCCACGGTGCCCCAGGCTCGGCTATCGTTCGATGAGCTGCGATGATCGCCCAGCACGAAATAGTTGTTGGGGGGAACGGTGACGGGCAAGTGTGATTGATCGTCCCGATAATCCGGGGGAACATAAGGCTCATCCAACTTCTTGCCGTTCACGTAGACGATGCCTTTGTTGACCTGCACGGTATCTCCCGGCAGGCCGATGATGCGTTTGATGTAGGACTTGCTGCGGTCGAGCGGGAACCAGAAAACCACCAGATCATCTCGCTCGATGTTGCCTGTACCGAAACGATACGTAAACTTGTTGATGAAGATCCGCTCCTGGTCGGTGAGGGCGGGCATCATGCTGGTACCTTCGACCTTGACGGGCTGGTAAATAAAAACGATAAGGATGACCGCGAGCAAGACTGAAAACGCCAAGTCGCGAAACCATGAGAGGGCCGCGACAATAGAATTCGAACGCGACTTAGGCTGGGTTTGACCTTCCATGGGCGGGTGCGCTAAAAAGAACTCCTCTCGCTACGAATTATAAATCATGCCGACGGCCACCCACCTCCGTTGTGCTCTCGAAGCCCGCGCAGCGCTGATTATTCCGGCACTTGACGAAGAGCCCGCTATAGGCCGAACTCTCGACCAGGTACCCGCAGCTGTCTATCGGGAGGTCATTGTGGCCGACAACGGCTCCTGCGACCGCACCGCTAAGATTGCCCGCGAGCGCGGAGCCACCGTCGTGACCGAGGCCGAGCGAGGATACGGAGCCGCTTGCCTCTGCGCGCTGAAGGCGTTGCCCAAGGGAATCGAAGCCGTAGTGTTCATGGATGCCGATTCGAGCGATGATCCTTCTGAAGCCCCGAAATTACTGGATCCCATTTACCAGGGACGCGCCGATCTGGTGATTGGTTCCCGCACGCTCGGGAACGCCGAGCCTGGTGCGCTCGAGCCTCACCAGATTCTCGGGAACCGCCTGGCTACGGGGTTGATCCGGATCTTTTTCGGCTACCGTTATACGGATTTGGGTCCGTTTCGCGCCATTGGCGCCGATGCGCTCCGCAAGCTCAACATGCGTGACCGGAATTACGGTTGGACCATCGAGATGCAAATCAAAGCTCTGCGCAAGGGTCTGCGGGTAATGGAAGTGCCGGTTACCTACCGGCGGCGTGTGGGAACCAGCAAGATCTCAGGAAACTTGCGCGCGAGCGTGGCGGCTGGTGTGAAAATCATTTGGACCGTGTTTCGCCTCGCGGTTCGCCGTTAAGCATTCGTGCGAGCACGGGCAGCGGCACCGCGCCTTCCTTGAGAGCGCGATCGTGAAAATCGCGCAGGCTATATTTCGCTCCTTGCAATTTTTGATACCCATCGCGAATGCCTAGCCAATCGTGCCAGCCAATGAAATAAGTGGGGAGCTGGCACGAAGAGAGCTTGGCACGCTGCAGTTTCGCAGTGGCCTCCTCGGTCTCCTGAAACGTTTCTTTTTCCATCAAGTCGAGTGCCCGCTGGTCGGTCATGCCGAACATATGCAGCCGGACATCCAAAATCGCGTTGGCCACTACGCGCAGCTCTTCTTTCAGCAGCGTCAGGCGCAACTCGGGCGAATTGTTCAGAAAGCCTTCGTCCAGCATCATCTGTTCTGAGTAGGTAGCCCAACCCTCGATGTACGGACCGTTGCCCCAGATGGACCGCAGTATGCACTGGCGCTTGGGCTCGATCCCACTGGCGAATTCAAACTGGACATAATGACCCGGCATGGCCTCATGAATGGTGAGCAGTTTCAGGTGATAGAAATTGTACTCGCGCAACTTGGATTCAATGCGAGCTTTGGGCCAGGACGCAGGAATGGGCGTCACCCAGTAGAAGGCGCCGAGCCGCGGCTCGAGAACCGGAGCCGGCGCGAAACCGCCCACGGCGTAAATGCCGCGCATGAACTCAGGTGTCTCGATGATCTGCAGATTTTCGCGCCCAGGCAGCGTCAACAGGTTTTTCGCGCGCACGAATGCACGGGCCTCCTCGAGATCGCGCTTGGCATCCGCCATGTACGTATCCGGCCGTGCGTGGTGTTCCGCAATACGATCCAGCACCTCCGAAATCACGCGGTTTTCGTGATCGTGCGCCGGAAGATCCGAATGATTTGAATGCGACGGGTACATCTTCTGATGCAAAGGAAGAGACAGCTCCAGCATGCGGGCGCGCACGGTTTTGAGCTCCGCCTCAGCCGCACGGAGAACCTGGATTGGACCGCTTTCGGTTTCGAGCGCAAACCGAAATTTGCGCCCGTACAGGTCGCGGCTCAACCGCCATTCGGCCTGCTTGCGCTTGCCCAGCTCGTCTTGAAGAAAACTCTGGAAATGGTGCAGAGCTTCGATGGCGGGCTTCGCGGAGCCATCATAATCCAAGCGCATGTCCGGCGGCACCGCGGCGGGAATCACCCTTTCCAACAAATCCAGGTTGCCCTGGTTTTCCTCGATGGCGACCTTGGTCCAGATCTCGGGAGAGCTGGTCAAATTCTTGCGCGCTTGCTCGAGGAATGCGGGAATTTTCCGGGTGCGGGCGATGATGTCCCGCAGGCGCTCGGGCTTGGGCGCGTACTCGAGCACCAGGGGATTGAACAGCGCGTTGCCGATCAGCTCCACATAGACTGTCGGATTGTGGCGAAAGTTCTCGATCTCATTCAGTTCAAGCAGCGCCAGCTCAATCTGGTCGCGAATGATCAAAGAGTCGGCCCGATCTTCAGGTGAAAGCTGCTCGCCGCTCACCGCGTCACCCAACCGGTAACGCAGCGATTTGTAGAAATTCCTCTGGCGATCGAGCCCTGCCGGGCTGAAGTCGTCCAGTTGGGCATCCAGCTTGACGCCCTGATGCTGGTGATACCCAGCCGACGTGGCCGCAACCGGCGAAAACGCCAGCGAGTTATAGATGAACTCGTCCTCGACTTCAGTGAAGGATTGCTTGGTCGCTCTCTGGCCGCAGCTCGTCGAGAGCACGGCGGCAAACAACACAACTGTGCCGGGACGCATTCAAACATTATGGAAGAAACGGAGGACGTGCAAGAGGGAAAATCAGCCGAGTACCGGTCTTGTGCCGGGCCTTGAAGGCCGCTTCGGAACGGCTGCAGGAGCAATGCGTTTTTTCAATTGCAGCGTCCGGATCTGGCTCAGAGCCTGGTACCCATCCGCACGAGCTCGCGACACGGTCAGCCGGTCGAGCAGGAGACAGCCCCACAGCATACCGACCAGAGCCGCGATGGCGTACAGACCTTGCCCTGTAATTTTTGTCAGCGGCATGGGCTGGGGCTTGCGGTCCGTCACGACGTGATTACAGCAATCAGGGTTCCAAAAAATTCAGCTATTGTTATCAGACATATGCAACCTTCACAGGTGTGGCGTGCGGTCCACACGAGGCACAACTTGCACGGCTGGACAACAGCCGTGTCGAAAACCGTGTGGAATCCGGAACCCTCGGGAATTTCCTGAGTATACTGTTTTAACCGTAATTGACAGGACTTCGGAGCGCGAGGTAGCTTAGGAAAACGTGAAGCGAGGCTTTTCCTTCCGGCGGATCTCCGTCACCGCGCTGATTTCGATTCTGGTGCTCGGTGTATTTGCGCTCGCAACCGAGGCGAAGCGCAGCCAATACCATTCGTCGCAAGGCACGATTCAATACCTTTCGAAGGCCACCAAGATGGACACGTGCCGGACGCAGCACGACGTCCAGGCCGTTGCCGAAGTGCTGCCGGAGTCGCGCACGGCTCAACTTTTTACGGTCGCCACTCCTGTAATTGAACCGGTATACTGGCCGAAACCATCGCCCAGATCGCTCCGGCTGGATTCTCTCTCTCCCCCGCTGTTTTCCTCCTTTTCATAAAACCAAGCCGAACTGGCCCATTTTAGGACAGCTCGGCACAATGGGTTGCAACCTGCTACCCGGAAGTGAAGGAGAAGGATGTTGAAAAGCAGCGTGGGTTGGCTTTGCATAGCGGGAGTTGTGTTTCTGTGCTCCTGTTCGCGCAGGGACACCATGGAAGCCAGGAGCGACCCGCCGCAGGCTACGGTTGTGGCCGTGGCCAAAGCTAAACATGAAGACCTCTCGCGCCAGTTGACACTGACGGCAGAGTTCAGGCCGTTCCAGGAAATCGACGTTCACTCAAAGTCGCCGGGTACGTGAAGAAAATCTACGTGGATGTAGGCGATCGCGTCCAAGAGGGACAGCTTCTGGCGGTCCTCGAGATTCCCGAGATGCAGGACGATATCACGCGGGCGGTTGCGGCACAAAGGCGAAGCCTGGCGGAGCTGGCGCGCGCACGCGATGAGCTGGTACGTTCGCAATCGGCCCACGAAGCCTCGCACCTGTCGTACACCCGTTTGGCCTCAGTCATCAAGGTGCGACCGGAACCTGGTGGCTCAACAGGAGATCGATGAAGCGTTGGCCCGGGATCGCGTGTCGGAGGCCCAGATCGCGTCCGCCAAGGAAGCATTGGCGGCGGCTGAACAAGGAGTGCAAGTGGCCAGAGCGGATGAGGAGAAAGTAAAAACGCTGGCGGCCTATTTCGCGCATCACCGCGCCTTTTGCCGGCGTCATTACGAAGCGTTACGCGGATACGGGCGCCATGATCCAGGCCGGCACGGCCTCCCAGACGCAGACCATGCCAGTGGCGCGGCTTTCCGAAGACCAACTTCTCCGCCTGGTGCTTCCGGTGCCCGAATCCGTGGTGCCCCGGATCCACGTGGGCGAGCCGGTTACGGTGAATGTGCATTCTCTGAATCGCGGCTATGAAGGGCGAGTGGCGCGCTTTTCCGGAAAAATCGATCTCGCCACGCGCACCATGGAGACCGAGATCGACGTTCCCAACCGCGGTTTCGTGCTGAAGCCTGGGATGTACGCGGAAGCAGCACTGACGCTCGATCGCCGGGCGGACGCTCTCGCCGTTCCCGTGCAGGCTCTGAGCGTGAACGGCCAAAGCACGGCGGTGTTCTTGGTTACACTGGAGAGCAAGATCGAAGAGCGTCCCGTCACGCTGGGAATCGAAACTCCGAACAAAGTGGAGATTCTGTCGGGCATCAAGGAAAACGATCTGGTTGTCGTGGGCAGCCGCAGTCAACTCAAAGCGGGGCAACGCGTAGAACCCAAAGTCGTGGACCCGGCCTTTTTCAGTGGAGCGGAATGATGTCAGGATTCGCAATTCGCAACCCGTACTTCATTGTGGTCATTTGTCTGGTGGTGCTGGTCGTGGGCGCCAGCAGCCTGGTGCGAATGCCTGTTGACTTGTTTCCGGTTATGAACATACCCGTGGTGGTGGTCGCGACATTTTATAGCGGGATGCCGCCGGTCCTGGTGCGTGGGAATGAAACCGGAGCTGGCGACGGCGCTCACGGAAGGAAACCGCAGCGCTCGTTCAGCCTTGGCGAATCGCAGCGCGGATTCATGCTCGGCACGATAGCCGGCGACCTCGGGGCGCGCGTTCAACGCATCCGCCACCAGCTGCGCAGGTTTGTCCGGTAGCGGGTTGGCTGTCGGCGGCTCAGCCAGCTCGAAGGTCTGGGTCGAGGGGCTGCCTAAAGCCAGCGAAAGTTCCGCGAACGCCGACTTGATGTGTGGAACTCAGCCAGGCACAGTTGAATAAGACGTCGGCTGAAATCTCGAGCGCCAGCGCGAAGTACGAGTATCAACTGCAACGCGCCGTGCTGGACTACGAAGTGGGCGCATTGAAGTAACAGGCTGGCTCAAGAAAGTCAATCGCTCGCCAGCACGCTCGCCAGCACGAGGAAATGTTAGCGTTCCGGTTTTCCTACTCAGCAAGTTTCCGCCAGAGCGGGTTTGGCGGATTTAGTCGAGCCGGTGCGCGCAGCCAAAAGCGCTTGCTCGAGGTCCGCGATAATGTCCTCCGCCGCTTCGATCCCCACCGAGAGGCGCACCAGGCCGTCGCGAATGCCCATGCGCTCCCGCTGCTTGGGAGAAATCTCGCGGTGCGAACTCATTGATGGATAAAGCATCATGCTATGCACGTCACCGAGCGACGTGGCGGGCACGACCAGGCGGAGCGCATTCATGAAGCGGAAAACCTCAGTGCGGCCTGCGCCTTTGAGCTCGAAGGTGACGATGGCTCCGTGCAGCCCGGCAGGCAGCATACGCCGGATTGTCGAGGCATCAGGATGCCCGGCATTACCGGGAAAGTGCACGCGATCGATTTCCGGCCGTGATGTCAGCCAGGAAGAGACAACGCTGGCGTTCGAGCACTGGCGCTCCATGCGCAGTGCGAAAGTTTTGATTCCCCGCATTGCCAGATACGATTCAAACGGGCCCAAAACCGGTCCCACTGTGCGAGCCAAGGCACGCAACCCTTCATAGTGGTCCTGGTCCGAGATGATTACGCCGCCCAGCACATCACCGTGGCCAGCGAGAAACTTCGTCAAACTATGAACCACAAGATTCGCGCCTAGCTCGAGCGGCCTCACCAGAAGGGGCGTTGCGAAAGTATTATCCACGACTAGCGCTGCGCCCGCAGCCTTAGACAGTTGAGCGACGCGGTCCATCTGGCCCACGCGCAGCAAAGGGTTGGAGATCGTCTCCATGAGCACGCAGCCTGGCTTTTGCTCCGCAATGGCTTTCTCGACCGCCGGGAGATCGCAAATATCGACGAAACGCACGGCTACGCCCATGGGCTCGAGGACATTCATCAGCATGCCCACGCTGGCCCCGTACAGCGCATCAGCGGCAACCAGGGATTTCCGCCGGTCTGCGAGCGCCGTGAGCAGCGCGACATGAATTGCACCCATGCCCGAACTGCATGCGAGTGCGCCGTGGCCGCCTTCGAGCGACGCACATAGCTCTTCGAGCGCCGCGTTGCTCGGATTGTCGTACCGCGAATAATTAAAACCGGCTTCCTCGCGTCCGAACACGCGGTCCAGCATTTCCATATCCTCGTAAAAGAAACTGGACGCTGTGTGAATCGGCGTCGTGATGGGGATATGGCGCCCCGTCTTCTTGCGGTCGCCCGCGTGTACCGCTTTGGTGTGGATCTTCACTTTCTTTTCCATCGGGTCCCGTCCTTAGTGTCTTCGAGAATGATTCCCTGCTCCGCTAGTTGGTCGCGAATGCGATCGGACTCGGCGAAATTGCGCTTTTTTTTGGCTTCGACGCGTTTCGAAATAAGCGCCTCGATTTCCTCATCCGGGATCGAGCCTCTTTTCGCCGAGGGCCGCAACACGTCGAAGATCGAATCAAACCGTTCCAGCAGGTCGCGGGCGGCATCCACGTTTTCAGACCGGAACTCGCCGGAATCCATGGCGATATTGGCTTCGCGGATGTATTCGAACACTGCAGCCAGAGCCTCCGCGGTATTCAAATCATCGTCGAGAGCGGAATTGAATTGATGCGCGGATTGTGCCGTGCGTTCGAGAAACTTTTCGTTTGTTCCAGGCTGAAATTTTTCGCCGTCCACCCGCGCCTTGAAATTCCGCAGACGTTCGATGGCCGTCTCGGCCGACTTCAGGCCGTCAAATGTAAAATTCAATTGCTTGCGGTACGGCACCGAAGCCAGCAGATAGCGCACCGCTTCAGGCGCATAACCGCGCGCCAGCACGTCGCGCAATGTATAGAAATTGCCGAGCGATTTGGACATCTTCTGCCCATCAACCAGCAAGAACTCGGCATGCAGCCAATGACGCACGAACGGTTTTCCGGTGAGCGAGACAGACTGGGCGATCTCATTTTCGTGGTGAGGAAAAATCAGATCCACTCCGCCCGCATGAATGTCGATGATTTCGCCCAGATAGCGAATGGCCATCACGGAGCACTCGATGTGCCAGCCGGGACGGCCTGGTCCAATCGGAGTTTCCCAGAAGGGCTCGCCGTCCTTCGGCGCCTTCCACAGCACAAAATCCCGCGCATCATCCTTCTCGTAATTATCGACGTCCACCCGCGCGCCGGCACGCATTCCCGAAAAATCGTTGTGTGAAAGCTTTCCGTAGTCTGGAAAACTGGCGATACGAAAATAAATGGAGCCGTCACTGCAATAGGTGAAACCCTTGTCGGTCAATGCCTGAATGGCCTGTGCCATCTCCTGGATGTGCTCGGTCGCGCGGGCCAGGCGCTCGGGACGCTCCAGGCGCAGCAACTGGGAATCATCGAGAAAGGCTTTCTCGTAAACGGCCGTGTATTCATCCAGTTTCTTTTTCTGCGCCAGAGCATTGCGAATGATCTTGTCTTCCACGTCGGTGATGTTCATGACATGGTCAAGAACGTATCCGCGTGCCCGGAGCCAGCGGCGCACCAGGTCGTAAAACGTGAAGGTCCGGAAATTGCCGATATGCGCATAGTCGTACACGGTAGGACCGCATGTGTATATGCCGGCGGTATTGTTCCGGAGGGGCGCAAACTCCTCCACTTGTTGCGTGAGCGTATTATAGAGCCGCAGTGCCATACACCAGGATTTAATTATCGTAGCATCCAGGCCTTTAGGAGGACGCTGCGATCCGGATGATGCGGCGTCATCGCGCGAGTTCCACTTGGCGAGAGGACAAAGCCGGCGTACTCGACCGGTACGAATCCCGTGATATGGTGATGAGGTGCGCTTGCGAACAGGCTGCATCTTGGTTTCTTCCCTGTTCCTACTTGTCCCGGCCGGCGCCGCACCAGGTCCCGAGCCGCCAGTGTTTACTGGTGTGCTGCGCGGTGTGTTGCTCGAATGCGATCCACACCTGCCAACAGGCGAATTCAGCGTGCGTGCTTACGTCACGAATCAGGTATACCGGTTCAACTTCGATCCAAGAACTTACGTAGAGAATGCTGGCCGGCGCATTTCGATGAGCGGGCTGCAAAAGGGAGATACGGTGGAGGTGGTCTCGGACCGCGACGCCACCATTGCCGTGCATTACGCCAGAACGGTCCACGTCATTGAGGTTCGTCCCACGCCGCGGGCATTGTCATCTAACGAGAGACAGCACGCCTATCGAAGCAGCATCGACCTGATGGCCCCCCGTGGCGACATAACCTTCTCGGGGATCATCGCGAAACTTGCTTCAGACCGGCTGATCTTACGCACGCGCATGAGTGGAGAGAAAATCATCCTGCTGCGCCGGGATACACGTTACCTGGAGGGCGGCACGCTGGTGGATGCCGCGGAACTGAAGCCCAATACCCGCATCTTCGTCCGAGCCGGCAAGAATCTCGACGACCAGGTGGAAGCTTATCAGGTGATCTGGGGCGAGATCCTGGAACCTAACGGTCCGCGGTAAATTCGTACTGATGGTTTTCCTGCGAAATTCATTCCGAACCTGTCTGATGCTGACGTTGTGCTGCGCGTTCTCGATGCTCCGCGGCCAGTCGGTGCGTCTGATTTTCGACACCGATATGGGCAATGACGTCGATGATGCCGTGGCGCTAGCTATGATCCACGCGCTCGAGAGCCGAGGCGAAGCCAAGCTGTTGGCCGTGACCGTCACCAAAGATAATCGCTGGGCCGCGCCGTTTATTGATGCGATGGACACCTTTTACGGGCGCGGTGATGTGCCGATCGGTGTCGTCCGCAATGGCAAGACGCCTGAAGATAGCAACATGATCCGGCTGCCCGCGGAACGCAAACGCCCCGACGGTCAATTCGTTTACCCGCGCCGTCTGCTGGATGGCCGGGAAGCTCCGGAAGCTGTTGCCGTGCTTCGCCGGGTTCTGGCGAAAGAGAAAGACGGCGCCGTGGTCATCGTGCAAGTCGGGTTCAGCACGAATTTGGCGCGACTGCTCGACTCTCCGCCAGATTCGGTCAGTTCCCTGCCAGGGCGCGACCTGGTGAAACGCAAAGTTCGCTTGCTGTCGATGATGGGAGGAGCTTTTCCTCAGGGCCAGGCTGAATACAACATCAAGACAGATATTCCAGCGGCAAGAAAGCTGTTCGACCAATGGTCCACACCGATTGTGGCCAGCGGATTCGAAGTCGGCGAATCCATTCTTTATCCGGCCACGAGCATCGAAAAGGATTACACCTATGTGCAGGACCACCCACTGGCCGAATCTTATCGCGACTACATGAAGATGCCGTACGACAGGCCGATGTGGGATCCCAGCGCAGCGCTCTACGCGGTTCACCCCGACTATTTCACTCTTTCACCGCGCGGCAGGATTACCGTGGATGACGAAGGCAAGACCCTCTTCAAGGCCGAAGCCGGCGGCACCCATCAATACCTGCTCGCAAGCCCGGAGCAGCGAGCCCGAGCGCTCGAAGCCATCATCGAACTGGCCCGTCGCCCGCCGGATCGTCTGAAGCAGGCGCACTAGCGTCAGCCGTGGGGAGCCAGGAGAGCCAGGAGGAGTTGAGAGCTAAGCGGCTCACGATGCGTGCTAGACTGGGGAAAAGAGCAATGGCAGTCAAAGAAAAACCAGTTAAAGAACCTTCGCCACCCATGAATTTGTGGCTGGCGCCGGTGGCGTTCGGATGGTTCGTTCCAGGCGGTGGTCATTTTCTACTGGGACGCAGGGGACGTGGAGCACTGCTGGCGATTTCCATAACAGCGATGTTCGTGTTGGGCTTGTTGATGCGCGGCGCCATGTTCAAGCCGCAATCAGGCGACATCCTGACGATACTCATCAATTGGGGCGGATTCGTGGGTGACATTGCATCCGGGTTTCTTTATCTGCTCACCACCTGGCTGGGATACGCACAGCCGGACTTGCCTGGCCCCGTGCACGATTACGGCACTAAGTTCCTGGTGACCGCGGGCCTTCTCAATATTCTGGCGATGGTGGATGCCTACGAAATCGCCGGCGGGAAGAAGGACTGATGCCTAAGATGAATTTGTCGCATTTCGAAGCATCATTCCTTTTCGCGTTGCTTACCTCGGTGGTGCTGGGCGTGGTCACCAAGCGCACGGACCGTGAACGCCTGCGATACGGCCTTTATGTGTTCGGCTGCTTCATGGCGGCACTGGTCGGGATTGGCTGGCTCATGTATTTCGGCCACGGATAGTCCTGCACAAACGGCCGCTAACAATCAGATCATCAAACCAGCACCGATTGGCAACAGCAGCACCTGTCGGTACTGCTCAAGATCGTTTGAAGCCCAACGGGTAGGATTTGGAGCGTACCACTCGGCCGTGCGATCACCGTTATTGACCCCTTTTTGTTAGAACGGGGCGGGTGTCCGCCGAGCGCCTTTAGGCTTCTCCGTTCGAGACTGTCCTCGCCGGAGCTTGCTCACCAGCGCTTCTTGTCGAGTCGGACTCCCTATTTTTTGACTGTTGGATCAAAAATAGGAGACTCACCTGCTTCGCAGAAACGCTCCGACCACAATCCTACACTGATTGCGGCGATTCCGCCACTGCGGCATTTGGTCGTGAGTTACTTTGGGTCTTCGGCCCGATGCCAAAAATACCCAACCAGCCCGGCAACGCCACCAGAGATTATCTGCGGATCGGACCCCGTACGTTTAGCCGTAAACCAATGTAATATCCTAACCAGCCCACCCCAACTGCGAAGAGCAGAGCGATCAGGGGACGGCCGGCTCGCGGCTTGTGATCTAGTGTTGGATCCCAGCATGTAGCATTCTCTTTATTGAAAAGATTGGGCGATTGTACCCTAAACCGCGGGCGCGAACGAGCGGCCCCCCATGCACTCAATGGCCTAACCGGTCAGTTCGCCCCGCCTCAGTTCGCCATTCGCGTTATACTGCTTATCCTTGTGGAGGTCGCGATGCGCAATAGCGTATTGTTCGCAATATTTTTCTCGACCATCGCCTCAGCACAACAACTGCCGGTGATCTCGAGCGTGGAGCATCAGCCGTTCGCGGCACAAGTGACGCGTCTGCTGGACGCACTCGAATTTCTCGGCGATCCCTTGCCGGCCGAAGAGACAGCGGAGCTGCGAAAGCTCTCGAGCGCAACTGGTGACTCGCACGCTGCCGTGGACCAGATCCAAAAGATTCTCGATCGCCATTGTCTGGTCGGCGTCGAAATAAATCCCGAAAGTCGCGTGAAGGTCCAGGAAGGTCCGGCAAAAGCCGATCTCGTGGAACAAGGCTGGCGTACGTTTCTGGTTAAAGTGAACAACCAGGCGGGAATCACGCCGGTACTGGTCGCCGATAGTCCTAATGCCGGGATGTTGGCGGGGAGCTATGAGGGCCTGGTTTCGCGCCGCTGGCTGGACATCCGGATGTTCGACAAGCAACCGATGAGCCCGCGGCTCTCGGGTCTCGAAGTGGAGTACCGCATTCTGCAACTGTTCTCGCGGGACGCCGGCAAGCGCGAAGCCAAGCTTGCGTTCAATGTCGGGCAGGGGACGCAAGATCTCGGATTCCGCAGCGAAGTGGATCTTCTGTTCAACTCGAAACCCGCGACGAAAGTCACACTGCGCGTCTTTGATTTCGACGATCGGCCGACTACCGCTTCATTTGAGGTGCGCGATGCGCAAGGGCGCGTCTATCCCTCGCAGGCCAAGCGACTGCGTCCTGATCTGGCGTTCCAGCCGCAGGTCTATCGCGCAAACGGCGACTCTTTGTTGCTGCCGCCCGGCGATTACACGGTCGATTACACACGCGGGCCTGAATATCGCAAGAAGACCCAGCACGTTCACGTCGCCGAGCAGCCGCTCGAACTCGTGTTTCGCCTGGAGCGCTGGATCGATCCTGCAAAGATGGGTTGGTATTCGGGTGACCACCACATTCACGCCGCCGGCTGCGCGCATTATGAAAAGCCCACCGAGGGTGTGTACCCCAGCGACATGATGCGCTACATCCTGGGCGAAGACCTGAAAGTGGGAAGCGTCTTGAGCTGGGGTCCCGGATGGTATTTCCAGAAAACTTTCTTCGAGGGCAAAGACAATCAGCTCTCAACCAGTGAAAACCTGATGCGCTATGACGTTGAGGTTTCGGGTTTCCCGTCGAGCCACACGGGTCACATTGTGCTGCTGGGACTCACGCAGCAGGATTATCCCGGAACCCGGCGCATTGAAGATTGGCCGAGCTGGGGCATTCCCGTTTTCAAGTGGGCCAAGTCGCAGAATGCCGTGGCGGGCTTCGCGCACTCGGGATGGGGGCTGGAACTCAAGGACGACAAGCTGCCGAGCGATGAAATCCCTCCGTTCGACGGAATCGGAGCGAACGAATACATTGTCGGTGTGACGGAGAACCTGGTCGATTTTATTTCCACTGTCGATACACCGTATGCCTGGGAGTTGAATATCTGGTATCACACGCTGGACCTCGGTTACCGCGCGCGGATCAGCGGGGAGACGGATTTCCCGTGCATCTACGGCGAGCGTGTCGGCTTGGGCCGCAGTTACGTGCGCCAGGGGAGCCGACACGATTACCGCGATTGGGTAGACGGCATCCGCGATGGCCGCAACTATGTCTCGGATGGCAAGAGCCACTTGCTGGATTTCAAGGCGAATGACCTGGAGATGGGTAACAACTCGAGCGAGGTGCGGCTGGCTGCGCCGGGCACCGTGCGGGTGACCGCCAATGTCGCCGCGTTGCTGGATGAGACGCCGGACGCGCATGTCCGCGAACTCCGCGTTAACGAGAAGCCGTTCTGGGACCTGGAGCGCGCGCGCATCGGCAACTCGCGCAAGGTTCAGCTGGAACTGGTGGTGAACGGCCATCCCGTCGCACGCCAAGAGATCCAGGCGGACGGCACTCAAAAGGCCGTGTCGTTCGATTACAAAATTGAGCGAAGCAGTTGGGTAGCGCTGCGCATTCTTCCTTCGTCACACACCAATCCGATCTTCGTACTGGTGGGTGGCAAGCCGATTCGAGCTTCGCGCAAGAGTGCCGAATGGTGCCTCAAAGCTGTCGACCAGTGCTGGTCGCAGAAGAGTCCGCGCATTCGAGTTGAAGAGCGCGGCGAGGCGCAGCGGGCTTATGACGCGGCACGTGAAGCCTACCGGCAGCGGCTCAAGGAATGTGACGTCGACTAGACCCGCATGCGCCAAGTAGTTGCTCTAAGCCCGCTATTGCCCGAGGTCTGCCGCCTGGGACTTGCCACGCGCGGGAACACTCACCTCGCAGCCGAAGATGTTGAAGCGGCGCTCGAACGAGGCGTCAATTATTTCAACTGGTGCGGCCACCCGGACGGGTTGAGCCGAGCGGTTGCACGTCTGGGCAGCACTCGCAAACAAGTCGTGATCGCCGCACAATTCCAAGCCCGCAGCGCGTCTGATGCGGCACGCGAGTTTGACCGGATGCTCGGCGAGCTCAAGCTCGACTGGATTGACGTCCTGACGCTCTACTACGTGGAATCGCAGAGTGAGTGGGACGAGATCGTCGCGCCCGGAGGCGCCTGGGAATATCTCGACGGGCAGAAGAAGCGTGGGCTGTTGAAGATGATCGGGCTCACCAGTCATCAGCGGGAGCCGGCTGCGCGGTGGGCGCAAACCGGGAACCTTGACCTGCTCATGGTCCGCTACAATGCAGCGCATCGCGGAGCTGAACGCGACGTGTTCCCGGTCACGCAGGCGCTCAAGATTCCGGTAGTCACATTCACCGGCTTACGCTGGAAAGCGCTTCTGGGCCCCACGCCGGCAGATCCTCCAGGATTCACGCCGCCCTCAGCGGTCGAGTGCTATCGCTTCTGTCTCGAGCAGCCCGCGGTGTCGGTGGCGGTTGCGGCGCCTGGAAACCGCGCCGAGCTGGATCAAGATCTCGAGCTGTTGGATGCCTGGCGCGCGCCGGCCGATGAAGAACGCGAACTGCTCCTTAGCCATGGAGAACGGGTGCGCAAACATGCCGGAATATTCTGGTAAAACGCCGTTCCGGGTGCCTGTGGCGTCTGACCGGGCGCCATGGGCCACAGGGCCGGATGCGAGTGTAAGTCCTAGTGGGCACAGACTTTTTTAGCGCTGCATGCTTGCTATAATCGTAAACGTTTTAGTTTGACAATGTACTTTATGAAACCGCGCGTGGCACATCACTATATCTCAGTCAAGAGAGGAAGCGCAGATGAGCACAGGACGAACGAAACTCGCGGAAGCAGAGCTGACGTCGGAAAATGGGGATCAACCGGTAACACACGGCTTCAAAGTCTTTAACCGCATCGTGGACTGGATCACCAGCGAGCGCATGCAGCTCATTAATATTACAGATCGCATCAACGAGATCGTACACAAGAGCGGCGTCCGCGACGGACTTGTTCACCTGCAATCTCTGCACACCACAACGGCTGTTTTCATCAACGAGTGGCAGGATGCGCTGCTGCACGACGTGAGGTCGTTTCTCGACCAGATCGTGACCCACGATCAGGGCTGGCGTCACAATGACCCGCAGTTTTCCGACTGCGAGCGCAAGAACGCCGATTCCCATTTAAGAGGAATGCTGATGGGACAGACTCTCTGCCTGCAGGTGCGCAATTCATCGGTGCTGCTGGGCACTTGGCAGAGCATCATTCTGGCTGAGTTCGATGGTCCTCGCAGCCGGTCGGTGTCCATTCAGGTTTCCGGAGTCTAGCCCGAAAAGGGGCCGGCGGCCGCAAATCATTCATGCCGAGACGCTTCACTCTGCGTGAGGCCGAGAGCCTTTTGCCCGAAATCGAAAAATCGATCCGGGATGCCGTCTCGCTTAAATCCCAAATGGACGAGGTGCAGAGCAAGCTTCAGTCGATTACCCAGAGAGTGATCATGATGGGTGGAATTCTGGTCGATCGTGAGGCCATTTACGCTCAACGCCTGCTCCATGACCGCAACGCCGAACGTCTCAAGACCACTCTCGAAAGCGTTCAGGAATCCGGCTGCATTGTTAAGGACCTCGACATCGGCCTGATCGACTTCCCCACTTTGTTTCGCGATCGCGAAGTTTATCTGTGCTGGAAAATGGGCGAGCCGGGGATTCACTTCTGGCACGGCGTCGACGAAGGTTTCGCCGGGCGAAAGCCAATTGACCAGGATTTTCTCGACCATCACCAGGGTGATCCGGCGAATTAGCCGTCGAAACAGCGAATCAAAAGTCAGGAACCCGACGAGCGCGCCAGCTCGCGGGCCGGCCCGAAATGATAAACCAGTGCCCCTATGATGATGGTTGCGGCGGCGGTCAGCGACGCCTTAGGCTGAAAGATGACGCCCCAGACGATCATGGCGGTCCCCACCAGAATGTACGCCGCCGGGATCAGCGGGAACGCGAAGCTGACCGGCCCCAGTTTCTGCCAGCCTGGTTTGTGCCGCAGCACAAACAGCGTGGCCACCGACATCACCGTGAAAAACGTCAGGCTGAAACCGATATAGAGTATCAACTGCGTAAATGGGGTCAGCGTCATCAACATGGCACAAATTCCCTGCGCGATGATCGCGACCACCGGCGTGCGCCAGCGCGCGTTCACCCTGCCCGCGGCACTGAAGAACGCGCGGTTCTTTGCCATGGCGTAGTAGACCCGGGGGCCCACCGTCACCATGGCATTGACGGTGGATGTGATGGAGAGGGCCATCAACGCCGCGAATGTTCCCGCCACTCCAGACCCAAACAAGTTTGATGCCGAGAGCGATCCAATCGCCAGCACACCCTTCATGGCTTCGAGCGGCGTCGAATAGATAAGGATCAGATTCAATCCCAGGTAGAGCGCCGTGACTACACCAGTGCCAACGGCCAGCGCCAGGGGCAGCGTGCGTTCCGGCCGCTTGAGTTCCTCAGCTACGTAGGTCGCGGCGTTCCAGCCGCTATATCCCACCATGACCCACACCAGACTGATGATGAATTGAACCGGAACCGAAACGAGGGACGTCCGCACCGCGGGTTGAGAAAAATGTTCCCAGCTTCCTGTTCCGGCGGCAAATCCAAAGAAAACGAACGCAACGATGACAATCAGCTTGGTTGCGGTGAGCACATTTTGGACTTTGGCCGTCCGGCCCACGCCCAGGCAGTTGAGGATGGTGAACCCGGCAATCAAACCGGACGCCAATATCTGGGCCCCCCCCAGTTGCAGGGCGAAGCTGCCGGATCCGATTGTAAACTGTGCGTTCGACTGCTTGAATGCCGGAAAAAAATGTCCCACGTAGTCGGAAAAAGCCAGCGCTGCGGCCGCAATTGGCGCTGAGAACCCGGCGAAAAACGAGACCCAACCCGTCATGAATCCCCAGGTGGGCCCATACGCGCGCGTCAGATATACGTATTCACCCCCGGAACTTGGAAAATTCATTCCCAATTCCGAGTAGCTCAAAGCGCCGCACAACGCAAATAATGCACCCACCAGCCAGACCGCCAGGATGAGTTTCGCGTCTCCCAGATCTCCTGCCATGAAGCCTGTGGTGGCGAAGATGCCTGTACCCACCATGTTCGATACCACCAGCGCCGTGGCGCTGATGAATCCAAGCTGTCGCAGTAATCCGGGCTGTTTCCCGACTTGAAGTTGAGTAGCCACAAGCGGCTCTGGTTACTGGTCATTGTGTCACATGAAGTGCAGGCGGGGTATGTGTGGTTCGCGACAAAGATTGTCCCTGCCGCGAAAAAAGCGTGGCTGGCGCTGCCTACAATGGAGTCATGGCGTGCGCTCTGGTTGCCATCCGGACGGCTGCTGCGCTCATTCCCGAGCAGGCCAACTGGGAGGACCTGGCAAAGCCGCGGCCGGCTGCAAGGCCTGCGATCTCTGGAAACGTGGAACTCAAACCGTATTCGGCGAGGGCGGAGGAAAACCGCAGATTTCGTCGGAGAACAGCCTGGCAACGACGAAGATTGGGCTGGACGGCCCTTCGTGGGTCCCACCGGCAAGCTGCTCGACAAGGCACTCGAAGAGGTTGGGATTGATCGCAGCAGCCTGGCTTACGTCACCAACGTGGTGAAGCATTTCAAGTGGGAACCGCGCGGAAAACGCCGCATCCACGCCAAGCCGAACGCTATCGAAATCCGCGCCTGCCTGCCGTGGCTGAATCTGAAATCTCGTTGATTAAGCCGCAGGTGCTGGTCTGCCTGGGCGCCACTGCCGCGCAGGCGTTACTCGGAAAGCAGTTCCGCGTGACGCAGCACCGCGGCGAATTTGTGGAATCACCACTCGCGCCCCGCGTGATGGCTACCGTGCATCCGTCAGCGATTCTCCGGGCCCCTGACGATAAAACCCACCATGCGGAAACACAGAGATTCGTCGAGGACCTGAAAAAAGTGGCGGCGGTGTTGAGGTAGAGAAACGCACAGTCGTTGTTCCGAGGCCGCGACTGCATCTCAAAGTCCCCACTTTCTCAAATGCTTGTACACCACCTCGATCGGCAATCCCACGACGTTGGTATATGAGCCGTCAATGCGCTGAACGAATTTTGAAGCCAGCCCCTGGATGGCGTAGGCGCCGGCTTTGTCCATAGGTTCGCCGGTCGCGACATAATCGCCAATCTCTTCGTGCGTGAGCGGAAGGAACCAAACCAGCGTCACGCCCCAGTCAATTTTGACTTCTTTACCGCGCCGCAAACAGATGGCCGTGATCACTTCATGCTTGCGTCCGGCGAGCAATTCCAGCATGCGCGCGGCATCGTCGGGATCGTGCGGCTTGCCCAGAATTTCCTGGTCGATGACAACCACCGTGTCTGCGCCGAGAACAATCTTGCCGGGCGCGGCTTCGATGGCCATTGCCTTCTGCTGTGCCACGCGCTTGGCGTAATCTTCCGGACCCTCGCCCGGGCGAACGGTTTCATCAACGTTGGCAGCTTTAGCGACGAAGGGAATGCCGGCACTCTTTAACAGCTCGCTCCGGCGCGGTGAATGAGAGGCCAGGATCAACATGCTGGAGGTTAATCCGAGGTCGCGGGGGACCGTCGTCTGTGCGAGATCCCAGCGTTCGCAGGATGCCGGTTCGAACCGGCGGCATGCTCGTAGTTCAGCTCACCCGCCTCGACCGCCACAGGCAGATAGTTTTGCTTCGGCGGCAGGGGGCAGGTCGCGTACGGCGTGAATGCGCAAGGAGGATTAGTGGCCTTATTGAAATCCAGAACCACCTTGCCTTCTTTCGGAAGTCCTGCCTTGAGAAACCGGCCCGCCGCGTATGTCTGTTTGCCGCTGGTGAGGTCCTTGAAAATGAAGAACAGATGATCGCCTTCGAGGAGAGGTTCAAGATGGCACTGCTTCCCATCCAGCTCGAATGTGGCATAACCGGGGTTGGGCGACTGCTCGGTGTCTCCCAGAATGTTCAAGATCGGAATCATTTTCGGCTGAGGATAGGAAGTGAACTGCGCCGTGACGCGATAAGACCCCTTGATCGGAAACCAGCGTGCGCCTTTGAATTCATTGCGCGTCTTGCTTGCGGTATCCCACATTCGGACGCCATACCGGTCGCCGCGCTTAATGATGATCATTCGGATACGGCCAAGTGCGATACGGTCCGGGTTACCGAGTTCGTCCGATGTCAGCGGCATTGCAGTCACCACGGGATTTCCGTTGAGCAGGACACTCATGCCCTTTCTCACCGCCAGCAATACCCGGTCCTGATTCAAGGTAAACGTGCCGGCGAACGGTGGCGCTGACCCTTCGGGCAACACGATGTCATTGCCCAGTGCGGTTCCGAAGCTGTTATCGCCCTGCTTCTGCCAGTAAAGGCCCGAGAGCGTCAACCATGAATCATCCTGCTTCAGAGATGCCTCGTAACGTTTGCGCCACTCGTCGACCTCGGCGCGATAGGAGGCATCCTGCTGCGCGGGCAACGTCCTGTGTCGCGAGTCGGCACCGTGCGCCACGAGCGAGAACGCAAGGGCCAGCGCGTAACCGTGAAACAGATCACACATGCGCATGGAAGCCTCTGCCGGCGAAATTTGCCGACCAGTCTAGCACAGCCCGCATGATAGAATATCTGATTCAGCCAACAATGGAACGCGCGAGCAAGGTCATCGGGAAACTGAAACTTCCCGAAGGCACGACCAGTCATGAAGCCGTGGCTTGCGCGTCGTGGCCGGATGCGGTGGGCAAGAAAATTTCCGCGCATGCACGGGCCACCCGCATGGTCCGCTCAAATCTGATTGTCGAAGTCGAAGATTGGATCTGGCAACGGCAGCTTTTCACGTTGCGCCAGCAGATCCGCCGGAAAATTGACGAGGCTATCGGTCCAGGAATTGTGGAAGAGATCGAATTTCGTGTGATACCGCGGCGATTGGGTCCGCAGCGCGCACAGCATGCCATCGAGCCTATTGCCGCGCCGCGGGATGAGGCCGACAACATCCAAGACCCGGTTCTCCGCACTATCTACAAGGCCTCGCGAAAGAGGGAGCGGGCGTGAAGATCACCGAACGTGAGGTTCGTTACGTTGCCGACCTGGCCAACCTGGCGCTGACTGACGATGAGGTCCGCAAATTTCAGCACGATCTCGATGAGATTCTGGCGCACATGGACCGTCTGAACGAAATCCAGACATCCGGCGTCGAACCCATGACGCAGGTAGTGTATGAGGCGGGCGAAACAGCGACACTTCGACCCGATCGTGAGCGGCCCGGAATCGGCAGCGAGTTGGCCCTGGCCAACGCGCCGCTCGCAAGCCACGGCTATTTCAAAGTACCCGAAGTGATCAAGCGCTGACCTCCGATGGACATCTCTTCGCTCACCGTCGATGTTGTCAAGGAAGGTCTGCAAGCTCGCCGGTTCAGCGCCGTCGAGCTTACCACCGAGGCCTTGCGGCATGCCCGTGAGGAGAATCCGAAGACCAACGCCTACCTGCATTTCTCCGATGAGCGAGCCTTGGCCACAGCTCGGTGCGTCGACGAGAAACTTGCGCGCGGAGAAGATCCAGGCCTGCTGGCGGGCGTCCCGGTTGCGATAAAAGACGTCATCGTGACCCAAGGCGTCCGTACCACGTGCGGCTCGAAACTTTTGGCCGGCTATGTTCCGCCGTACGATGCCACGGCTGTCACACGCCTGGAGCAGGCAGGCGCCGTCATGATCGGCAAAACCAATTGCGACGAGTTCGCCATGGGCTCATCGAATGAGAACTCCGCTTTTGGACCGGTCCGGAATCCGCACGCGCCCGACCGTGTTCCGGGCGGCTCGAGCGGTGGGTCAGCGGCAGCAGTGGCTCAAGGAACGGCCGTCGTAGCGCTTGGTTCCGACACCGGCGGCTCCGTTCGCCAACCCGCTTCCTTTTGCGGCGTGGTGGGCGTCACACCGACCTATGGCCGAGTGTCGCGTTATGGCCTGACCGCTTTTGCAAGTTCGCTCGACCACATCGGCCCGTTGGCGCGCAATGTCCGCGATGCCGCCCAAGTGTTGCGAGCGATCGCCGGGCGTGATGCCCTGGACTCCACGTCAGCCGAAGCGCCGATTCCGGACTACACAGCACAACTTGATGGCAACGTAAAAAGCATGAAGCTTGGGCTGCCCCGCGAGTATCTAAAAGACTTGACGAGCGAGACAGGCGACCTGATTTCTAAAGGGATCGAAACTCTCCAGAAAATGGGGTGTGAGGTCCGCGAAATCAGCCTGCCCACCACGGATTACGCTATCGGCTGCTACTACATCATTGCGACGGCCGAAGCCAGCTCGAACCTGGCGCGCTATGACGGCGTGCGCTACACGTTTCGCTCGCGGTCGTCCGAAACTCTGAGTGATATGTACCGCAAGACACGCGGCGAAGGCTTTGGCGCGGAATGCAAGCGGCGTATCATGCTTGGAACCTACGTGCTGAGCGCCGGTTACTACGATGCTTATTATCTGAAGGCGCAGAAGGTAAGGACGCTGATCGCGCGGGACTTCAGCAATGCTTTTTCTCAGGTGGACGCCATCGTCGCGCCGGTGTCGCCGTTTCCGGCTTTCAAGATCGGCGAAAAGCTTGACGATCCCATGGCCATGTACCTTTCCGACATCTACACCATCACTGGAGACCTTGCCGGTATTCCTTGCATGAGCGTTCCGTGCGGGAAAACCGCTGAAGGATTGCCGGTGGGAATGCAGATTCTGGCGAAACATTTCGATGAAGCGCGAATGTTCCGTTTGGCCGACGCGTTTGAACGCTCCGGCGGTGCTTCGAACTGAGCCGCTGGACTGAATCTACTTCTAAAAGGAGGCGATATGCCATTTTCACTGCCACCGCTGCCGTACCCCACTGACGCACTGGAGCCTCACATCGATAAGATGACCATGGAGATTCATCATGGCAAGCACCACAACGCTTACGTGACGAACCTCAACAAAGCGCTGGAATCGGCGCCGAACCTCGCCAACAAAACGGTGGAGGAACTGCTGGCCAACAACTGTGCCATCGTACCCGAGAATATCCGCACGGCCGTGCGCAACAACGGCGGCGGCCATGTCAATCACTCGATGTTTTGGGCCATCATGGGTCCCAAAGCCGGCGGCTCGCCCAACGGAAAAATCGCCGACGCCATCAAGAGTGCGTTCGGTGGCTTCGACCAATTCAAGGAAAAACTCAACAACGCCGGAGTCACGCGCTTCGGCTCCGGCTGGGCCTGGCTGGTACGGGACGGATCAGGCAAGCTGGATGTCTACTCCACGGCCAACCAGGATAGTCCGCTCATGGAAGGAAAATTCCCCATCATGGGCGTCGACGTCTGGGAACACGCGTACTACTTGAAGTATCAGAACCGCCGCCCGGACTACGTCTCTGCCTGGTGGAACGTGGTGAACTGGGCCGAAATCGAGAAACGATTCGCATCAGGCAAGTAAGGAAGGCGCGGGCGCTTCCGCCGGTGAATGGCGGGCTGAAACATTCGCTACCTTTGCCAGCACGTAGGGACCTTCCGGGATCACCGCGATTGTTGCGTTGTGTCCAACCGAAGATGTGAGCGCTTGAATGGCATCCGGCGCGGTCGGAAATGCCCTGCCCCACAGTGTGCTGTAGTATTCACTGGATAGGCCCGGCACGTAGAACAACACCTCAGCCTTGGCCGTCACCAGCGCCAATTTTTCCAGTTGCCACTGGTCTATGGTGACTGGTGCGCCGGCTATTTGCCGCAGGAACTTGCGGTCCGAAGGGTGTTGTCTGAGCAAGCTGGTGAATTCCGCCGCGCCCGAACCCTCCTGGCATGCGGCCAGCAGCAAAACTTTTCCACCGGGCTTGACGATGTGCGCCGCCGCCGTCACACCCTTGATCGCCTGGTAAAAGGTGAGGTCCAGCGGATAACCGGCTGCGGTTGTGATTACGGCATCTACCGGTTCGGCAAGCTCCTGCAGCATGACATCAGAAACAAACTCGACTCCGCGGCGGTGGGCCGCGATGGGATCGCCGGCGAAGACACCGCAAATCGGCCGGACAGGATTTAGTGCGCCAACCGACGCTCCCCGCCCGAGCGCCACGTCAAGAATGAAGTCGTGCCCCGCCATTCGCGCGATCTCGAGCAGCTCGCGATGCAGTGGATTGTCCTGAATCTCACCTTCGACCGAACGCGTATCACGCATAAACTTCGGGCTGTGTAACACGCGGATGGTTTCCTGAGCCGCCAGTCCGGGTGCCACCAGTTTGCGCCCTCCGGAATAGCCGAGCATCAGGTGCGGCTCGATGAATCCGAGGGTAACGTGGAGTTCCGCCGAGACAAAACGCTCATCGATATAGACAGGCGTGCCTGACAGTGTCACCCCCAGGTGGCGGTGCTCCTTCAGCTCGCGGGCGTTGTGGTTCACCACCCGGTATTTCGCGGCTACGTCGTCACCGCAGATTTCACGGATCTCGGCAGCGGTCGCCGGTCGGTGCAACCCCGTGGCGATCAGAATAGTGATGCCTTCGCGGGGGATCCCGGCGCGCTCCAGACGGGCCAGCACCGCCGGCAGTGTCTGACGGTTAGGCGCGGGGCGCGTGATGTCGCATAACGAGATGGCGGCGCTGGACTTACCGCGCGCCAGATCTTCGAGCGGAGGGGACGCGATCGGGGCATCCAAAGCTTGCTCGATACCGGCGTTGGGATGAGCCAGCGGCTTCGCTGACTGCGCCTGCAGCACGCGATACCGAAATCCATCCGGTAACTCCGTGATCAGGCCCGTCTTCCCGAAAGCGAAATCCACTCGCATAGGGCAAACGTACCATATCTGAAGGCTAGGACAGTCTATCCGGCGGCTGACCGGAGACCGACCTAAACCTTTTTCCCCGACGCCGCCAGGGTTTGCCGGTCTTGGGCGTGCGCGCGGCCTGGATGGGACCAGTGTTCTCCAAAGTCAGCGCATTTCTTCGGCAGGTAAATTGCAATGTTAATGGCAGGAGGTGGGTCGCTTTATGTGGGTCGCTACAATTCTCGCGGGGATGGTCATACTTTGCTTGTTCTTATCGATGCTGTCTTCGCCCCCGACAGTGGGACGCTGAGGCACTAGTCCGGACAATTTGACACAGGCGTCCGTGGTTCTCGGACAACTTGTCCGTTGTACTTCGTCGGCGTTCCCCTCCGACCCTCCCTCCATCGAATTGCTCCCCTGTTTGGCACTGCTCTATGCTGAAGACATACAGACAACATGCCGAAGCGAACCTTTCAGCCTAATAGACGCCGGCGCGCCAAGACCCACGGCTTCCGCACGCGCATGAAAACCGCCGATGGGCGGGCGGTATTGTCCCGGCGACGCGCTCGGGGACGAAAAAAGCTCACCGTCAGCTCCGAGAGGTAA
>QHXW01000033.1 GCA_003223115.1 Acidobacteriota bacterium
ATCCTGAGAGAACACAGAACCTTCCATCAGAACGCCGTGCGTGCTCTGCGGCCCGGCGACAGCCATCCAGAAATCCCTTCCGCCCAAACCTGCCAAGCTTTCGGCGATTACACCAAGGCCTCGATTTGTGATACGGCGTGTAGGGGTGAGCCGGAGATAATCCGCACCCAGCCGGACTTGGTGCGTTCCATGACTCACGACCACGGCGGACGCCACTTGCCACTGCGTCTGCCGCAGGTCGCCCTCCGAGCCAGACACCACCTGTCCCACTCCTGCGATGGAAAACCTGAGCAAATAACCGCAGGCGCCTTGGGTCCGCAGCAGTAAAACAACCACCGGACGCAGATCGCAAGGCGAGGAACTCACCGAACCCCAAGCTGAGCGCAGACCTGCCTCCGAGGTATTGAACCGTACATCCGCAACTGCGTTGGACTTCAGTCGCACGTTAACTCCGAGCGTAAGGCCCCGGGAATCGATGGCGATCCGATTCACCTGCGTGCCGTTGAATTCGCTCCAGGACGGAGTCTGGTTGTAACGACTGAACAAAGTGATAGCCGACTTGAGAGCATGGTCGATACGCAGGTTGCCGGCGTCGAACCGAGCGGGCCTGTTGTTTCGTCCCGTCCATTCCGCCAAGCCCTGAGCGAGTTCCGGCCCATTCGGCATAGGAAACAGATCCAACAGTGACCGCTCCCAGTCCGGCACATCTCGCCTCGCCAACGCCCTAGGAACAGCTGCGCGCCAGACAAAAGGCTGCCGCACGCGCATCCCTTCATAGGATAGAAAGAAGAATGTTCGATTGCGTCTGGCGGGACCCCCGAGCCAAGCTCCAAAATCGTTCATGCGCACCGGTGTTCGCCCGTCCCCGTGGCGATTCGCGAACCAGTCATTAGCATCAAGCGCTTCATTCCTTAGGTAATCGAAGACAGATCCATGAAACTCGTTCGTCCCGGAGCGGCTGCTCAAAGCGATCTGTGCTCCCGGCAAGCGGCCGAACTCCGGCGCCGTTGTGGAAGTTTGTACCTGGAGCTCGTTGATGGCTTCTACTGAAAGGAGGCTGTGGAGGCTACCAAGGGCCGTCATGGCAGGCAGCGATCCGCCTGTGCTCTGCGCGGGCAAGCCCCCGGCGCTGACGCCAGTATTCACGCTGACCCCGTCAACGCTAAAGTAATTCGTATTCGGACGCTGCCCGTTGGAGGTAAACTGACCCGCCTCCCCACGCGTGGCCGGCGTGATGATGGTGCCAGGCGCAAACTTCAGCAAGTCCATCAGACTGCGCCCCTTCAAAGGAAGCCGTTCGATCTCCTCGCGGCCGATCGACGTTTCGACCGAGGCATGCTCTGTCTGGAGCATCGCTGGTACACCCTCCACTCTGATCGATTCCTGCATGCTTCCAAGGGTGAGAGTGAAGTCCACTCGCACCGGCTGCGCCACTTGCAGCCGAACCCCGAGATGGATCATGGTGCGGAACCCTGCTTTGCGCACCGTAATCGTGTACAGATCAGGCTCGAGAGAAGCCACGACGTAGCTGCCGTCGGAACGTGAGTGGGTCACGCGGCGAAAGCCCGTTTCCTCACTCACCACGGTTACGGTCGCGTCCGGCATAGCGGCGTCGGAGGGATCGCGGATCAATCCGAAAAGATGCGTATAAGATTGGGCTCGCAGCAGCGCGCCGCCCATCAGACAACTGAGAAGGACAAACACAAGGAATCGCCGGAACATTGCTGCTCCCTCATCGCCCTATCGTGAGGCGTTCATAATTCTCGGCCCGGTCCCGCAATTGCGCCAGGCTGGCAATGACCTGGACTGGCAGTTCCTGTGACTGGATTTCGCCGCCAGGCACACCTAGAATGGTAACCAACAAAGTTTCGTTACGCCGCCCTTCTGCGAATAACTGTTCGGTAGCATCTTGCCATGGAACGGATATTATCGGCTCCTGACCAACACCGGCACTCGCGCCCAGAGCAGCCAGTACGGGCTGCACGCGGCTCTGAATGTCGATCACGTTCTGCAACAGTGCTTCAGCGTGCTCCTGGCGGAGCCTTTTCAGAAGCTGCTGTTGTTTGGGAAACATCCGCGCTTCCCGTTCCGGGGAGAAGCGCTGGGCGAGCCGGCGTAAGGCGTGAGCGCGGGACATCATCGCTTCGGTCATCTCCAGGACCTGATCGGCGAACTGTTCGAGCGCTGCGCGACCCCCGAGCTGTTTCTCCAACTCAGCTTGCAAGCGACTCGTTCCAGGGCTGACGGAAATGCTCCTCGGAATTCGCCCCTCAGGCCCGAGAGCTTCAGTGGAGGGTTCCGAGAACCGCACGGTGACCCCCGGTATTGCACCCAGTCCATCGCGAATCTCACGCTGGCGTTCGGGAGCGATTCCCCTACCCGTTACCAGAATCTGGCCGCCGAAGGGCATGACTTCGATAGGATCGCCCAGATCGGCGCCGAGCTCGTGAAGAGCGGCTAACACTTTGAGTTCATCGCCTAGTGTAGCCACGCGTGCTGCCGGTTGGTCCGGCTTCGATGGCCGGGGCGACAACGCCGGCGCCGCATCAGCCACTTCGGCTGGCACGTGTGGAGGGGGCGTGGGAACATTGGGCAATTCGGTGAACTCCACCCACTCGCGATTGCGAAACTGAAGCGTTCCCTCTACCGCGCGCAGGTCTTGCAAACTGAGTTGCAAGGTCGCCTCCACTAACTCTCCTGAGCCGGTGGTCGTGCGAAGCTGGTAGCGGTCCCGTTCCGAGGTTACTTCATCGCGCTTGTCGGGGAGCTGGTTTCGCCATTCGGCATAAGACTTCGCGCTCAGGGGGTCTTCCCAATTGTAGTGAGCTGCGCGAAACATCGATTCGATTCTCGCGAGCGAGTCTGCCCCGGCGCCCGTCATCGCAGCCGTCCGAGCGCTTCCGACGATGCGCGTCAGACTATGCGTGCGCGTTCGAATCTGAATGCGCCGCGGCGTACCCGATCGTGACTCGGCCGCCGCCATGGCCTTATGAAGCAGTTCAGCGGCACTAACAGACGGTGTTTGACGAA
>QHXW01000235.1 GCA_003223115.1 Acidobacteriota bacterium
GCATACTATATCTGTTTCTGTGCTAGTATGTCCTCGAAAGACCAAGCCGCCACAGACGATCTCACGCCGCTTTCGCCCACTGTGTTCCACATCCTTCTGTCCCTCGGCGAGGGTGAACGCCACGGTTACGCCCTGAAACGCGAGATTTCTCTGCGCACTGGAGGCAAACTGAAACTTGGCCCCGGCGTGCTTTACGGATCTATCAACAAACTGTTGGGGCTGGGGCTGATTGAAGAGTCCGACGCGCGGCCCGACCCGCACCTGGACGACGAGCGTCGTCGCTACTACCGAATCACGCCCTATGGCCGCAAGGTGGCACAAGCGGAGGCCGCTCGCATGCGCGAGCTGGTGCGCTTGGCCGCGGCAAGGTTTGGAGTGCCCAAGCATGCCTGAAACGCCATTCTCATTGAGGTTATACCGGTGGCTGCTTAAGCTCTATCCGGCCGGGTTTCGTGAAGACTATGCGGAACTTTTGGAGCGTGCATTTCGCGACGAACTCCACGAATCGACTGGGGCCGCCGCCTTGGCGATCCTGTGGATCGCCTGTTTGCGGATTTGGCGATCTCCATCCCTTCACAGTTTGTTCGGGAAGTCACGCAGGATGCCAGGCACGCACTTCGTCTTTGGGTCCGCCATCCCTGGCACACCGGCTTTGCAATTCTCGCGCTCGCCATCGGCATCGGCGCGAATACAGGCGTCTTCAGCGTGGTGAATGCGCTGCTACTGCGCTCGCTGCCGTTTCGCGATCCCGAACGCCTGGCCTACCTGAGCTCATTTTTTGAGCCCCACGACAGCGCCAAGCAATTTCACGAATGGCGCGGTCAAAGCGCGTATCTTGCCGACGCCGCGTTATTCGAACAGCTCGATGTCAATCTGGGCCGAGCCGGTGAGTGGCGACGGGCGCATGTCGTCCAGGCATCGTGGAACTTTTTCTCGCTGCTCGGCACGCAACCGGTGATTGGGCGCGGATTTGCTTCAGAGGATGACGTGGACGCGACGGGGTGGGGATCGCCCGGGCGCAACGCAGTGGCGGTGATCGGTTACGGACTTTGGCAGGACCTTTTTGCGGGCGACCCGAAGGCCCTGGGCGCCACGATTCGAATAGAAGGAAACCCGCTTACGGTTATTGGGGTTGCGCCGCCGGGGTTTGACTATCCGGGCAAGACCGTTCTTTGGAAGCCGGCAGCTTTTAGCAATGGCAATAATGGCTGGGAAACCATCGCGCGGCTGAAACCGGGCATCACGTGGACGCAGGCCCGCGCAGCATTCGCCATCGAAGCCGAGCGGCTCTGGCCCAACCGCAGCCCTCTTCAGAGGATCAAGTTTCCATCGGCCATCAGCGAGCTTAGAGACGAACTCGCCGGGCCGGCAAGAAAGGGCTCGCTGGTGCTGATGGCGTGCGTGGTGCTGATCCTGCGCGTGGTGCTGATCCTGCTGATTGCTTGCACCAACGTCGCGAACCTGTTGATGGCACGCACTGCAGACCGCGCCACCGAGCTTTCGATACGCTCTGCGCTGGGAGCGAGCCGGGCACGGATCTCGCAACAGTTGCTGACCGAATGCGTGCTGCTCTCGCTGGCTGCCTGTACCGCCGGAATTTTCATCGCGCTCTGGACTACGTCCATTGCGGCAGCGTTTCAACCCGCGGCGCTGGCCGCGCAAGCTTACTCTATTCTGGATGGCCGCGTGCTGTGTTTCGCGATCGCTGCATCAGTTCTCAGCGGGTTGCTTTTCGGCGTGCTGCCATCGTTGTACGCCAGTCGCGCCCATACGTTCGGAACTCGCGGCTCCAGCGAAGCGCGTGGCGCACGTTTCATTCGTGAAACGTTGGTAGCGTCGCAGGTGATGCTGACGATCATGCTTGTTGGCGCATCGATTTCCGTAGGGCGCGCGTTTCTCGATCTGATGCACGTCGATCGCGGGTTTGACCGGTCGGGTCTGATCACCGTGAACGTATCGCTGGAAGGTACCAACCACCAAGACGACGTACGTCGGCTGGTTTATTTCGAGGAAGCGCTGGCTCGGATCCGGCAGCGTCCTGGAGTTCGCAGCGCCAGCGCAACCGAGTTCCTCCCGATCTATGCCACCGGTTTCATGGGAGGGCCATTTGGGATGGACGGCCGACCAGCCGAGGATAGTTCGATGCTGGTTCCGGTGATGCCGGATTATTTCCGCACCATGGGTGGACGCGTTCTGCGTGGTCGCGAATTCACAGACGCGGAAGCACATGTCGACGCCAGAGTTGCTATCGTCAGTGAGCGGTTTGCGGGTGAATTCGGGTCGCCCGCGGATGCCCTGGGCCACGAAGTTACGATAGGCAGCACTCCTCCGTGGAGAATCATCGGCATGGTCAAAGGGATGGACTATATGACGGACGGAGCCAACGTAAACCAGATCTATGTTCCCGCCCACTCGCCAGGTGGCTTCTTCTCGACCTTCGTGGCACGCGTCAATGGACGCGCGGAAGACCGGCTCGCTATGATTCGCGACACGATCCGATCGGTCGACCCGCAGGTTCCGGTGTTCGGCGTAAAAACCATGGAGCAGCGGATGTTTGACGCGCTCGCCCGGCCGGAATTCTACAGGACCGCCGTTTCTTGGTTTGCCGCGATCGCGTTGCTGCTCGCCGTCATTGGAATCTATGGGATCGTTTCGTATGCTGTTGCCCGAAGGACGCACGAAATGGGCGTGCGGATGGCTCTCGGTACTACTCCAGCGCGACTGCGGTTCAGCCTTGTGCGGAGAGGCTTGATCCCGATTGCTGCCGGCGCGATTCCTGGAATTGCCGGGGCCGTGCTCAGCGTACGGCTACTGGAGAACCTGGTCGACGGCGCGAAATCGGTGAATGCCGTAGCATATGTGGCCGCAGTTCTCGGCATGGCCTTGATTGCAGCGGTAGGCATTTGGGTGGGGACTCGCCCTATTGCTCAACTCGACATCATGGAGATCCTCCGAACTGAATAGCCCGTAACATAAGGGGACATGGCGGCTTTCGCCCGGCCGTGGATCAAAGTGCCATGAAGATCCCTTCCGTACACGCCGCTCACGGAATCCACTTGGGTGGTTTGTCGCCATCCCGCCGACTGAGATCGGGGACCCGCCTGGGAAGCGCCACAAAGGAGAAACGGGCGTTTCCCGTCCGAGTGCCCTTCCTTGTGTTTTCCCGGGCCTGCGCGCCTGATCGCCGCGATCGTGGTTGCTGTGAATGTGGCGGCATCGCCGAGACAACGCTCAAGCATGGCCTGCTAGTTTTCGATGGAGGACACTAGCAGACAATCTAGTAGACGAAAGAAGAATGTTCTACTAGAATGTCTTCCAGGCATCATGGCTGCAAGCGACAGTAGGGAAAATCGCGTCGAGTTGCTTCAGGGCACGCTGGACATGCTGATCTTGCGAACTCTCCAGTGGGGGTCGCAGCATGGACATGGCATCGGCCAGGCGATCCGGCAGAGTTCGTCCGATTTGCTGCGAATCGAGCGCGGTTCTTTGTATCCGGCGCTGCATCGTCTGGAGGATCGGGGCCTGATCTCGTCGGAATGGAAGAGTTCGGACTTAAACCGGCGGGCAAAGTATTACTTGCTGACCACGGCGGGAAGAAAGCAACTACTAACTGAGCAGTCGAAATGGAAGCTTCTTGTCCGCGCGATCACCCGCGTCATGCGTCCGGCACAAGGGGGCTAGCAACGAGGGATGGGGTGGCGGCCTTGGCGGTCGAAACAGCGCGATACCGATCTCGATGATGAGATCGCTTATGACCTGGCGGCCGAGGCGGAGGAGCGAATTCGTTCGGGCACTCCGCGCGAGGAAGCCGAACGGGCCAGCTATCGCGATTTCGGGAACGTGCTGCTGCTGAAGGAGGACATTCGCGAAATGTGGGGCTTAACATCACTCGAACGGCTCGGCCAAGATGTTCGGTATGGCTGGCGCACGTGGTGCAAGAATCCATTGTTCACCATCATGGCGGTGCTGTCGCTCGCGCTGGGAATCGGAGCGAATACCTCGATGTACAGCGTCATGGACGCGATCATGATTCGCGCCCTGCCTGTCCGGAATCCTGGTGACCTGGTGATACTGAACTGGCGCGCCAGACGGGATCCCGCGGTAGTTCATAGTCATAACGGCAGCGGCTACGACGAGCCGGGAGGCGGTATGACGAGCCCAGATTTCCCGTGGCCCGCCTATGAACTTCTTCGCAATCAGAACAACGTTTTCTTGACCCTTTTTGCATACAAGGACGCGGGGCAGTTGAACCTGGCCGTCAACGGGCAAGCTGAACTCGGCCAAGTCGAACTTGTCTCAGGAAACTTTTTCAGCGGCCTCGGAATCGTTTCCGCTGCGGGCCGGCTCATCGGCGATAACGATAACCTCGCTGGGGCTTCGCAGGTGGCGGTTCTCAGTCATAACTACTGGCGCAGCCGCTTTGCTGGAGATCCGGCGGCCGTTGGCCAGACCATCAGCATCAATAACATCCCGTTTACCATCGCGGGAGTGGCCTCACCCGAATTCTTCGGGATCACACCCGGCTCCACCCCGGTGCTCTACATCCCAATCGTGAACCGTCCATCGCTCGCGCGGAACTACGGCGACGAACACGACACGATGTTCATCAATGAGCATTTCTATTGGGCTGATATGATGGGCAGATTGCGACCCGGCGTTACGCTGGCGCGCGCTCAGGCTGAGCTTGCCGCGCGATTCAATCAGTTTGCGTTTGCCTCGGCGGCCAATGATAAGGATCGGGGTGACCTTCCGGCACTTTGGCTCGAGGAAGGCGGTTCCGGTGTAGACTCGCTGCGCCGGCGGTATTCAAAGCCGCTCTTTGTGCTGATGGCCATGGTTGCGTTCATCTTGGCTATCGCCTGTGCCAACATTGCGAATCTGCTTCTCGCTCGCGCCAACGCGAGGCGGCGCGAAATAGCCGTGCGGCTTAGTCTGGGCGCGGGCCGGCTTCGTGTGATGCGGCAGTTGCTCACGGAGAGCTTGCTACTCGCGCTGCCTGGAGGCATCCTGGGCATGGGCGTTGCAGCCGCAGGGATTCGTTTCCTGATCTGGTTGCTCGCTGGTGGCCGCGAGGATTTCAGTCTTCGCGCGGAACTGGACTGGCGCATCCTCGCTTTCACAATCGCGATCACATGTGCCACAGGAATCCTGTTTGGGCTTGCACCGGCCATTGAAGCCACGGGCGTGGATATCACTCCAGCGCTTAAAGAGACTCGCGCCAGCGCCCCCCGCAGGCACGGACGGCGCGTCGGCCTGGGTCAGCTCCTTGTCGTGGCTCAGATTGCTCTTTCCCTGCTGCTAGTGCTGGGAGCCGCGATTTTTGTCCGTACCCTTGCCAACCTGCATTCCGTGGAGATCGGCTTCAACCAGGACAGTCTGCTGACGTTCAGCCTGAACGCCAGCCAGGCGGGCTACAAAGACGCGGCGTTAAAGGAGTTCTACGTACGTATGGACGAGCAATTCCGTGTTCTGCCCGGCGTGCGCGCCGCAACAATTACGGACATGCCATTGGTTGCCAATTCGAGCAGTTCGACCAACATCACCCTGCCGGGTGCTCCCAAACAAGAAGGCCGCGGCGGCCCGAATACGTCCTACATTTCTGTCGGTCCCACGTTCTTCGAAACGATGCAACTTCCGATCTTGCTCGGTCGCCCCATCGGCGCGCACGATGTTGATGGAGCGGCCCTCGCTGCTGTGGTCAACGAAGTCTTCGCTAAGAAGTATTTCCCCAACCAGAATCCTATCGGGCGGCGCTTCGTACTCGGTAACTCGGAGGCTGGCGACATGACGATCGTGGGTATCGCGAGGACCGCTCGCTACAACTCACTGAAGCAGGCAATTCCGCCCGTCGCATACATTTCTTACCTGCAGAACGTTGTTAAGCGGCCACCCATTGCCATGTTCTTCGAACTGCGCACCGCGGGCAACCCTCTCGCGCTTGCCGAGACCGTTCGCAAGATCATCCACGAAGCCGCGCCGCGAGTCCCAATCACGGGCATGATGACGCAATCGCAGCGCACCGACAGCACCATCAGCCAGGAGCGGACCTTCGCCGATCTCTGCACGGCGTTTGCGGTTCTCGCGCTGCTGATCGCATGTTTGGGCCTCTACGGCACCATGTCTTATGCGGTGTCGCGCCGGACCAACGAAATCGGCATTCGTATGGCTCTGGGCGCCGGCCGGCGACGTATCATCTGGATGGTTCTGCGCGAGGTGCTCGCGCTAGCCGTTGCGGGGCTCGCCATTGGTCTCGTCTGTTCCTGGAGCGCCATGTCCACCATCAAATCCTTCGTGTTCGGAATGAAGCCCGCCGACCCAACCGCGATGTTGTCGGCGGCCGCAATCCTGATCGCTGCGTTGATTTTGGCCGGTTTAGCTCCCGCAGCGCGCGCATCTCAAATCGACCCGCTCACCGCGTTGCGGCATGAGTAGTGCAAACATAACTCCAACGCGATATGGAATCAATGGGCCCCCACGGGAGGCGTTTACGGATCCACATGTCCGTAGAGTCGCCGTCTCGTGGATCTGAATTATTCCGCGTGCTCCAGCGCCACATTCGTGTTTGGGCGTTTCCCGTCCATGTGCGTCCGCCCGCTTTGCGGGACAGAGCGGTTTGCCACTGCTGCGGGTGCTGAGTTGGTTGTCCGGCGGCCGGAACGCCCGCGATTGGTAGCGCTAACGGGAATTCGTTTGCTTCTTTTCTTCTCGGGTTACCGGATCAGGCCAGCAAATCCGTGCAGTTTCCGGAAGTCTATACAATTCGCGCAATGTTGTACATCGCGTACATACGCGACCGGTGGAACGTCACCCCGCGGCTGACCCTGCACTATGGAATTCAATTCAGGCTTGGTCTTCGATTCGAGCTGGTAAACTGAGCAGTCCTAGAGTCCCTAGAAAACAGGGCCGCGTCCAAAAAAGGCGCGGCTCTTTTTTTGTCTTGCCGACTCTGGCGCGCGAAGACGGGTCGCGGAGTTCTAGGAGTTTCGAAGCAGCTTCAGCATGTTTTCGCCCATGATTGCCGCATGGCGCTCCGGCGAAAGATGCAAAAGCCGGATGGATTCCACACCGACGCGCATATCCAGTTCGGGCGCAAACGAAGCGAACAGGATTCGCTCAGGCGGCAGCTCCTTAGCAGCCAGCTCGAGATATTTCAGGCTGCCGATTCCGCCGGTATCTAGATAAATGTTCGGATACCGTCTGACGAGGTCCAGCGCTTCCATATGTCCCCACCAGGTTTCGGAGCAATACTCGCCCAGGTGCGGCAGAATGAAGCGGACGTGCGGGTAAGTGGACGCGATCATGTGGTACCAGCGGCCGGGTCCGGCTCCCCGCTTTCGGTTTGGATAATAGATCACCGGAATTTGCAGCTCCGAAGCCGCGTCGAGCAGTTCGCGCGTGGGATGCCCGTCAGACCGCACGGCACGCAGCCCCAGGGATTTCACTTCGGCGTCGAGCATCTGTCGGATGCGGCCTGCTTCTCTCTGCGGATGATGCACAGCAATGCCGATCAGCCTCTCAGGCTGCCGGCTGCAAACGTTCGAGATGTATTGGTTGGCGGCTGGATAATCCGCGCTTCGAGGCGAAACAATGCACACCCTATCAATACCGGCAGCGATTGATCGCTCTACCAGCTCAGCAGGATCGTAATTCACCTCGCGCTGCGGCTCCGCCCAGGAAATCCCTTTGCCGGCCAGCGCGTGAGCGTCAATTACGGTCATGCTGCTTTTCCGCGGTATTTTCCGAGCAGGCGCTGCAAATTTCCGCCAAGAATCTTCTCCTCCTGCAGCTTGGGCAGCTCGAGCATGCGAATTTTGAAAATCTCCAGCCGGCAGTCCACTTCAGGCTCGTCGCTGCCGAAGATGATTTTTTCAGCGCCAAGTTCGTGAACGGCCTGCTCGATGTATCGCGTCAGCACTACAGCCCCTGTATCGAGATAAACATTCTGGTGGCGCCTGGCCATCTCGATGGCGGCGAGGTGTTCTCGCCAGTCATAAGACATATCCGCGCCAAGGTGCGCTAGGATGAAATCCACCGTCGGATAATCCCGGGAGATCTCTTCAATAAGGGCCACTCGCGCGGGATGGTAAATTACCGGAATTCCCAGTTCGGCGACCGTGTCCAAAACTTCGGGGCCGGGATGTACGTGCAGCTTGAGACCGCGCAGGCCGAGCTCGTTGCACTCGCGTATCAGCATGGCGCGGATGCGGCCTTTTTCCGTTTCCGGGTCGTGCTTTGCGTAGCCGATGAAATGGCCGGCGAACTTGCGGCATATCCCGGCAATCTCCTGGTTGGCCTTCTCGAACGTATCGTTGGAAATGGGAAAGATGACGCTCTGGTCGATTCCCGCTTCCCGGTTGCGGCGCAGGATCTCTTCCGGATCGGCAATCGTGGTCCACGGGTCCGTCAGCGCCGGAGCGTGTCCGGCGTGCGCATGGCAATCGATCATCGGCGTGCGCCTCGCCGCCTGCGTCGGTGTGCCGGCCAGCGCGGCTACCATTACGCCGCCGCCCTGCGCAAGAAAATCGCGCCGTGAAGACATGGTGCGCAAGTTCAAGCCACCTCTTCCTTGCCCGGCTCCCAGCGCAGTGTGCGCCCTTGCCGGTAGCTGTCCACGGCCATGCGCGTCGCGATGGCGACCCGATAGCCCAGCTCGAATGGACAATTAGGCTCGCTGCCCGATCGGATGCAATCGAGAAAATTCTGCATGTGCGCGGTTTCGGCCGTTCGCCTGCGCCCGACAATCTCAAAACCATCCGGCCGGTTGACTTTCTCCGGCACGTAGCGGATGCCGTCGTCCATCTCGCTCCCGTTAATGATGGTTCCGTCCGTTCCAAGAACATATTCGGAGATGCCCAAAACCGCATTGCCGAAACCGGAGTCCCAGGTGAACAGCATTTCTTCGGAATGCTGCATGTTCACGCTCATGGTGTCCGGCACTTCGCGGCCATCCTGCCATAGATAAATGCCGCCGACGGTTGTGACGGATGTGGGAATTTTCAAGTTGAGCACTTTGTACCAGATGGCCAACTGGTGGCACATGTTTTCGTAAAAATTGCCGCCGGAATAATCCCAGAAGAATCGCCAGTTGATATAGCGGTTGGGATCGAATTCGTGCGGCGCGGCTTCGCCCTCAAAGGATCGCCAGATAATGTTTTCCGGCGTCATGTCCTGAAGAATCGGCCGTGTCCACTGTGGTTTGCCGTGGGGAGTATTCCGGTACATGTGTGAATGGATCGAGGTGATTTTGCCGACGTTGCCGCTCTTCATGAAATCCATGGCGTCCGCGACCTGCCCCATGGAGCAACCCTGGTGGCCGATCTGGACGATGCGCTTGCCGGCGCGCTCGAAGGCCGCGCGCATGCGCTTGGCGTGATCCACCGAAAACGCCATGGTTTTTTCCTGATACACATGCTTGCCGGCATCGAGCGAAGCGACGAAGTGTTCGCAATGCAAATGCTGCGGAGTGGCGATCAGCACCGCGTCAACGCTCTGGTCCTCCAGGAGATGCCGGTAATCCAAGTATGTTTTTGCCGATGGCGCGATTTTCGTGGCTTCCTCGAGACGCCTGGTGTAAACGTCGGCGGCACCTACGATTTCCGTATTCGGGCACTCGAGCGCCTGTTTCATGAGCTGCTTACCACGCGCACCCGGGCCGATGATTCCAATCCGAATGCGGTCATTCGCTCCCAGCGCTCGCGATGAGCTAAGCGCCGCGCCCGCGAGGCCGGCGGCAGCTCCTTCGATAAAAGTGCGGCGTGAGTACATAGTATGCAACCTCCAGGACTTTTCTGTTTTATCAAAAATCTGCGCGCAGCCGCAGGTTCTTGCTTGAGAGGCGGGAGGTGATTGCTAGGGATTTGCTTCTTGCCGTCGGGTCACGGTGGGTGAAAATGCCGGTCGGCGGAACATTCACCCATCCGCTCGCTCGTCGCTCGGATTCGGTGTCGAATGTGCAGAGCGCGAAGAGTATGTTAGCCTGCACCTGGCGCTGTGACGATAATTCGGCAGGGCGGCCGAGGGGCTACGGCGTTGTCTAGAACTACCCCGCCAGGTTTCTATTTCTGAAGAACTCGCATCGAGATTTGCCACTCCGAAGTAGGGGATGGCTGTACTAATTTGTGTAGGTACGTCCAGGTCTTTCAAAGTTGACGGCCGGTGTTGCCGCCCTCTATCAGATACAAGAGACACCGCTTCCGTGCGTTTTCGTGATGATCGAGCGAAGCATTGGTATGCCGAAAGATAACGCTGTGCTTTCCCATGGCGCAAAACAATTCTGAACGTGGGGGTCCCACGGCCGTTCAAGCCTGGTGGGCGGCGCCTGCGTGAGTCGGCTCAAATGAAATTGATCCGTGTTAGAAGCAAGTTGAAGTGGATTATCGCGTCCGGCGTTGTCCTCGCCGTGGGAGCCGCGTGGGCCTGGTGGCAGATGGGGCAGCCCAAGTTCGAGGCGCGAGTTTATCGCATCGGGTTCAGCAATCAACCGCCCCAACATTTTGTTCGGCCAGACGGCCAACCCGCGGGCCTGGCTGTGGAACTGATCAACGAAGCCGCCCGCCGCCGCGGCATTCATTTGAGTGGTCGTTTGAACCCGAAAGCTCAGAGGCCGCTCTCAAGAGCAAGAAAGTCGATTTGTGGCCTGTAATGACCATACGGCCTGAGCGAAAGAACATCGTCTACATCACAGAAGCGTTCCGCGAAGATACCATCTGTTTTCTCGTGCGCAGTAAAAGCAGCTTTATACGTTTCCGAGATTTCGAGAATTCCACGATTGCGTTCGACGGCGAACCACTCAATGTCAGATTACTTCATCCGTATGTGCCCAACGCTAAACTCGTTATTATCGAATCGCCCAAACAGCGAATCGAGGCGGTTTGCCAGGGCCGCGCCGCGACGCTGAACATTCTGGACGATATCGGCACGGAAAAGGCGCAAGTCGCCAAGGCCGAAGGCGAGTTGCGGAAGCAGACGGCGATTCTGCAGTCGATTCCCATGGGCGAAGGCGTGGTTGTGGCCGATGAGAACGGAAGCTTTCTGCTGTTCAACTCGGCAGCGGAACGAATTCTGGGCAGTGGTCCTAGCGAGAGCACACCCGGGCACTGGAATGAACACACAAGCTTTACCTGCCGGACCAGG
The DNA here is from genome assembly GCA_003223115.1 of Acidobacteriota bacterium. Classification (GTDB taxonomy): domain Bacteria; phylum Acidobacteriota; class Terriglobia; order Bryobacterales; family Bryobacteraceae; genus QHXW01. The sequence continues at coordinate 11,134 of QHXW01000235.1, forward strand.
TGACAGGTGACGCCGTATCCGGCATTCGAGCTCCCACTGCACGCGCCATGCGGGGCCAGACCGTGAGAGATGTGGAAATGGTCGTGAGGCATCCTCAGACCGGAAATACCATCATCGCCGTTACAGGGAGTCCCTTGATCGACGAAGGCGGCGTGCAGCGGGGAGGTATCGTCGTTTCCCGCGACATTACACAGCGGGAACGGGCGGAGGAAGAGATACAGAAATTGAATGCAGATCTCGAGCTGGGTGCAGCAGCGCACAGCGGCGCTTGAGGCCAGCAACAGCGAAATGGAGGCTTTTACTTATTCGGTTGCGCATGACCTGCGCGCTCCGCTGCGCCAGATAAATGGTTTCTCGAAAATTCTGTTGGAAGAACTATCGGATAAGCTCGATGCCACCGCTAAGCGGTATTTGTCTCTGGTGCGTGAGGGAACCACGAAAATGGACCATCTCGTGAACGATCTGCTGGGTCTTGCGCGGCTGGGACGGCAGGAGCCGCACCGGCAACCGACGGATCTCAACGTGACAGTTCAACAGGTGGTGAAAGACTTGGGCCTGGATTTTGCGGAACGGGAGATTGAATGGAAGATCGGCTTATTACCAGTGGTGGAATACGATCTGGGGCTTATGAAGCAGGTGCTGGTCAATCCGCTTTCGAATGCGGTAAAGTTCACGCGCACCCGGGCCCAGGCGGCGATTGCAATAGGAACTAGAAACGAAAACGGAGAGTGCATCCTTTTTGTGAAGGATAACGGCGTAGGTTTCGATATGAAGTACGCCAGCAAACTATTTGGAGTATTCCAGCGGCTGCATCGGCCGCAGGATTTCGAGGGCAGGGGCGTGGGTCTGGCAACAGTGCGGCGAATTCTTCAGAAGCACGGCGGACGAGTGTGGGTTGAGGCAGAGCCGGACAAAGGAGCCGTGTTCTATTTTACTTTGGCCGCGCCCGAGTTGACCGCCGCGCCGGAATAGATGGCACCCGAATCAGACGAGCGCCGGCAAAGAGGGGTCGAGATGAGAGAGGAAGAGGTCGAAGTCTTACTGGTTGAAGATAATCCATCCGACCAGGAATTGACCTTGCGCGCGCTGCGGCAGGAAGGGCTCGCCAATCAGGTTCACGTGGTCAACGACGGGGAGGAGGCGCTCGATTTTATCTTCTGCCGTGGCGCGTACGCGAACCGGGCCACTGACCGCACTCCCAAGCTGGTCTTTCTCGATTTGAAATTACCAAAATCGATGGGCTGCAGGTGCTGCGAGAAATCAAGCGCGACCCGCGGACGGCGCGCATCCCTGTGGTCGTGCTGACTTCATCGGCGGAAGAAAAGGATTTGCTAAAACTTATCATCTGGGCGTGAACAGCTACATACAGAAGCCGGTGACTTTGACCAATTTCGCGAGACCATCCGCCAGGTGGGATTGTATTGGCTGGTGGTGAACCGGCGCGTGCCGACAAAAGCGTTCGTGGGCAAGTGATGAGCCGGGCTGGAACTCGAGCTAACGTCAACGTTTCACGCCGGCCCACGCCGGGGAACCGCTTCTTTCGATTTCAGAGCCTGGAATAGCTGGACTTCGCGCGCGGCATCTGCGGTGCGGCCCAGCCTGCGATAGACCTGCGCCAGCCCGTAATGATTCTTGCTGCTCTTGGGATCGAGTCTGACCGCGGCCTCGAGCTGCCGCCAAGCTTCTCGAACGTTGTCGTCGCGCAAAGCGAGCTTTCCGAGTTGGTAATGCGCTTCGGCGAGTGAAGGATCAAGCGCTTCGGCTTTTTTCAAAAGCGCCACGGCGCGGGCCTCGGCTTCAGGATTGGTTGTCCCCTCGCCCCAGAGCAGCATGTTCCCATATGCCTGATACAACAGCGCCTCGCGCGGCAGCCGCTCAATAGCCTTCTTGAGTGTTTCTTCCGCAGCCGCCGTTTTTCCGATATCCAGTTGCGCGGTCGCGAGTCCGGCGATCGCATCGGCATCCGCCGGGTTGACTGCGACCGCATGAGCGTACAGCGCCTCTGCGTCTTTCGGGCGGCCGACTTTCATCTCGACCTGCGCCTTGAGACGGTGAGCGCGATAAGAATCGGGCGCGATCTCCAAAGCCTTTTCCGCTGCGGCCATCGCTCCTTCATAATGTTGGCCGGCGAGCAGCATCATGCCGACGTCCAGATAATTCGATTCGTCGCCGGCGTCCAGGGCGATAGCGCGATCGAGCGCTGCGACGGCCCCTTTCAGATCGTCGGTCTTGAATAAGCACCAGCCGAGCAGATTGTGAATCTCGCTCGATTCCTGGTGAGTGGCAATTGTACGCCGCAGCGTTGCGATGCTGTCGGAGTATTTCCCAGCGCGGTATTGGACACGCGCCAGCGCATAACCCAGCTTGGCGGTATCGGGATAACTGGTCCAGATGGATTGAAACAATGTCTCGGCCAGTTGCAATTCGGTCAATTCCACTGCGACTCGCGCGGCGGCGAAGATGCTCGCCGGGTCCGCTCCCTGCGTTTCGATGCGGTCGAGAGTGACGCGGGCCTTATCCCGATTTCCTGTGTAATAGTACGCACGCGCGAGCGCGGCCATCGATTCCGGCCGAAGGCGCACCTGGTCCGCAACAGATTCCAGCACCTTGATAGCTGTGCTGTACTGTTTCGATTCCTCCGCGATCATTCCCAGCAGCAAAACCGCGGCGCCATCGTCCGGCTTCTGCCGGATGACGCGGTTCAGATTTTTCTTCGCCGCGGCGAGATCGCCGAGCACAAACTGGTTCCACGCAAGATTACGCCGCGTGGCTATATCGCGAGGATCAATTCGCAAAGCCTTCTCGAAAAATTGATCCGACTCCTGCAATTTGTGCTGCATCCCCAGCGCGGCGCCCAGCAGGGCCAGGTACTCGGTGTTATCCGGGGCCAGCTCCACCGCTTTGCGCAACTCTCGTTCAGCGGACGGCGCGTCGGCTTGGCCAATGAGCTCCCGGGCGCGTTCAGCGTAGTCCTGCGCTGTCGTGGCGGTGTGTTGCGCTGCCGCTAAGGCCGTACAAAGTAATATCAAACCCACTCGAATCATGGCTCTCGCGCCGTGCCCAAATGTCCACCAACCAATCATCAGCACCAGCTTAGCGCGCGAGTTGCCGCTGCGGTCACGATATAATACGAACGTCTCTTGATTCGTGTTTGTCCGGCTAAGATGGCCCTCTACAGAATGGCGTTTCGAGGCATTCCTTTACTGCTCCTGATGGCGGCGCCGATCGTCACCACTCGGGCCCTCGATGCTGCTGGGAATGTCCCGAAAACGCAGCGCGATGTCGCCATGTGGGTGCTTCGCGAGGGCGGCAGAGTGCGGCTCGATTCGGGTCCCGAATATATCGGCGATCCGTTCGAACTGCCGGTGGGTGAACTCCACGTCACCGGCGTCGATATGCACGGGACCGTCACCGATCCCAAGGAACTCGCACCGCTGGCCGGACTCGCCGACGTACGCGAGCTGCTGCTGCCCGCGCGGATGTGGAGCCCGGTGAGCGATGTCAAAGCTCCGTATTCCGACGAGGTGTTCGACTTCTTCGCGGGCCTGAAGAAGCTGGAACGTCTTCAGGTAGGACTCACTACGCTCGCCTGGCTGGATTTGTGGGATGCAGGCCTGCAACGCATCGCGGTCCTGTCACAGCTCAAGGATCTCCGCATCGAGGGAAGCACGATGAAGGATCCGAAGAGTCTTGCGCCGCTGGTGAATCTGGAAACTCTCGATCTCAACGACACCTACATCACGGACCAAACCATGACCGCGCTCGCCGGAATGAAACACCTGCGGCGGCTCACCATGGTGGGCACGCTGGTCACGGATGAGGGCGTCAAATATCTGCAGGACCTGACCGACCTCGAGGTTCTCAACCTTTACGGCGTAAAAATCACCGATGAAGGCGTGCAGTATCTGCGAAAGCTCACGAGGCTCAAGGAGCTGAACCTGCTGGGCGCGCAGATCAGCGATGCCAGCGCTGCGATTCTGGCGCAATTCAAAGATTTGCGCGAACTGAATCTCTATCGCAGCCGTCTGACGAACGCCGGACTCGCGAAATTGCAGGAACTGCCGCGGCTCGAACTGCTCGACCTCCGATATACGGGCGTGAACAGCGCAGGCGTTGAAGCCATGCGCGCAGCGCGGCCCGATTGTAAGGTTGCCTTTGTGAGCAATGCTCCGCGGGCGCTGGTCGCGCGGAGCAGTGAGCGGCCGAGAGGCGCCGGCTTAAAGGCCATCGCCGCCTGGGTCGAGTCGGCGGGCGGCGAGGCGCGCGTTTCCGATGGCGCCATACAGTCGATTTCGCTTGCTCGAATTCCTTTTACAGACGCGCAGGTTTCGTATCTGAGGGGACTGACGTCTCTCGAACGGCTCAATCTGGAAGCCACCGACGTGAGCGACGCGGGATTGGAATTTCTCAGCCGGCTCACCAAACTGCGCGAGCTGAATTTGAGTTTTACTTCAGTTTCAGACCGGGGCCTCGAGAGCTTAGGGGGACTCGTGCATTTGCGGCGGCTGGCGCTCTCAGGCGTTCGGGTGGAGGGCCCCGGATTTGCTAAGCTTTCGCGGCTCTCTGAATTGCAGGAACTCGACCTGACCTCCACTTCCGTGACCGACGAAGCCCTCAAAGAAATCGCGCAGCTGGGCGCGCTCGAGAAACTCTCGCTGAGCAATTCAGATATTACGGACGCGGGTTTGGACTATCTCGCCAAACTTCCGAAGCTCTCCGCGCTGGATCTTCGCGGAACCGACGTCACCGATGCAGGATTGGAAAAACTCGCGCACATTGCGAGCCTGAGCGAATTGAATTTGAGCCATTGCCGCTTCACCGACAAGGGCCTCGCTCATTTGCAGGCTCTTCAGCATCTCGAACGGCTTCGTATGTTCCGCACCAAGATCGATGATGCCGGCGCCGCCGAACTGGCCAAAATCAAAAGCCTGCGCGCCATTCACCTGGATTACACCAAAATGAGCGACAAGGGAATCGAGATGCTCAAGACACTTCCTCAGTTGGAAGAGTTGAGCCTGGACAGCACGGATGTCGGAGATCACGGCGCTGAATTGCTGGCTTCGATTCCGACTCTCAAATCGCTCGATCTCTATCACACGCTGGTTTCCGATCACGGGTACCAGCAGATCAGGCAGGCTCTACCGCAATGCCAGATTTTCTGGGACAAGGACTCCGCGCTCACTTCGCGGCGAAAACTCTGAAGCGGCCGGCCCTTTTGTTGCTTGTTGCCGCGGGGCTCTGCGCCGGCAGCAGCCTTGATTGGGTTGACGAACTCGGCGGCCGGACCGAACGCAACGCGACCGGCGATGTGACAGCCGTGCATCTCGCGGGCACATGGGTTACCGATACCGAGCTGCTCGATATCGTGCGTCTTCCGAAACTCGAGCGGCTGGATCTGGCACACACGCGCATCAGTGATGAAGGCCTGCAGTACTGCAAGCCGGCGAAGCAAATGAAAGAACTGAATCTCTTTTATGCGGAGCAGATTACCGACCGTGGCATCACAGCCATCAAAGATTGGAAAAAGCTGACCAGCTTGAATCTCCACGGAACGCGGATCTCGGACGGAGCGCTGGAAATATTGGGTGGTTTGCCGCAACTCGAAGTTCTCGACATCGCCTACACGCCGTTTACCGACAACGGATTGGATGCGCTCGTTCCGCTCACCGCCTTGCGGCAATTGTCCATCGGCCGAAGCAAACTATCGCAGAACGCCATCGAAGTGCTCCGGCTGTTCCCCACTCTCGAATATCTCGATGTTGGCGGACCGCACCCAGGCCCCGGCGGTTATCGCGCCACGTCCGGCTTGCCCATGGACGACAATCTTCCGCGCGCCATCTCCGGGCTGAAACAATTGCGCGTGCTGAAGCTCAGCTATTCGCAAATTGCGGCGGATGGTCTCAGCACTCTCGTTGCGTTGGACCAGGTCAACAAGCTCTCATTGCTGGGCTGCCCGCGCGTGGATGACCGCGCGCTAGCAGCGCTCGCGAAATGGAAGAGCCTGAAGTACGTCGACGTACAGGAAACCGGGACGACACAAGAGGGCATTGAGGCTCTCAAGAAAGCGCGGCCGGAAATTCAAATACTGTGCGGGCCACTCCCACCCACTCACCCGCTATCGGCGGAAGAACCAAAACCGGTGCGGTAGAAACTCACTACTTGATATTCTGTTCGAAGAACGCTCCGGCCTTCTGCAAATACAGGTCGGGCTGCGTGGTGTACGCGCCGGTGTGCGCGGCGCCTTCGACCACCCATAATTCGGAATCGGGCAGCGCGGCCTTGAGCAGCGGGCGGCGCTCGCTGTCGGCCGGCAATTCTTTAGAACCGTAAACCAGCAGCACAGGACGCGGCGGGATTTTGCGCATGGCATCTATGGGGCGCAGAGCGCTGTAATCATATCCATAGAGCACGCGCTCCATCAGAGCGCCCGCGGGAAAGAAAAGCTGCGGCGTACCGCTCAGTCGCGACCAGGACCTGCGAATGATCGGATAATCGACCACGCCAGGCCCATCAACCAGCAGCGCTGAGATATCCGGATCTTCCGCCGTCGCATACACACACGACGACGCGCCGAGAGAGGCGCCCAACGCGCCGATGCTGCCCGGACGAAATCCCGCAGCCTTGATCCAGTCGACGGCGGCTTCAACATCGTGGCGCTCGCCGATTCCCCAGGTTGAAATCTTGCCGCCGCTCAACCCGTGCGCGCGCAGCTCAATCATCAGGATGTTGAAACCGTGCTCGCCGAATTGGTTCAGCCGCGCCGCGAGATCCAGGAAATGGCTGTAAAACTCGGTGGTCCGGTTTTCCCCCCGTCCGGGGACCATCAGGATGGCCTTGCTGCTCCCCGTCCGTGGAATCCACCAGCCCGACAGTTGAATGTCCATGTCGCGCGACGCAATTTGCACATCCTTATAGGCCAGCTTGAATGCGGCGGGTGTCGCGACAAGTTCAGTCTGCCGTCTGGGCCGCATCGAGTGAGCGGCGCCGTACACGCCCACGCCGATGTAAATTACGGCAGCGAGCACAACCAGACCGATGGCGCCCGGCAGAGTGATGGAGACTGAACGGAATTTCAATTTGGTTAGGCCAGCAGTTCCGTAAGCCGCTTGCTGGATGTAGGAAACGCATCCGACGGCAGATTTGCGTCGAGCGCGCCTTCGGCGAGCGTGCGATATAAATCGCCGATGGTGCCCATCACGCGCGTGTGGCGTCCATGCGCAAGCCGGTCGCTCGACCCCGCCACCAGCGCGATGACGCCGCTGTTCTTATGGATGTTCGCCTCGGCATGCTCATGCACGAAAACCAGACAGGTGTGATCCAGCAACGTGCCGTCGCCTTCCGGAATGGATTTCAGCTTGGCTACAAGATAGGCGAATTCCTCCACGTGCCAGCGGCAGATGTCGCGCAGGATGCGCTGTCCCTTAGGACCCTCCTCGCCCGGTGCCTTGCCGTCGGCATGCGTGTAATCGTGGTGACGCGCTTCGGTGTGGCCAAGCCATGGAAAGCGCGCCAGGCCCTGGCACTTGGTGAGCATGTAGCTCGCGACGCGTGTCTGCCGAGTGGCCAGCGCATAGGCCAACAGATCGCTCTGGATTTTCGCGATGCGCGGCCAATCTTTCATATCGAAATCTTCATCGGGCTTGGCGGCCAGACGATACTCGGGAGGCAATGAGGTAATGGCACGTTCCAGATCGCGAACCGACGCGAGATGCTCATCCAGCCGTTCGGCGTCTTCGCTGGGCAGATTCCTGCGCAACAAACCGGCGTCTTTGTAAACGGCATCCAGGATGCTGCGCTTGCGCTTTATCCAGCCGAGATCTTTGGCGCCAAACAGGCGCTCGAAGAGACGGTGCGGAATTTCTTCCGGAGGCAGCGGGCGGTCAACGCCCGCCCAGCTCATGTTCTTGTGGATGGCGCTGCCGAACGATTCCTGCGATACGCCGACCTGCAGCGATCGAAATCGCGTTTCGTCGCCCATGCGCCGCGCAAGGATCTGGTCAACCGAAGGACCACCCGGACTGCGGCCCGTGTAATGAGTGCACGTCATCAGAGCGCTCATCGACGTCGAGTGTCCGTCACCGGCGGCATTGCCTACCGCGGAGTTGTCCATACCGCTCAAGACGTGGACGTGATCGTGCAATCTTGCGATGGGCGTCAGACAGCCCGTGACGTCGTAGTCTGGCCCCGTACGATCTGGAATCCAGTAACGTTCCGGAATGCCGTTGCCGTTGAACCACAGAACGAAGCGCCGCTCGAACGGCGTGGTCTTTTTAGTGGGATCCGCCTCTGCGGCGTACGCCGTGCCAACGGAATTGAACATTGAAATCAGAGGCGGCAGACCTAGCACCACTGGAACGTGGGAAAGAGTGAAACCCTTTAGAAAGAATCTTCGAGAAAGCCTAACGCGTTTGGTGATTAGCTGCGACATGGTCAGAACTTTTCGGCGGCGCAGAATCCCACTGCGACACCAAGGATACAACCAAATCTTTGAAATGAAAAGACGAGTTCCGTAAGTCTTCGAACGCCCGCCGGATCAGCGACTGGTCGGCCGGTGTATCGTGGCGTCCCGACATGTACCGAAACACCTGCTTTACGATGCACTCCTGGCACTGGGGCGTGCGAGCCAGCAGTTCACCTAACTGCCGCGCGTTCGTGAATTGCGAGTCGGGAAGTCCCGCCAATTGGCCGGTGGTGTCGAACGTCAAATCGATTTCCCGCGGTTTCGGTTTTTTCGGACCGCCGTGGTACTCCGGGTAAAACAGCAGCTTTTGCTTTTCGCGGTACATTCCGATGGCATCGAAATTTTCCAGGCCGAAACCGATTGGGTCGATCAACGCGTGGCATCCGGCGCAGCTTTTGTTGACGGTGTGAACCGAAAGCCGCTCGCGATTGGTCTTCGGCCGCGCCTCTTCGAGCACCGGCAGGTTCGTATCCACTCCGGGCGGCGGAGGAGGCACGTGCTGGCACAGAAACTGCTCGCGCACGAACAAGCCTCGCGCTGTTGGAGCAGTATCTTCCAATTTGCTCGTGAGCGTTAGAAAAAGTGCCTGCCCCAAAAGTCCGCTGCGCTGCTGCGCGGCCGGAAACTCCACGCGCTCGAACTCACGCGCCGGAGGCGGCACTTTGTAAACCGCCGCGAGATTGGAATTCACAAAGCCGTAATTGGCCGTGAAGGCATCCATGAAGTTGCGGTCGTTCCAGACCAGATCTCCGACAAAGTGCTTCGCTTCTTCCGTCATCGCCGAGGCCAAATCGCGATTGAAGAGCGGATAAAAGCGCGTATCGCGCGCGGTTGTAAGGGCGCGGTCAAAACGCAGCCATTGCGAGACGAAATCGTCCAAACCCTGCCTGGCTCTCGGATTGTCCAGCATGCGGCGCGCCATGCGTGTTACGTCACCCGGCGTTTCCAACTCGCCGTGCGCAGCGGCATCGAGCAGCGCGTCATCCGGCATTGTGTCCCAAATGAAATAAGAGAGCCGGCTCGCGATTGCGTACGGCCGCCATTGCGGGTTCGACGTTTGCTCCATCCAGAACAGGAATGATGGCGATTGCAGCATGGCCTCAATCACGGTCTGGGCGCCTTTGAGGAAATCGCCCGCGCTCTTGAACAGTGCGTTGTAACGCGCGATCTCTTCCGGTTCGAGCGGCCGTCGAAAAGCCCGCCGCCCGAAATTGCGAATGAACTCGAGACGGCAGCCGGCGTCCCCTGAGCCGTCGTGCGTGCACAGAATTAAGTGGCGCGAATCACCGCGCCGGAAGGCATTTGCCGAGAGATGTTCCGCGGCGCGGCTGTAAGCCTCGATCTGGATCGGCGATAACGATTGCGACTGGTACTGGTTTTTAAAACCATTAACGTAATCTTCAGCCGGAAACTGGCTGGCTGGAGCGGTCGGCTCGGCGAGTAGATCGCGCACGGTGTTGTTGTACTGCTGGTGCGTCAGGCGGCGCAAAACCACTTGCGGCGCGACTCCCGCTGACGCAAGTTCCTGCTGCCTGTAAAGAAGAGCCTGCTCCAGTTCGCGCCCTGAGAGCGTGGCCAGGTAGCTGATCCAGGTCCGCCACAGGGCCTCCTCGTCGCTGCCCTTTTTGATTCGCTCGCCTCCACTGTGCTTGATACGCGCAGTCGGCTTCTTGAAAAGGATGGAGTCCTCGGGGTTGTGCCGGTTCACCAGTTCGACCAGCGAACGCCCGAAAGCCTCAATATGTTCGCGCGATGCGTTTTCCTGGGGAAAGTGGAGCCGCGTGGCAGATGCGACGCCCTCAACGTTATGGCACGCACGGCAACCGGCCTTTTGGAGAACCGGGTATATTTTCTCCGCAAATGAAACCGGAGCTTGCGCCGAGGCAACACAGGCGCCAGCCAACAGGAGAACAGAAAGCGGGCCGAACGTTCCGGCCCGATTGAGCGTCATCATTTCAAGGATACAGGACGAGGCGCGGCCGGCGTGTGCTCGTTTGTGCCGATAAGCGCCTGCGGTGGCAGGCGGTGTTCTAGAACACAAACCTGAACCCGATCTGACCGTGTCTCGGACTGTTGTACTGGCCGTTGATCACGCCAAATCCATCGCCGCCGAACGTCGTATTAGGGTACCCGAACCTGGGCGTGTTGAAGGCGTTGAAGAAGTCGCCGCGGATTTCCAAAAACTTCGATTCGGTAAACTCCACCTTCTTTGAAATCCCCAGATCGATGTTGTGGATGCCCGGAGCGCGGCAGTCCGAGATATAGCGGCCCATGTTGCCGGGCGTCTGATCTGCGGGATGCGAGAAATTGTCGAGGTTGAAGTAATTCGCGGAGCCATTCACAACGCTGTACAAGCCTGCACCCGAGCACGCCTTGCCGCTGATATTGGGACGCTGGTTGGGACCGTCGGCCAGCGTTTGATCGCTATCCGAGAACACCAGCGGCTGCCCGCTCTGGAAGGTCACGAACGTGTTCAACTGCCATCCGCCGATTACGCCGTTGAGCACGCGATTCATGTCCTTACCTACAGCGCGCCCGCGGCCCACTGGGAGTTCGTAAATTGCGGCGAATGCCAGGCGCTGCGGCGTATCGTTTGCGCTGACGCTTTTTTCCGCGCGCAAATTGGTCAGATCCTGCGGCGCTCCGGCAAAACCGATATTGCCGATCCATGCATTGCCCCCGGAATCGGAGTCATCGATGAACTTCGAGAACGTGTAGCTGCCTGACAGCGCCAGCCCGTGTGACAGCCGTTTTTCGAAGCGTACCTGCATCGATTGGTAGCTCGAAGTAGCCACAAATTCCGGAAAGCCGGCGAATGTTCCGGGGAATTGCGGGTAGGGCCGAAGCAGATCGATTTGCGGAATGGTCGGGTCGTTGTATATAGAATCCGGCTCGCTAAAGATTGGCGCGGGCGTGCCGGGTAACTGCTGAAACAGGAACTGGAACGGATTGGGTACCAGAGCGCCCAGGCCGGCTGAACCGTAGGCCACACGGTTGGCGGCGGAAATGTAATTGCGGTTTTCTGTGGAATAGTTCCACGGCAGATGAGTGCTGCGATTGGCGGAGTAATTCAGTTCCACCAGCACGTCGCCAGGCAGTTCGCGCTGGATGCCCAGGTTCCACTGATAAATCTCGGCATTGCGAAACGTATTGCTGCCATGATTATGGTTGTTATACCCGTATAACGTCAGCGCGCCATATTTGCCTTGCTGCGGGCCGACAAATCCAACCGGGAACGGATTCTCGAGAGTGGCGTACTGAGTGATGCCGGAGTCTTTCGAGAAAATTACCTGAACGCCCTTGTTCCAGCCTGTTCCGCCATATTGCCAGTTGGTGGCGAAGTTCATTCCGTAATACAGGCCGGCTCCGCCGCGCACCACCGTTTTGTTGTCCAGCCGGTAAGCAAACCCAAGGCGAGGCGCGATGTTGTTGGAGTCGGGGTCGGCATGACGGCGGCTTGGAGTGGCCAAAATAGTGGTTCCAATCAACTCTCCCACGCCCGGCACATTGATCCCGCTATCGCAAGTGAAGCAGGTGAGCTGGTTGTGGTTGTAGCGCTCCGAATACGGCGTGCTCCACTCATAGCGCAATCCTAGATTAAGCGTGAGCTTGCTGGATACGCGCCAGTTGTCCTGGAAGAAGAAAGCCTGTTCGCCCGATTTGTTCGCCACATGAGGACGCGCTACGACGGCGCCGTTACTCGCCCAGCCCAGCAGCAACGAGGCCAGGCTGTTCCCCTGCGATGAGTCGGGATTAAAAACACTTTGCTGCGTAAGCGAATTGCCGAAAGTAAATTCGCCGCTGGTGTCATCGGGCTGGAAGAAGTTGTTCAGAAAAATGCGCTTCTCCGCGCCGAACTTGAAATCATGGGAGCCGACGAGCTTGCTCATCACCGAATTGAACGACCACTGCGTGTCGGACTCGCGGGTTGTGGTGCAGCAGGCATTCGTGACTAGTCCCTGATATCCATCCACGCTGATATCCGGAAATGCCTTCTGCCGGAACCAGGGATTATTGATCAGGATGTCCGGAAATCCTACGCTGAGCGGATCAACTGTCGGCTGCACATCCTGCGGAAAGTAGCCGCGGTGGAATGTGATCCGATTTGTCCAGAGCGTCGTCGGGCTTATGGTCCAGTGGTCCTGGATGGTGACGTCATGCGTGGTTCCGAAATAAAGATTCGGAGCCAGGAACGGGTCGGGCCTGAAATCTTTGTAATGGCTGTGGCTATAGCGCCCGTCGATGCGGTGATTATCGGTGAAATTGTGATCGATGCGGATGTCGTACTGGTAACTCGGGCTGGCATCGACCAGCTTTTGAGTGAAGTTGTTGAGCCCCGTTACCGGGTCGCCCGCGTCCGTTGGCGCAGGATAGAGATTGATCAGATTCTTGCCGATGGAATCCTGCAGGCTTGCGGGAATTCTGTTTTCCGGAAACGGCGCACGCACGCAATCGAGTGTGCTTCCCGCGCCGGTGCACGTCACGCTTCGCGGATTGAAGATCTGTTCCAGAGTTCCATCAGGATTGAACGTGTGCGAGAAATCACCTTGCCGCTGAAGATCGGTGGGCACGCTCGTGGTAATGGTGAACGGCGAGTTGTTGCGCTGGCGTTCGTAATCGAAAAAGAAAAAGCTCTTCTGCTTTTTAATCGGACCGCCGATCGATCCGCCGTACTGGTCGTGCGCATACGGCCCGATGGGTTGCCCGGCTGCGTTGGAGAAGAAATCATTGGCGTCGAGCGACGGACGCCGGAAGAAGTACCAGCCGCTGCCGTGAAATTGATTGGTGCCGGACTTCGTCACGATGCTGACCACGGTGCCGCCATTGTTTCCGTATTCGGCCGAAAAACTGTTGTTCTGCAGCTTGAATTCCTGGATGGCTTCCACAGAGGGTTTGTATTGGACGTTGCTCGATCCGCCCTCGCCGCCCTCGGGATTGCTCAACAGCGCGCCGTCGAGCCGAAACTCGGCGGTTGCGAAACGCTGCCCGTTCGACGCGAACACTGTTCCACCCTGGCTTCCAATGGAAGCATTGGAAACTTCCGTCACTCCCGGCGCCAGAAAGGAGAGCGTGGAAATATCGCGATCGATTAGCGGCATAGCGGTGATGTATTTGTTCGTCACCTCGGTCCCGAGCGCCCCGCTGACCGTATTGAGCAACGGCGCCTCGGCGCTGACCTCCACGCGCTGCGTAATCTCTCCGACTTCCAGTTTGAGATCGAGGTCCGTCTGCTGGCCGACGCGCAACACGATATTGTCGCGGACCAGGGTCTTGAATCCCGCGGCTTCGACCGTTGCGGTGTACGCCGCCGGCTTCAAGTCGGTAAAGACGTATCGTCCTGCTTCATCTGTAGTTCGCTTTTCGGCCACCTTGGTCCCAAGATTTGTCATGGTCACTGACGCGCCGGGAATTACTGCACCCGATGCGTCTGAAACTGTGCCGCGTAACAGCGCCGTATCGACTCCCTGACCGAGCAAAGAGCACGGCAGAAAGCATCCCAACAAAAGTGCGGACAGAAGGATTAGGACATGAAACTGCTGTCTGGACGGATGCATGTTCGTCTCCCGAGCGACGCATCAACCGGTGCGTCGCTTACTGTTCTCAATCACCGGCCCGAAGCGAAGATCGGGGTGAGGCGTTCCCAGCATCGTACATCGGCAGTAATGTGGCCGTCAAGGTTGGTCGATACTCCCACACATCGCAAACCGGATCAAGCCGGATGCCCCGAGACGCCGCCATTTCTGCGCGCGTCGATCAAGATGCTGTCGTGGTTCGAAAGCGAGCACCTTCGCGCTGTGACGATCGTTATCGGCCGGGCTCCTGGTACAGGCCGACGATGTTTCCGCCGGGATCGCGAATGCGGGCTGTGATCTCGGGAGCATCCGCACCGATGGGCTGCACGATGTCGCCTCCGTTCGCCATAACCAGGTCGATTGTAACGGCCACACTGTCCACCATCACGTAGAAAAGAAGTCCGGGCGCCGAAGCAGACGGTCGCCCCAGCACCCACGCGCCGCTCACCTGGCCGGTGGTATCGTCGAACGCCGTGTGCCCGTCGCCGCGTTTGCGGATATTCCAGCCGAACACCCGTTTGTAGAACTCGGCCGAGCGCGCGATGTCGGTGGCCGGCAGTTCGATGTAGCAGATCTTGCCGTTCGCAGACGTGGGAGGCATTGCTGCTCCTTCTAGGGCATTGGTAATTTTAAGTGATTTTACATCAGTGCGGGAACGTACTCGTAGCCGCATGAACTCCGCCGCTCCTCGAAAAACGGCTCAGAGGCCGGCGCGTTTGCGCATGAATCGCGTTACCGGTTCGGCGAAGCGGATGCGCGCTTGGTAGTTCGCGCCACACTTACAGAGCCGGCCCTGCAGAGCTTTCGTACCCGCTTCTGTTCGGCTCTCGCGGCACCCACCCAAAGGAGAACTGCCGTCCAGGTGTGATAAAACGTCCATCACGCCGAGTCTGGGCTACGGCGCGAAAATTGAAATGGGTGCGGCGATTCGCCGCCGCGGGTAATTGCATTCCGTTCACTCCTTTAGCTTAGCTTCAGGCTCTTCATACCGTTAGAGAAGTCACGTATGCGTGTTCGGCATCGCTTTTTCCACCTCGGCACAGGCCGCTCTCGATGTCCTCCATGCTGACGGCGATTTCGTCCGGGACACCTCTGGCCGGGCCGTGATCCTTCGCGGTGTCACCACCATCACGCAGGATAACAATGGACAGGACATGGTGATGTTCAGTTCGGAATATCAGCGGATCCAGTCCTGGAGTTTCAACGTCCAACAGATTCGCGTCGAGGGGTGCAGAATTGGGCTGATTGCTCCCTGCCAGGCGGACACCGCATATCTCAACAAGCTGGCTTCGTGGGTCGACATGGCCGCCCAGCAGGGTATTTACACAATTTTCAAAGCGACGCTGTACGAGACATTCCAGGGTTCGACGCGCAGCACATTTTCGATGCTCAGACTTGGGATCGAAGGTGGGGCAACCGTTCAGAATACAAACATCAACGCTTGGAAAGCGGTGTGGAGACGATTTCTAAACAATCCGAATGTCATTGGTTATGATTTCCTCAACGAGCCTCTCCCGGGTTCGGATGACGTCGATTTCACGCGCCGGTATTTGTTTCCGTTCTATCGCTTGGGCGCGGCAAATCTCCAGCAGACGGATCCGTCGAAGATCTTCTTTTTTCAGCCGGCGCTTCAAAATTCCGGCACGCAGGAACCACTCGGAGTTGGAAACGCCGTATTCGCGCCCCATTTCTATGTTCTCCCCCAACTGTATACGGCGACCCAACTGATGAACGCGCTGCTCAGTACGCCGGCCAGATCCGGTGTTCCCGTAATCATTAGCGAGTACGGTGACCCCAACGTTTCCATAGGAAGTCTTTCCTCCGGCACTCCGGCACGTGACCGCGAGGATGCGAGTCTGTTCGATGCTCACGCTTTGGGAGCAATCCGGCCCTGGTATACGACGAATGGGGCGTGGGCTCTTCGGCAACCGGACGGCAGCCCCAATCCTCGAATTGCCGTTTTTTCGCGGCCGTATCCGCAGCGCAGGCGCATCCTGACTTTTGATTACTTCGCCGATACCTCAGTGCGCGCGCAGACTCAGATTTATGTGCCACGGAATCTTGGCACCGGTGGCTTTAGTGTAGTGTCGAATGACGGGCTGCAGCTCGACAGCACCTCGCAGTTTTATGATTCAAACAGCCAGATCCTCACGATTTCTTCTTTTTCGCCGGAATCGCCACTCAGGTGAACCAGGTTCCGAAGTACAGCCTCGACGCCAGCGTCAGCGGGAATTTCTTCAGCGGATTGCGCATCCAGCCGGTGCTCGGGCGCGGGTTCCGCACCGATGAAGACACCGTCGCGGGCCGGGATCTGGTGGCGGTCATCAGCTATCACATGTGGGACCGCGAGTTCGTGCGCGACCGTTCGGTCCTTGGACGAAGAATTCGCGTGAACGGCTCCGTCTTCACCATCATCGGGGTCGCACCGGAGAATTTCACCGGGCCGCAAGCGTACGTGAATCCCGACATTTACATACCGATGCATGCGTACCAGCAGGCTGTTCCTGGCGCTAGCGCCGACTATCTCACCTCGCGGAAGAGCCGGAGCGCGATTCTGTTGGGGCGCCTCAGGCCGGGCGTGAGCGTGACAGAAGCGCAGTCCGAACTGCGGACCTTCGCGCGAGGGCTTGCGGCGGAATACCCCGAGGTGAACCAGGATCGGACGGTCACGGTGCTGGACTACGTACGCGCGCGCTTCGAAAACAGTCCTACCGATGCGGCTTTGTCGCTCACACTGCTTGGAATTACCGGATTGGTCTTGCTGATCGCCTGTGCCAATGTCGCGAACCTGTTGCTCGGACGCGGAACGGCTCGCACGAAGGAAATCGCCATTCGCATGGCGATCGGCGCCTCACGAGCCGCACTGGTCCAGCAGCTTCTCACCGAAAGCCTTCTATTGGCGGTAGCGGGAGGACTTGCGGGAATCGGGGTCGGTTACCTGGGCGTGACGTTCCTGCGGGCCATTCCGATCCCGTCCGATTTCCCGCTCTCCCTGGGAACAGAGATGGACATGCGGCTGCTCGTGTTCAGCCTGGTTGTTTCGCTGGCGACGGGCGCCGCTTTTGGATTGGTGCCGGCATTGCGTGCCACACGGGGCGATCTCGCATCGAGCATCAAAGCTAGCGACAGCGGTCCGGCGCGGATTTCGATCCTGCGGGGGCTGGTGACCGGCCGGAATGTGCTGGTTACCGCTCAGCTCGCATTAGCGGTCGTCCTCCTGGTGATTT
>QHXW01000236.1 GCA_003223115.1 Acidobacteriota bacterium
CCGCTGCTTTCGGCTTTACGCGCTTCGTCGTAGAGTTTCTGGGCGCTGTCGGCCGTTTTTTGCGCGTTATCGCCGGCTGCCAGAGGCCCGACGGCCACCAGGCACACAATCAGCGCAAGGGTCCGCACAAAATGATGACGCTCAACACCTCCCGGTCGTGGATATACTCTTGACCGGATTCTGCCGATAAACAGCAGAGTCATCATATAATCGGCGAGCAATTATCTAACTTTTTTCCATCGGCACCTGGGGATCTCAACCAACTCGATCTGCCTCGAACTTGCCGCCCGCGTGCATTCCGGGCTGGTTACAGATCTGATTCTGGGTAAGTTATCGATCGAAGGCACCAGCGACCTCGGAAACTTGGGACGCACTCTCAAGCTGCCCATCCCTGTGGTGCATGCCATCTTTACGCATTTGCGCCAGCAGCGCTCTGCGTAGTAAAGGGAAGGGTGGGTAATGACTACCGCATCTGCCTCTCGGGGAGCGGTAGGACAAAGGCGGCGGAGCGCTTGCGGGTCAGCCAGTATTCCGGGGCGGCGGCCGGTTTCACTCCGGTCCTATTGGGAGGCAGTCAAAGCTCAGGCCGCCAAACCGGAGGTCAATCGGCAGGTTTTGCAGGTGGCCTTTTCGGACATGGTGACCTCGGAAAGCCTGCTCGATCAGTTAGGTCCGGCGCTGATCGAGCCTTCTTCAATTTTTCTGTATGTCCGCCCGGAAACGACAAGACCAGCATTGCTGAGCGGCTGTTGCGAGTCTATCAGGATGCAATTCTGATTCCTTAGGCAGTCGAAGTGGACGGCCAGGTAATCTCGGTCTACGATCCCATCGTGCACAAGAAGGTGGGGGAGGATGATCGGGACAGCGACCCGCCCTGGGTATTGTGCCAGCGGCCCTGCATCAGGGGCGGCGAGTTGGCGGCCGCGTTACTCGAACTGCATTATGACGATGCCTCCGGAATCGATTCGGCGCCATTACAGATGAAGGCCAACAACGGCATCTTCATCATCGACGATTTCGGGCGCCAGCAAATGCCGCCCCGCGAACTACTGAACCGCTGGATCGTGCCGCTGGACCGGCGCGTGGATTACCTTTCACTGCGCTATGGACTGAAATTCGAGATTCCCTTTGAAGTACTGGTGGTTTTTGCCACTAACACCCGCCATGAAGATCGTGAACCGGTAGCCTCGGAAGAGGATCTGGCGCGCGCGGCCCAACTGTATTTTGCGACGGAAGAAGGCCGTTCGGCGCGTGATCTATTCCCGCCCGGGCGCCCGGAATTTCATTTCTGATTTGCCAGAATCAGCCGCTCCACGATCACCACGTCGCGCCAGACTCCATCCAGCTTTCCGTGCTTGTGATAAATACCAACCTCCCGGAATCCGAGAGAGCGGACGAGCCTCCGGCTTGCCTGGTTCTGGGGAAACACGCGCGAAACCAATTTCCAGAAACCCGCTTGTTCGGCGTGCTGCAGCAAAGCCGCCAAGGCGAGTTTTCCCGCGCCCCGGCCCCGAGAGCCCCGCGCTACATAGAGTGACGCTTCGGCGATCCCCGCATAGCATTCGCGCTGGCGATAAGGGAATGTCGCGGCAAATGCGATGATCTCATCGCCGTTTTCGACGACCACGATGGGGTGGCGGCCGTCGAACCAGTCATCGACATCCGCAAGGGAGCGCAAACGCGTTTCGAAAGTGGCGACGCGGTCCTCAATGCCCTGGTTGTAAATGCGTGCGATGGCTTCACCGTCGGCGGGAGTCGCCAGCCTCACATTCAGGAACTTAGAAGCTGTAGCCGCGTTGCGCAATGCGCACCCCCGCTTGACGGTGACCCTCTTCCGACATTTCCTGGACTCCCGACGCGTCAATCCAACGATTGTAGAAATTGAAAAGACAGCACACGTTGATGGCGTCGTAAACGGCTTCGTCCGTCCAGCCGGCCTGGTGAAGCTCGTCGACATCGCTCTGGCGAATCTCCCAGGCGTTCCGATTGAGCTTTTGGATAAACCGGAACAACGCCTTTTCCTGTTCGCTGATGGGGGCGGTTTTGTAATCCGCCAGCACAGCTTCGACCTTACCGCGGTCGCCCAGCAGTTCCGCCGCACCTGCGGCGTGGCACTTGATTCAAAACGGGCACTGATTTTCCTTCGACGTGAAGGCGGCGATCAACTCGCGCAGACCGGGGCTCAAGGGAGACGGCCCGCGCATGATTTCGTGGGAAAGCTGCGCCAGGTGCTGCGTCATTTCCGGCTTGAAGCGAAACAGGTGATAAATCTGGGGAACCTCCGCGCCTTCGGTTTGAAGCCGCTCCATCAGGTCGCTGTATTTTCCGCCGCTGGCTTTCTTTTCCACATCTGGCAGGAACATGGGTCGCATGCGTTAAACTCCGAATCATCGCGGGAAGCGGTAGGTTCCGCCCCTCCGCGGCCAATTAGGAGAATAGCGGAATGCATTCGATCCGGCAATTTACGCTCGACGACTGGTTGAAGCTGGTGGTCCCGGCCTGTGTGCTGGTGGCGAGCCTGGTGGCGGGCTACGTGATCCGGCAACTGCTGTTCCGGGCGTTTCGGCGGTGGGGCTCAAAGACGGCAAGCAATCTCGATGTGGTCCTGATTCGCAGTCTCCGCGGCCCCGTCATGATCTGGGCCCTGATCCTCGGCGCGTATCTGGCCACCCAGTCACTCGACCTTTCTGACCGCCATGCAGGCCTGGTGGAGCGCAGCCTGCTGATCTTGGCCATTGTCTCCATCACCATGATGGCGGCAAGCCTTGCAGGCAACCTGGTGCGCTATTACGCCACGCGCGTGCAGGGCGCATTACCGGCCACCAGTCTGACTCAGAACCTGGCGCAACTCTTCGTGATCCTGGTGGGCGCATTGGTGCTCTTGCGCCATTTCGGCATTTCTATTACTCCCATTCTCACGGCTTTCGGCGTCGGCGGTTTGGCTGTGGCGCTGGCGTTGCAGGACACGCTGACAAACCTTTTCGGCGGTTTCTATGTGACGGTTGCGGGACAAGTCCGCCTGGGGGATTACATCAAGCTCAACACGGGCGAGGAAGGCTACGTAACGGATATCAGTTGGCGCAGCACCACCGTACGCGCGCTGGCCAACAACCTGATCATTATTCCCAACGCCAAGCTGGCGCAGGCCATTGTCACCAATTACTATTTGCCGGAGCGCCGCATGTCGCTGCTGATTCCAGTGGGCGTCAGCTATGACAGCAATCCCGACCAAGTGGAAAAAGTGCTGCTCGAGGAGGCCGAACGCGCGGCCGGAGAAATTCCAGGCCTGTTGGCTGATCCGGCGCCAGTGGTTCGCTTCATACCAGGGTTCGGCGACTCCTCTCTGGGGTTCACGCTCATTTGTCAAATCGCGGAGTTTGTGGATCAATTTCCGGTACAGCATGAGCTGCGCAAACGCATTCTGAAACGCTTCCAAAAGGAACGGATCGAGATGCCATATCCCACACGGACGGTTTATCTGCGAGAGGACGCGAGAGGCGCGGGAGGATGATTGGTCCGCCATCCGGCCCGGCTACATACTGGTATTTATGAAGCAGCTCAATCTGAACGTGACGCCGGAATTTGAGCGCGATCTCCGCAGCTATATGCGGCTGAAAAGTATTCCAACAAATCCGACGCCATCGGGCAAGCCCTGCGCGAGGCGGTGGCTCGCAATGGCACTCATAAAGATTACGACTATCGAAAGTGGCTGGGATTGGGGCTGAAAGTTTCGCGAAACGCAGCACACCTACTCGTCCGTCGATCGTAACCTCACGCGGCCTTGACCTCAGTCCAGATCCGGTCGCGCAGGCGCTGGGCCGAAGCAGGCAGCGTCCCAGGCCATTCGCCGCGTTCGAGCACGGCGGGTGGCGGATAAAGAGCCGGGCTGGTGCGAATCGCTTCCGGCAATAAAGCACGTCCGCCGGCGTTGGCTGTGGCCGTTCTGGTAGACGCCGCGATATCAGCCGACACTCGCGGCCTCAACAGGTAATCGATGAACTCATGCGCCAGTTCCCGCCTGCGGCTCTCCCGAAGGATCACGGCATTATCCGCGTAGAGCGGGAACCCTTCACTGGGAAAAACGAAATCCAGAGAAAGAGTGGCTTCAATGGCCTGCTGGGCCGTAGTCGACCATAACTGCGCCACCAGCACATCGCCCGCTACCAGCTGGTCCCGCACCTCGGCATTCAGATACGCGCGTACCAGGTGTTTCTGCTGCACCAGAGCGCGCTCGGCTTCTCGCAGTTGCGCCGGTTCCACGGACTGAAACGGAAATCCGAGTTGTTTCAAGCACGCGCCGATCACGTCCTCGGGGTCGTCGAGCATCGTTAGGCGGCCCTTCAGACGCTCATTCCACAAGTTCGACCAGGAGCGCGGCGCCGGCTGCACCGAACGGTTATAGACCACGCCCGTTCCGTACCACATGTACGGCACTCCCCAACGCAGGGCCGGGTCCCACGCGGGAGATTGAAATTGCTGTTCGAGATTGCCGGGATTCTTCAGGCGGCCGTGATCGAGCGGCGCGAGCAGGCCCTTGGCCAGCATCTCCTCGTTGCTTTCGTAGGTCATGTAGCGGACGCGCACGCCAAACTCTTTCTCGAAGGTCGGAATCGTGTCCGGCGCCACGTAGTTCGACCAGTTGTAGACGTTGAGCCGCGGACGGCGATCGCGGCGGCAGGCTCCCGTGCCCGCAGCCAACGCGCCCAGCAGAAAGGTCCTGCGCTTCATGTCTCCCTCATGCGTTCGGAGATCAGAATGATCGCGCCGAAAATAACCACGATCAGCGTCGAAATTGCGTTGATGGATGGATTGGCGCCGCGGCGCGCCATGGCATAGATCACCATGGGCAGTGTGGTTGAATCCACGCCGGCCACGAGACTCGTAATCACGTAATCGTCGAACGAGATGGTAAGCGCCAAGAGCGCAGCCGCTACAATTCCGGGCATGAGCGACGGCAAGGTTACGCGCAGGAAGGCCCTCCACTCCGTCGCTCCCAAGTCCATGGCCGCTTCTTCGAGCGCCGGATCGAGCGTGCGCAGCCGCGCCGAGACAACGATGGCCACGTAGGCGATGGAAAATGAAACGTGCGCCAGAATCACCGTATACAAACCGAGCTGCCAGTTGAGCCAACGAAACGCCCATTGAAAAAGCGCCAGCAGCGAGACGCCTGTCACGATCTCCGGTGTCACGAGCGACAGGTACAGCGAGCCCGAGAGCAGCCGCGACCTCCGCTTCCAGAGCGCATATGCTGCCAGCGTGCCTACAATCGTCGAGATCGCGGTCGAAACAATCGCCACCACGACGCTGGTCCAGGCGGCATCCGCCATTTCAGGATCGGTGAACACGGCACGATACCAGCGCAGCGAAAATCCTTCCCACAACGTGAATCGCGACGCATTAAAGCTGAAGACGATCAACGTCACCAGCGGCAGATGAAGAAAAGCGTACGCCAAAGCGGCGTAAACGCCCAGTCCTCTTCCCGTTCCCGCAGCCTGATTGTTCCTGGCCGCCAACGACGGGCTCACAGCATCTCCTTGGGCGCACGCCAATTAAACAAGGCCAGCGCCATGGTTGCCAGCAGCATTAACGTGATGGAGATGGCCGACCCGAACGGCCAATCCCGCGCCGTAGTGAATTGGTTCTGCACCAGGTTACCGACCATCACGGCTTTGCCTCCGCCCAGCAAGTCGGGCGTCAGATAGGCCCCGAGGCAGGGGACAAATACCAGCACGGTACCCGCCCAGATTCCGGCTTTTGAAAGCGGCACAATCACTCGGAAGAACGCTGCCCAGGGGCGCGCGCCCAGATCCGCGGCCGCTTCCAATAGCGAAGGGTCCATGCGCTCGAGCGTGGCAAAGAGCGGCAGCACCATGAACGGCAGAAAACCGTACACCAGACCAATGAGGACCGCGGCGTCGTTATAGAGCAGCGACAGCGGCGCACGAATCACGCCCGTGCCGGTGAGCACGGTATTGAACAGCCCCGTATCGCGCAGCAGAAACAGCCACGCGTAGGTCCGCACCAAAAAGCTGGTCCAGAACGGCAGAATCACCAGGTGCAAGTAGAGATTCTTGTGCCGCTTCGAGCGCGAAATAAATAGCGCCAGTGGAAACGCGAGTACCAGGCAGAGCGCCGTAGCCGACGCTGCGATGGCAATGGAGCGCAGCAGAATGGCTCCGTAGAGCGGATCGAGAATGCGCGCGTAGCTTTCGAGTGTCCAGGGAAGTTCGACGCCGCCGTATGTGCCGCGCGTGAGCAGACTGTATGCGCAGACGATGACCAGCGGGGCAATAAACAAGAAAACGATCCAGACCCAGGCGGGGAGGAGAAACCAGAACCGCAGCCGGTTCATCGAAAATGCATCTCGTCGGATTGGTTCCACCACACTTGAACGGCTTCGCCGGGACGGTAATCACCATCCGCGCGTGAAACTTCAGCCACCGCGTCTTCGCCGGTTTCGAGGCGCGCCAGAATCTGGATGCAGTTGCCCAAAAAAACAGTACGCACGACAGTGGCCGCGCGTCCCGTGTAACCGTTGGTGGGCGTCGAGCGTGAGATTCTTGTTACTTCCGGACGCAATCCGATACCGTCGATCCAGTTCACCGCCCCCAAAAAACCGGCCACGGAACGCGTCGCAGGCCGCAAGTAAACCTCCTCCGGCGTGCCCACCTGATCGATCGAGCCCTGGTTCATTACCGCAATCGCATCGGACATCGACAGGGCCTCTTCCTGGTCATGCGTGACGAACAGAAATGTAATGCCCACGCGCCGCTGCAGATCCTTCAGCTCGACCCGCATTTGTTTGCGCAGCTTGGGATCGAGCGCCGCCAGAGGTTCATCCAGCAGCAGCACTTCGGGCTCGAGCACCAGTGAGCGGGCCAGCGCCACGCGCTGCCGTTCGCCACCCGAAAGCTGCGCCGGATAACGCGCTTCCTTGCTCGCCAGTTCCACCAGCTCGAGCGCCGCGCGCACGCGCTTGTCCCGTTGAGCTATGCCCCGCTCGCGCAGCCCGAATTCCACGTTGGCGCCCGCCGTCAAGTGGGGAAAGAGCGCGTAGCTCTGAAATACCGTGCTGACATTGCGTGCGTAGGGAGGCCGGCCGTTCACGAGTTCGCCATTCAGCCAGACCTCTCCAGAGGCTGGTTCCTCAAAACCGGCGATCAACCGCAGCGTGGTGGTTTTTCCGCAGCCCGAGGGTCCCAGCAGCGAAAACAATCCGCCCTTCGGAATGCTCAGTGAAATCCCGTTCACCGCGGGATGCCCCGGGTAATGCTTCAACAGGTTCCGCAGTTCGAGACTTGGGTGCACTTTATAGATGAAAGTTTAGCGCAAGGATGAGAAGGAAGGATGAGAAGGTTTGTGTCACGTGGGCGGCAATTACAGGGGTCAGAAAACAGGAGGCAGGAGACAGAAGTTCAGGAGGCACGAGTCACTGCAACCCTCTGCAAGGGGTGCCCGATCTTTCATGCGCCGCCCGCGGCTCGCCGCAATTTGCTCATTCGTATCGTAAAGCGGCGATCGGATCGATGGATGAGGCACGGTGTGCCGGCACCAGACACGCAGCCGATGCTACGGCCATCAGCAGCAACATGACGCCCAGCAGGATCAGCGGATCGCGCGACGCTCCCGGAGACCATTTCGCCATGACGTTGTTCAGGATCAGGCTCAAGATCACTCCCGCAACCAAGCCGCCGCCAACGCTCACCGTCGCAGATCTGAATGCCAGCTGGAGCACATCCTGCCGACCGGCGCCCAGCGCCATACGGATGCCGAACTCGTTGGTTCGCTGCGCCACAACATAGGACACGACGCTATAGAGTCCGAAGACGGAAAGCGCCAGCGCCAGAATGGAAAACGCGCCAAATAGCATGGCTACCAGGCGCTCCTGGGCCCACTCGGGCTGCGTGTTGATCCATTGTTCCAGGCTGCGCACGTTGCCCATCACCTGCTGGTCCGGATTGACGGCATGCACCACCGCGCGAACCCGCCTCAGAACAGCCAAGGGCTCGACATGCGTGCGAACCAGGATCTGCGTAAACATGCGCATCCTCATGGTGTACGGCACGTAAATCGCGGGCTTGACCGGATTGCGCAGTCCATCGTCGCGCGCATCCGCCACAAGACCTACAATCTGCAACCAACCATCGCTGTCGGGAGCGGCCGGGTTATAGGGTGGGTCGCCTTTCAATTGCGGAACGCGGATCTGGTGTCCAATGGCATCGCCTTGCGGCCAGTACTGCCGCGCCATAGTCTGATTGATCACCGCAACACGAGCGCCGCGCATGGTCTCGACATGACTCAAGAGCCGTCCCTGCAGCAACGGAATGTGAAGCACCGTAAAATATTCCAGACTGACGAAATTGGTGCGCAACCCCTGCTGATCGACAGACGGCCTGCCCAGGATTTCAAAGCTGGTATTCCAGCCGTTATTCGGTGGCGTGGCATTGCTCGAGATGCCGGCGGAAATTACTTCGGGCATGGCTGCGATGCGGTCGCGAATCTGCTCGAAGAACTGCGACCGCTCCTGCCAACTCATGTAGGTGTTGTCGTGCACCGGAATCCCCACCGACATAGTGTTGTGCGGGTCATATCCGAGTTTGGTGTGCATCAGGTTTACGAATCCTCGGATGGCGCCACCGGCTCCGGTGAGTAGAACCAGCGTCAGCGCCACCTGTCCTGCGACCAGCGCGCTGTGCATCTGCTTACCATGCAGCGCCGCGGTCATGCGACGTGTCGCGGATTGCATCACATAAGCCAGATCGGTGCGTGAAAGGTGAAGTGCCGGCGAAAGGCCGAAAAACACGCCGGTCACAAGCGCCAGCACGATGCTGAACAGCAACACCGGAAGATTGATCTGTATGGCGGCTTCGTGAGGGAAGGAATATTCCGGAAGCCATTTCACAATCAGAGCTACGGCTTCATACGCGAGCAGCACGCCGCCGAGCGCGCCGGCGAAAGACAACGCCAGCGACTCCGTCAGCAATTGCCGTAAAATGCGCACCCGGCTCGCGCCAATGGCCGCTCGAACAGCCAATTCGTGCTGGCGTGCGGTTCCGCGCGCGAGAAGAAGAATAGAGACATTGGCGCAGCCGATGATCAGCAGCAACGCCACCGCCCCGAAAAGTAGAAACAGCGTCGAGCCCAGTTGATCGACAAATTGATCGTTCAACCCTTGGACGTTGACGCGGAATTTTTGTGGAAACTGGGCCGGATTCTGTTTGCCAAATTGATCGAGAATGGCTTGAAGTTCCGCATTCGCCGCAGTCCGGGTGATGCCCGGCTTGAGTTTGACCAGCGGCGCGTAGTCGGCCTTGGGGTCCTGATTCAGTTTCAATGGAAGGTACACGTCAGCATCGCCCCAGGTGAAGCGCTGCGGCATGATGCCCACGATGGTATAGGTCTTGTGCACCAGTTGGAGAGCGCGGCCCAGAACGTCCGGACTCGCGTTGTAGTGACGCTGCCAGAACTTATAACCCAGCACCACCACCGGCTGCGGATCCTGGCCGAAAGGCGCGTCGGAAGGAATCAGCCCGCGCCCTTTAAGAGCCGGAACGCCAAAGTGGGAACCGGCGTTCGAACTGAGATAAATTGCCGTCACATCTTCAGGCAGCTCTTCGTCGGTCGTGGTCAGGTTCCACTCGTTCCACAAGGCCGCGCTTTCCACGCATTTTGTCCGGTGAAGCTCGAGCATCTGAGGCCCGGTCAACCCAATCCAACGGTCATTCCCACCCTTGTCTTTGACCATCAGGTGGATCATCCGGTCGGCGCCCCGGTACGGGTACGGGTTCATCAGGATGCCATAGACAACGCTGAAGACCGACGTGGTCGCGCCAATACTCAGCGCCAGCGAAAGAACGGCGGTGAGCGTGAAAGCCGGATTCTTGCGAAGTTGGCGGAAGCCATATGAGAGATCTTCTAGCAGCGTTCGCATCGATGGTTTGGACGCTGCATGGGCTGGCATGGTTAGGAAATCACCTGGAACTACGGTTGTAACAAGGTTGATTCGTTCAGGTCCGGCCTTGCCGGGACGCCTTGTCCATCTCCCGCCGGCTGGCGCCACCCACACATCAGCACCTACCCGCTGGCCGACGGCCTCTCGGCTTTGTATACTACTCGCTTTGGCAGGGAGGTCCGCTTGAGCGCTCCAGCCGCAGTCCGCGATCATAGACAAGCCGAGCAGAAACGCGAATTGGCCTTTGAGTTTCTGCGCTATATGGCGATGATGCGCGAGGTCGAAGACCGCATCGAACGCAAGCTCTACCGCCAGGGCAAGATCGTCGGCGGCGTGTATGTAGGGCGGGGCCAGGAAGCCATTCCAGTCGGCGTGGGGCTCACGTCGGACACGGACGATGTTTTTTGCCCCTCGCATCGCGACCTGGCTATCTTTCTGATTCGCGGCATCCATCCGCGGCAGATTTTCGCCCAGTACATGGGCCGTGTGGGCGGCCTCACACGGGGCAAAGACGGCAACATGCACATGGGCGATATGAACCGCCGGATCATTTCCATCATCAGCGCCATGGCTGCCTCGGTGCCGGTGGCTGCGGGCGCGGCGTTGGCTCTGAAGTACAAAGGCACTCATAACGTGGCGTATTGCTTTTTCGGCGACGGCGCCACCAGCCGGGGTGACTGGCATGAAGGGGTGAACCTGGCCGCCGTGCAGAAGCTGCCGGTGATCTACGTATGCAACAACAATCAGTACGCGTATTCGACGCCGCTCAGTAAGCAGATGTGCTGCGCCGATGTCGCGGACCGCGCGCCAGGATATGGCATCCCCGCCGAAATCGTGGATGGTAATGACGTCTTCGCTGTGCATGAGGCCGCGCTCAGGGCGGTGAAACACGCGCGCGCCGGACAGGGTCCCTATCTCATCGAATGCAAAACTTTCCGCATGACCGGCCACTCGGCCCATGACGCCGCAGACTACGTGCCTCGTCATCTGCTCGAGGAATGGGAGCGTAAGGACCCCATTGCGCGTCTGGAAAAAAGAATGATTCAGAACCACTGGGCCAAGCAGGACGATATCGAGCAGCTTCGCGCGGAGATTCGCCGCGAAGTCGACGACGCCGTCGAGTGGGCCGAGAAGAGTCCGTTCCCCGATCCTTCGGAATTGCTGGATAACGTGTACGAACGGAGCTGACGCCATGCTGATGACCTATCTCGAGGCCGTGCGCCGGGGCATTTGGGAAGAGATGGAGCGCGACCCGAACGTTTTCCTGCTGGGCGAAGACATTGGCGTCTATGGCGGAGCGTTCAAAGTCACGGCCGGGATGCTGGACCATTTCGGTGAGGCGCGTGTAATCGATACGCCTATTTCCGAATCAGCGATTGTGGGCGCCGCGATTGGCGCGAGCCTCATGGGTTTGCGGCCCGTGGCTGAGATCCAGTTCGCCGATTTCATCACCTGCGCTTACGATCAGATTGTGAACTTCGCGGCCAAGTGCCGCTACCGCTGGGGAGCGGCCGTTCCCATGGTCATCCGTGCGCCATCCGGCGGCGGCATTCACGGCGGCCCGTTCCATTCCCAGAATCCGGAAGCCTGGTTTGCGCACACTCCGGGTCTCAAAGTGGTGACGCCAGCCACTGCTCACGATGCCAAAGGCCTGATCAAATCGGCCATACGCGACAACGATCCGGTGCTGTTTTTCGAGCACAAAGCCCTGTACCGCCGCATCAAGGAAGACGTGCCCGAGGATGACTTCACGGTGCCCCTCGGAAAAGCCGCCGTGGTGCGCGAAGGCAGAAATCTTTCGATCATCACCTACGGCGCCATGTTGTACGTCGCGCGTGAGGCCGCCGAGACGCTGGCCCGCGAAGGCATTTCCGCCGAGATCGTCGACCTACGGACGCTGGTCCCACTCGATGACCAGACCGTTCTCGAGAGCGTGAAGAAGACCTCGAAGGTGTTGCTGCTTCACGAGGACACGCTCACCGGAGGCATGGGCGCGGAGCTTGCTGCCCGGATCTCGGAGAAGGTCTTTGAGTATCTGGATGGGCCGATCGTCCGCGTCACGGCCCCCGATACGCCGGTACCGTATAGCCCACCGCTCGAGGAAGCGTTCCTGCCCAACGCAGCGAAGGTTGCCGAACGGGCGCGCTGGCTGACGCACTATTAGTCTGCTGTTTTCTTAGCTCTTTATTTCCGCACGCAACACAACTGCAGCCTGGAAATCACCGCGGCCGGTCTACTTGCCGTTCGAGGAGTGGCCTGCGCGGCCCCGAGGCGCAGGGTGGCGCGTGGCGGCAGGAGCGGCGGATCGGTCAGAAGCTTCTTCAGGTCCAGCATATGCTTGGGGCGAAACTGCCGCTGTGACCATTTCTTGTCGGGGCTGAATTGCACGCCCACCCAGCATCCGATTTCGCGGAAAAAGCAGCTAGGAGACTGTTCCTTCAAGCCTGGCCTTGCGATATTGAAGCTCGAGATGAGTGTTCATTCATTGGCAACGGCATCTCGGTCTGCAGGCAGGCGCCGGAGTGAGAGATATCTTCGAGCAACGCGCTGAAACTGTGGTCGCGCCCGGAGTGATCTTTCCACTGCACTCCCACCATGTCCGCGCACATCATTCTAGGCTCGGAACGCCGGTCGGGCATAGGCCTGTAGATCGGCGGGTTTACTCTGCGGCTTCAACGGCTACCCGAATCCCCTGTCAGACGCCTCTACGATTCCCCCACAGCTCCACCTGCAATCGCGGGCTAAAGCGAAAGCCCTGGTGTTTGCAGATCTCCGCGAGCCAGACGCCGCGTTCGCGCAAAATCGCTGATTCAATGCCCTCAGGCATGAGGATCACCTTCTCGCAATCGGCCTTGATCTGATCCAGAATGGTGCGGATTTCGTCCAGATCTTCGGGCCTCGCGACCACAAACTTCAATTGATAATCATAGGCGGCCATCAGGCGCTCCAGCACCTTGGGCTGGATGCGCAGGCGTTCATGCTGCCGGGCCCAGCTTCCTTCGGGCGTGGAATTCGCGAGCTTGGGGCTAATACTCATCAGATTGCAAGCCACCGGCTCAAACACGGTGCCAGCGGTCTCGATCGTGATATGCAGGCCGTGCTCGCGCAAGCGACCGGTAAGCGTGACTATTTCAGGCGCGATCATGGGCTCGCCGCCGGTGACCACGACGTGCCTCGCGGGATAGCTCGCAACCTGGGCCAGAATTTCATCCAGCGTGCAGTTGTCGCCTTCGGGTTTCCAGGACGTGTAGGGCGTGTCGCACCAACTGCAGCGGAGATTACAGCCGCTCGAGCGCACGAAGACCGATGGAACACCGGCGAGCGATCCTTCGCCCTGAATCGAATAGAAAATTTCGGCGATCTTCATCGAAATTCAGGTGCCAGGTGTTAGGTTCCAAGTGTCAACACTCCGCCTTTGGTTACGACACACACTTGAGCGCTCCTAGCACCTAGCACGTAACACCTAGAACCCAAGCGGATCCTTGATTCCTGCCTCTGCGAAGCCCTTCTTCCGCAGCAGGCACGAATCGCACGCTCCGCACGGCCGTCCCGCCGGATCGGGATCGTAGCAACTGTGGGTGAGCCCGAAATCTACACCCAGCTCGCGGCCCAATTTCACGATCTCAGCTTTTGAGAGCCAGATCAACGGCGTGTGGATCTTGATGCGTGTACGGCCTTCGACCGCGGCTTTAGTGGCGAGGTTGGCCATGCGCTCGAATGCCTCGATGTATTCGGGGCGGCAATCAGGGTAACCGGAGTAATCGAGCGCGTTCACTCCGATGAAGATATCGCTCGCTTCAAGAGTCTCCGCCCAAGCCAGAGCGTATGACAGAAAGACCGTGTTGCGCGCGGGAACGTAGGTGACGGGAATTTTGGCCGATATCTCCGCCTCCGAACGCCCCTTGGGTACGGCGCTGTCATCGGTGAGAGCCGAGTGGCCGAACACGCGCAGGTCGATACGCACTACCAGATGACGCGCCACACACAGGCTCTGGGCCACGCGCGCCGCAGCCTGGAGTTCCACGCGATGCCGCTGGCCGTAATCAAACGTTAGCGCGGAACATTCGAAGCTCTCACGCCCCGCGGCCGCCAGGCACGTGGACGAGTCCAGACCTCCACTCAACAGGCAGACCGCCCTCCGAGCTGCTGAATTTGGTTCGATTTGCGCGGCGTACCGGCTTCCTCGCAACGGAGATTCGCCACCGCTCATTTCGGCAGCTTTAGAGCCAGGAAGAATCCCACGAGGGGGAAAAACACCACGCCGGCGAACGCCGTCTGCATGGAAAACAGATCTGAAATCCAACCGGTAAGCGGCACGAACAGCAATCCCGCCGTGCCCCAGGCGAAGCCCATCATCAGCGCTGAAACCACGCCTGTTTGCGTGGGCGCGAGTTCCTGACCCATCAGCACATTGACGGGAATCGTGAACAGCAGCACCAGGCCCCCCAGCATCAGCCCCACCGCGGATAACCAGCCGGTCGAGAACACGAACAGCGCCAGGAAAGGCACCGAGCCCAGCATGGAAATCAGGATGACGCGCCGGCCGCCGAACCGGTCCGCGAGGTTGCCGCCCGCCAGGCCGCCAATGGCGCCCGCCGCAAGATAGAGCGTGAGCTCGAAGCTCGATTGCCCGAGCGAGTAGCCGCGCTCGCTATGCAGATAAAGGGGCAGCATCTGCGTAAACGTGATCTGAACAATGGATCGGATGAAGACCAGAAAGAACAGGATGGTCATGGGTGAGCGCACCGCGCGTAAGGCGCCCCAATCAAAGCGGACCCTCGAGTGCGAGGCGCGCGCGGGCGGGCGTAGAAAAGCCACCAAAACCAGCGAAAGCAGCAAGCCGGGCAACGCGGCCCACGCCGTTCGCGGCAGCCCCCAGCGGCCCGAGACGGCCGAAAACAAGGTGGGACCGAGCGCTAATCCCAGCGTTCCCGAGCTGATAAAAATGGCCATGGCGCGTCCGCGATTGCGGGTCACGCCGGAAGTGGCGTTGGCGGCTGCCTGCGGATGAAACGACGCAATGCCCGAGCCGCCGAGAAACACCATCAAAAGTAACACCCGGAAATTCGGAGCCCAGCCTAATGAAGAGATGAACAGACCGGCCATGGCCGGCGCCAGCGCTGTGAACAGACGCGAATGAAAACGGTCGGAAAGATAGCCGTAGGCTGGCTGCATTACCGACGATGAAAACGAGAGCACTCCTGCCAGAATGCCTGCCGCCGTAAAGCTCATGCGGAACTGGTCAACCAGCAGCGGCTGCAGCGCACCAAGCGCCCCGGAATAGAGATCCACAAAGAAATGGCCCAGGCAGAATAGCGTGAGCGAAGCCAGCGTCGCGCGGGCCGCGGGCGCGAATTGCGGCTGCGGTTCGGCCTCGAGCAATGCTGTCCGGGGATTCATGCAGTCGGTAACCAGCTATTATAACTTCTGCTGTCGACCGGATTCGGGTGGCGTGCGTGCTCGTAGCCGGACAGGCCGACGGTATGAGACGTTGGTAGCGTGCCGTTGCTTTCTGAACCGAATCAACAATTGCGCATTGGTTTCTTCACGTCCACGCCCCTCAGCGTGGAAGAGGGCAGCGGCACCTACGTGGGCATCTCGACGCTGGCGGAAGCACTGCGAAAGCTCGGCGTCACAGTCGAAATCGTGGCGCCCCTCCGTCTCGGGCCCACGCCCACGCTGGGCCGAATCCTTTTCAACGAGGCCCTTCGATTTCGACAGCGTGGCGAATTCCACATCACAGTGGGTTTCGACCTGGATGGCTATCGCCTGGGTGGGCGCACCGGAACGCCGCACATTGCGGCAATCAAGGGTGTCATCGCCGATGAGATGTTGCGGGAAAAGGGGTTCACTCGCCTCAGTATGGCTCTCCAGGCCCAATATGAAGCGCTGCATGTCCAGAGAGCTGACGGTGTCGTCACCACCAGCCGGTATTCGGCCCAGCGCATCGAGCAGTTCTACCGGCCGGGCAAGCCCGTGTCGATGGTGCCCGAGTTGATTGATCTCCGCCGCTGGCGGGATTTGTTCGCCCGCGCGGGAGCGGATCGGCGTCCTGGAAAGTTCGTGGTGCTCTCGGTATGCCGGCTGTATCGACGCAAACGCGTGGATCTCCTGCTAGCCGCGGCCTCACGACTACACCTCAGGATTCCAGGCCTCGAGGTTCGCATTGCCGGAGATGGGCCCCAGCGCGCTGCTCTTGAACGCCAGTGGCGCTCGCTGAAGTTGGGCGATGCCGTGCGATGGCTTGGGCACCTGAGCCCGGAAGCACTGGCCCATGAATATCGCAACGCCGATGTGTTCTGCCTGCCCAGTGTGCAGGAAGGCTTTGGGATTGTATTGCTCGAAGCCATGGTCGCCGAAACACCCGTGGTTGCCGCGCGCGCCGCCGCTGTGCCGGAAGTGATACCCCAGGGGCTGCTGGCCGAGCCAGAGAGTGCCGAGGACCTGGCGGCGGCCATCGAGACGCTTCATGGCAACCCCGGATTGCGGGCTTCGTTGGCCGCGCAGGGCGCCAGTTGGGTCGAGAATTTTGACGCTCCCCGCGTGGCTCGCCGGTTTCTGGAAGAAATCCATGTCCTGATCGGCGAAGTCCGGCCGCACGGCGAATTCAAGGCGGGGTCCGGCAGCGTATCTACTGCCCACAGCTAAGATTTCTCCTGGGTATTCCTCAGGTCATTGTCCGATTCACACCGGCGTGCCTTCCAGACGATTCTGGTATCAGGCCTGCAAAGGACTTTGTTGTGAGGGAGAGCTACATGCGCTTAACACAGGACTCCGGTTTTCGGCAAGCTCGATCTGAACAGAAAGCCTACGGCATCGTTTCCGTAT
The DNA here is from genome assembly GCA_003223115.1 of Acidobacteriota bacterium. GTDB lineage: Bacteria > Acidobacteriota > Terriglobia > Bryobacterales > Bryobacteraceae > QHXW01. The sequence goes on from QHXW01000236.1 coordinate 16,781, forward strand.
ACCGGAATTCTTACACCACCTTAGAGCTCTCCTATGAATAAACAACGAAAGGCCGATCCCTGCACCTCCAGAGGCGCCGCGATGCTGGAGTCAGTCCTCACGCTGGTGGTGTTTCTGGCGCTGTTCATCGGCGTGTTCGATATGGGCGAGATGATGTTCGTTCACCAAACACTCACCGACCGTGCCCGCAACGCCGTGCGCTGGGGATCAGTAAACACCTACGACGCAACCGGGATGACCCACCTGATACTCTACGGCGCCACGACCCCCAGCCAAGGGCAAACGGCCTCCTTCGGGCTCAACGCCGCAAGTGTCGTAGTGTCGCGGCCCGCGGCGAGCATCGATAAGCCAGAGGACCGGGTGGTCCTCACCGTCACCTCCCCGGTGAGCCTCGTTTCCGTATTCCTCGGCCGATCAGCAACCTAACCTGGAGCGGCACCTCGGTCCCCACCTGGAATCTGCAAATCAGGGTAAGTTCCATCTACGCAGTGCCCGGTTAACAAATCGGCTTTCTCAGTGAGCCTGCAAGTTTTCTCGTGAGAGGGCGCTCAAACGGCGGTCCCGAGACTGTCGCCTTGTTGAATTTCCATCTTGGCCGCCGTTCTCTACAATAGTCGCTGATGAGCAAACGGGCCCGTTGGGCTCTGCTCCTAGTGGCGGTGGCGCTATTTCTGGTTCTCAATCGCGCCGCCTACAAGGGCTACTTCCAGGATGACGACTTGGACACCATGGGCTGGTCCTGGTTCACCAGCACGCCTTTTTATCTGAAGAGCCTCGTCAGCCCGCGCCTTACTACCGATAATTTCCGCCCGGTTGGCCATTACTACTATCACGTGATGGATCGAAATTTCGGGCTGGATTTTCCGAAATATCTCATCCCCCTGCACCTGGCGCACCTGCTGAATATCTGGCTGCTATGGATGGTCGCGCGCAAGTTGGGTCTTGGGGTGCTGGCCGCCTCGGCGGGCGCTTTCTTCTTTGGCTTCCACGCCGTTCTGTTCGACGCATGGTGGAAGCCCATGTAT
>QHXW01000237.1 GCA_003223115.1 Acidobacteriota bacterium
TGCTGCCCGAGCACGTCAAGATGCTGCCGGCGGATATCATCGACGGTGAAGCCACTTTCATGCCGCAGGAGAAGGAGCGGGGCATGCGCCAGCTCGCCTACATGGCCATGCAGGGTGCCGAGCTGTTATTTCCGGATCATCTCTCGCTGGACGGACGGAAGGGTCATCTCGAGCAGGCTTTCGAAATTGCCAGTGCGGGAAAACACTGGCAGGGCAACCCCATTGGCTCATATGGCGCTGCGTGGGACGACTCCGGATTGCACAATGAAACCTTCTGGCTGGGTTGGTCCGCCGCTGCCCGATACGGTTGGAACCCTGGCACGCCGGCTCTCGATCAGCATGTCGCCGAGTTCATGCGCGTCTACTACGGTTCCGGCGCAACCGGCATGACGGATGTGTTTCGCGCGATGCAAAGGCAGGCCCGCGCGTGGGAGCGCACCTGGGACCGGACCCTGTCGAAAGTGATCCTGACGCGCTACGGCGGTTATTTCGGCAAAGGAATCAGCACCCACCGCGTTGACATGACTCTGTCGCTCCCCTTCATTAATGATCTGCCCGACTGGTTCCCGGATCCCTTCTGGACCGATCGCTATAAGGATTGGCTCTCCCAGGCCAGACTGCATGCGTCCGAAAATGAGCAGTTGATCGAGGCCTTGCAGACGCAAATGGGGCTGGTCGATCGCAATCGCTACAGCCTCGAAGTCTTCCTGGCGTTGGCGCGCTTCATGGGCCACCACTGGCGGCTGTTCCTCGATCTCGCCCAAGCCGAAGAGCAGATCAAGCAGGGGCAGGCGCTGGCGCTCGAGAATCATGCCGGTCAGGCAGCCAGCGTACTCTCGGCCGCATATACCACGGTCGATCAGCTTCGTAAAGATGGCCTGAAGACTTTCGAGGATGTGCGAACTGTCTTCGAAAGGAGCTGCTATCCGAAGGGGCGTTCGGTCGGCGGGCGCCAGTTCGTCCACGTCTTTGATGATGTAAAGGATCACTTCGCCGATCGCCGCGCTGATCTGAGCTACATGCTCGCCCCGGAAGACAGCCTCGGCCTGGATTCATGGCTGAAGGACTTAGAGCGATCGATCGCCCTTTACGCAAAAGAAAACAATGTCCCGTTCGCGCCGGCATCCAAATAGACTTGTGCGCTCGGCAGTTAGATTCTTCAGCGGCCTTCTGCTGCTGAGCTCTTTGTGCGGCCCGTTAAGCAGCCAGGAGACTCCCTTCATCCGGGCGCAGGCGCTTCTGAAGCAGGGCAAAGCCCAGGATGCCCTCGAACTCCTGCTGGATCTGCATCGTGCTCAACCATCCGACGCGAATGTCTGCCAGCAGATCGGGATCGCCTACACGAAACTGCAGAATTTGAATGAGGCTGAAAAGTTCTATCGCGAGGCCCTCCGCCTCAATCCCCAATTCTGGGCCGCCCGCAAGAACCTGGGCACGATCCTTTGGTTCCTGGATCGCAAGGTGGAATCGGAGCGTGAATTCCTGGCGGTCACCAAAGTACTTCCGGCGGATCTCGTTCCGCATCTTTATCTTGGCCTTGCGGCATACGAACGTCACGACTTCACGCGCGCGAAGATGGAGTTTGAGAGGGCGGGCACGCTCGCGTCCTCGAATCGGGAAGTCCTGCCGGCAGTTCTCGAATCGTACCTCGCCACCCGCGATGTGAGTTTCCCCGCAAAGGTCATGGAACAGGTGACGGGCTCTGATGAACCGGATCCGGCCCTTGTATTGCGAGTGGGCGCGCTCTTTTTGCGATACCGCGAGTACGGCCGCGCTGCCGTGGCGTTCGAAAAGCTCGTCGCGACGCACAACGATTCCGCCGAAGTCTGGCGCATGTTGGCCGAAACTTACGACCGGCAGAGTAAACCGGAGCAGGCGTACCGTGCCTATTCCCGAGCCACGGAAAGTGATCCCAATTCGGAAGACAACTACATCGCCTTCGCCGAGTTCGCTTACGCCCACGGAAATAACGATTACGCCTTGCAAGTGGTGGCGCGCGGCCTGCAGCGCTTACCCGAATCCCCGGGGCTGCTCTTCGAGCAGGGACTCCTCTGGGCGCTGAAGGGCGATGGCAGCCAGGCGGATAACAGCTTCAAGGAAGCGAGCCGGCTCAAGCCGGAATGGAACCTCCCGCTGCTGGCGCTGGGAATCTCGCGGCTGGAATCCGGTGATGCCGCGCAAGCGGCGGCTCTGTTTGACAAGGCGCGCACCGCGAATCCGCGCGATTCGCGCGCCCATTACCTTTACGCGACCGCTCTGTCCAGGAAAGCCGACGTGATCTCGGGTGAGACCCGTGCGCTGGCTATCGGAGCTCTGCACAAGGCCCTTGAAATCGACCCCAATGACGCGCGGTCGCACGCCTTGCTCGGACAGCTCAATCTGGCGGCGGGTAAGCCGGACGCTGCCTCGCTGGAATGGGAGACTGCACTGAAGATCGAGCCCGAAAACGCCACAGCTCTTTATGCGCTTGGCTTGCTACGCCGGAGGCAAGGTGAAACGGCGGAGGCCGAGCGCCTGCTGCAAACGTTTCGGCGCGTCAAGCGAAAGATGCCGGGTGAAGAGAAAAGCCTGGTGCAGATTCTCAGGGTGGCGCCCGAAAAACGGCCTTAGCGGGCCATCGAGGCGAGCGACTCGCGAACGCGTCCGCCGTAACGCGCCTCGTCCTTCAGAGCGCGAAACCGGTCCATCTCCACTTTGGCGCGCGCAGCGCTGCCCGTCCGCTGGTACGCAAGGCCTAGCCGGTAGTGCGCGGCCGCAAGCCGCGGGTCCAGGCTGACTGCTTTCTCGAGAGCGGCAATCCCCTGTGCTACTTTGTCCTGAGCCAGTGCGATCAGGCCCAGTTCCAAGTAGGCCTCGGCGAAACTTGAATTCAGGCGCAGCGCTTCGTTTAGATTAGCCCCGGCTACCTGGTAATCACTGCTTCCGGCCGCTTGCGCCTGTCCATAGAGGATAACGGCATAGTGATAGTAGGCCCAGGAGTCGCGCGGAGCGGTCTTCAGGTACATCTTGAATGCGGTCTCAATCGCTGGTTGGAAGTGTTCAGCGGAATCGTAGGCCTCGCCCAATAGAAAATAGGCGGTCGCGGAATCCTGTTTAAGCCTGACTGCCTCGAGCAACTCCTCGGCAGCCGTCTTGTAATCACCCAACAGATAGCAGGCCGTGCCCAGCCCGATCCGCAGTTTCCAGGACTTTGGCAGATCGATAACAGCCGGGCGTAACGCCTCGACAGCCAGATCCAGCTTTCCATGCTGCACTAGGGAATTTCCGTAGTTGAACCGGTAATCCTCGTTAGACGGTTCGCGGCGCGCCGCCTCCGCGAATGCGCGCTCGGCATTGTCCCGATGGGTGCGCTTCTCTTCGACCGTCCCCAGAAGATCGAAAGCTTCCGCCTTACCTTGTGGGCCGGTAAGCGTGTGCAGTACTTCGGCGGCGCGACCGTATTGGGCGGTTTGCAGGCAGGCGAGAGCCAGGTTGTAGCTGACATCGTAGGATTGCGGAAACGCACGGCGCGCCCGCTCCATCAGGGGGATGGCGGCGGCGGACTCTCCACGCTGTGCCAGCAGCGTCGCCACCTGAAACAGCCGTGGGTCGCGGTCGTCCAACAGAGTGTCGAGTTGCCGGGTGGTCTGCCGGGCATCCCCGGTCTTGCGCAGCAGGAGCTGGCTTTCCAACGTTCCAATGAGCGCCGGCACATCGGAGCTGCTCGCGCGCGTGACCAATTCGAAACGATGCAGGGCATCGAACGGTAAGTCTTCGGCCAGCGCAATCAAGCCCAGATTGTAGTTCGCCGTCACATTGCCCGGGCTGAGTTCCAAGACCTTCCGGAAGGCAGCGGCCGCCTCGGTCAGGCGTTTCTCCTGCAGGTACGTGGATCCCAGATAAGCGTGCGCCTGGTAGTTCCGGGCTTCAAGTGCGACCGCGCGCACAAAATGTTTTTCCGCTTCGCCGAACTGCGATCGTGCGGAAGCGATCAAGCCCAGCAGAATTTCGGCATTGCCCATTTGGGGATCGGCCGCCAGGGCTTTCGCGGCAGCCGATTGTGCATCGTCCAACTGCCGCCGTTCGAACAATTGGCGCGCCTGTTCGAAGTAACGGAGCGCCTCGGAAGTCTGTAAGGCGAGGGCGGACACCGAAAAGACAAATGCGAACCACATCGCCCCGCGAGACCTCATTAGTCCGAATGTATCATGGGCGATCAGCGCGACTGCCGCCGCAGGCACACGGGCAGCCATGCTTGTGCCACCAGAACAATTTATGCGAAATAAATTCAAAATGCTGGCGCTGGTTGCGCTCCTGGTTTCGGCGGGCACGCGGGCGCAGGCCGGTGTGCGGGTCTGGGCGGTCGGCGATTCCTTCCGGATCGATCCTACGAGTGGCAAAGCGTTCGAGGCGAATGCGCTTGTCTTTCCTGATGCACCGAGCGGTAACTACTGGGAATCCAATTTGCTGTGGGACGGCGCGAGAAAACGGATTTCGCTCAAAGCCGCCCGCAATGAGATCGTTTCATTCCAGGTGATCGTCGAACGCACGAAGGATGCGACGCTCACGGGCGTAGATGTCAAAGTCAGCGATTTGAACGGCCCGGCACGCTTGCCGAAAGACAGCGTTGAGCTTTTTAAAGAGTGGTACGTGAATGTCGCCAGAAGATCCGCGCAGGATTATTCGCTCGGCACCGGCTGGTATCCCGACGCTCTGATCCCCTGCACGCGCTGGACAGGCAAGCTGTTCCCGAAATCCTACATCCTCCCGTTCGCTATTTCCGATCTGTTGAACAACATCGGTCCGAATCAGCGGAACCAGGCTGTTTGGGTGGATGTCTACATTCCCAAGGATCGCAGGGCTCCCGCCGGAACCTATGAATCGACGATCACGGTGTCCTCGGATGGGGGCGATCTGGTGGAACTGTCCCTGAGCCTCAGTGTCTGGGACTTCGCGCTACCGGATGAAACGCACCTTGCCGGCAACATCCACACCGATACCGAGATCCACAATCTCGCATCAGAGCTGGAAGTAAAGTACTACCAGATGATCCGCCGCCACCGGCTGGCGACCGGGGTATTGGGCTACGCGCCGGATACCACAGCTAAGGGATCCGATATTCAGTTCGATTGGACCAGCTATGATGCACGGCTGGGCAAATACCTTGACGGGAGCGCCTTCACGGAACAATACGGTTACTCAGGCCCGGGCTACGGAGTTCCGACGGAGCTGCTCATTCTCCCGTTCGACGCTTACCCAACAAACGATTATTACAATTCACGTCACGTAGGCTGGCCGTATGGCAAGGAGTGGAAGTTCTACCGGCCCTGGCCCGTGGACGTGCCCAAGGGCGGCGTTACCCACGAATACGGTGAAGTGTGGAAGAAAGCGTTCCATGCTTTCCAAGAGCATTTCGACCAGCATCCGGCCTGGAACCGCACCAAGCCGATCGTTTTTCTGCTGAGCCTCGACGAATCCTACGACGAGGCGTCCATCGAGAAAATGCTGTATTACGGCCGCCTGCTCAAGGAATCGGGCGCCAAGCGGCTCAAGTATCGGATCGATGGCTCCTACCCCATGGACACGATGGACCGCCTGGCCGACGTCGTGGATATCTCGATCCTCGGCGTGCGCAGATATGTTCCGGAGCGCGTGCAACAGTTGCGCAAGAAGGGCGTAGAAGACTGGTTCTACACCGGCATGGGTAAGACCGACGGCGATCCGCTGGGTTGCCGCGCGCTGGGATGGGTTTCCTGGAAATATCAGGCGCGTTCCTGGACCATCTGGGAATTCGATTTCAACTCGTTGCGTGCGTGGATGTATCCCGAGACGTACGTCGAACACAATGGCGATGTGCAGAACGGCGAGGGATTCCTGATTTACCGGGGAGAGACGATGGGTCTCGAGGAGCCCGTGGCCAGCATCCGCCTGAAGTTGTTGCGGCGCGGCAGCCAGGACTACGAGTATTTCTGGCTGCTGGCGCACAAGAAGGACGGGCGGGCGGTGGCGGACCAAGTGGCGAACTCCGTGATCCGCGAACCTCTGGGCACCAACGGGGCGTGGGGCGCGGCCGGCATGTGGAACCACAACGCCGAAGAATGGGAGCGCGCCCGCGATCCACTCAACCGTCTACCAGAGCAGCTTCAATCCCAACTGGATCACGCGCGAGTCACCGGCGCGGCGAATCCGGCCGAAGGTGCCAGAGTTGACGCGCGTCTGAACACTTGTGAAATTGACCTGATTGAAAATATTGAATGCTTCGGCGCGGAACTGCAGGCGCATCGGCTCGCGAATCAGGAAATCTTTCAGCACGCTCATGTCGCTGCTGTTGAAGGCCGGCCCACTGATCAGGCCACGGCCCGCATTGCCGTAGATACCGCGTGGAACGTCATTGGTCGGAACAAAGGCATCGGTGTTGAAGAAGCGGGAGACCATGGAAGCGCGGCTGGGATGATTGAGCACGATGTTCTTTCGGGTCACTCCCGGTTTGAGTTGCGCGTGCTGGTCACCGAAGGTTCCATCGAGTGCGACGTCGTCGCCCATGAGGAAGGTCAAGGGCCCGCCGCTTTGAATGGTATGGATTCCGGTCACAGTCCAGCCACCCAGCAGGGTCGTGGCGACGTGGCTATCGAAATGAAGTGATGGCGTCCACAGCCACGAGGCCACGAACGCATGTCGACGGTCCCAATCGGAGCGCCCGCGCTCATCGCGAAGGTTGAACGGATTGGCGACGGTCGCACCCAGGTTATCGGTGGAGCTGCTGTCAATCGACTTGGACAAGCTATAGGAGCCCACAATGCTCAGGCCGTGACTGAAGCGCTGGGTTACTTGCGCCTGGAAGCTGTGGTACCAGCTACGAAAATCATTCCCCAGCAAGTAGCCTTGGGTTCCTAAAATACCGGGCTCGAAGATGACGCGGTCATTAATGTTCTGGTCCGAAGGCGGCGATCCGTCCACTGGTGAGTTGACGAACCGCGCCGGATTGTATGTGCGGAGAGCTTCGATTTTGATCCCTATCTTGCCTGCATACGCGGCTTCGACCATCAGGCTGGGAGTGACCTGGCGTTGGATCGAGAGATTGAACGACTGGACATAAGGAGTTCGCAAGCCCGGTTCAGTGAAGACGCCGCCTATCGGAAGTGGGAACTGAGGACAGCTGTAGCCCGGATACGTCGTGATCTTGGTGCAGCCGAACTTGCCGGTGGTGACCGCCGGCGGGGCCGTCAGGCCGACCGATCCGAACGGATCCTCTATCCGGCCGCTGAAGGCCGTACCAAAGCCGGCAAACGGGGGGTTTTCCTGGGCTAAGGAGTCTGCGTTGACGCTTTCGTAGAAAACGCCATAACCGCCTCGCACACTTGTTTTGCCGTCGCCAAAGATATCCCAGGCGAAGCCGATGCGGGGAGCGAAGTTGTTCAAATCAGAATGCGCCAAACCGCGTGGCAGGTCGCCCGGAAAGAGCACTCCAATCGGCGCGTCGGGCACCACGGTGGATTGCTTGCCGGGCGAAACGGTATTGATCCGGTCGTGCTGCTCCACCCACGGGAAGAAGGGTTCGTAGCGTACGCCCAAGGTGACCGTCAGGCGGGGCGTCACCTTGAATTCATCCTGGAAAAACGCCGAGTGCGCATTGGTAAGCGTGTCGGTATCTCTGACTCCGAAATCGAGGCTGAGGTTGTCGAAGGCCCCGAGCATGAAATCCGCCACCGGGTCGCCGGACCGCGAGCCCGTGAAAGAAAAGCCCGGAGACCCGATGAAGACCTGACGGAACTGGAGGCGTAGAAGTTCATAGCCGAACTTGAAATGATGCCGGCCACGCATCCAGTCCATGGTGTCACGGAACTGCCAGTTATGGCTGTAAAAGCGCGTCGTGAAGCCGGAGCCAAGGGTAAAATTATCGCCCACGTTCACCGAAATCGCGCCGCTCGGCAAGTATTGGGGCATGTTGATGCCGAGCGCCTGCGGATCGATGGTCTTGGTTTCGTGCTGGTCTGAAGGCGTCGTCAAGAATGAAACCGTGGCTTCATTGAGCAGGTTCGGCTTAATGCTGAAGACGTCGTTGACCACTACATGACGCGAGTCTTGCACGAAGGTCTCGCCGATATAACCCGGGACGTTGCCGCCGGCGGCGAACGGATTCGAACGCGAGTTGTGGTCGTAATAAAAGCTGCCGAAAACCCTGTGCCTGGCGCTCTGGTTCCAGTCGGAGCGAATCATGAACAGATCCCCACGCCGGGGACTAGCGGCGAGCGAACTCACCAGACCCGTAGGGCTTTCGGGTACAAAGCCAAGAAGTTTTTGCGTCACCGGGCTGATACAACTCGGAATGACGCGATTGCCGGCAACGCAGGGATTCCCCGCGGCATCGGTGAAGGGCTTTCCGGTGATCGGATCTTTCGGGTCGGTGATGGACGTGTCCGTAAAATCGCCGCCGCGCTGGGCAGCCGTGGGCACGAGTGCCTGAACGGTCTCAGCTTCCCTGTGGTCGCGCAGCCCCTGATAAGAACCGAATATAAAGAGCTTGTCCGTCAGAATGGGAGCGCCCGCCGCGCCGCCGAACTGATTCTGCTTGAGCGCGGGGACGCGGGCGGAAAAGAAATTTCGAGCATTGAATGCGTCGTTACGCACGAACTCCCAGAGTGCGCCGTGAAATTCGTTGGTCCCTGTCTTTGAGACTACGTTGACCTGGGACCCGGGATTTCGACCATATTCTGCTGCGAAGTTGTGAGTCTGTATGCGGATCTCCTGAACGGCGTCGGGCGGCGGGTAATTGATGCCCGTATTCCTCGACGGATTGTTGAAGTACCCGCCGTTGAACGTGAACAGGTTCATGTTCGGGCGACCTCCGTTTACGTCCATTTCGGGTCCGCCCCGCGCATCATCCATTTGCTGAGGAGCACTGACGCCGAGGACACCGGGAAGGATGCGAGCCAGGCCGATGACGTTACGGCCGTTGAGCGGCAGATCGACAATACGGCGGTCATCCACGAGGCCGGAGAGGGTTGCCGTATTCGTGTCGACGAGCGGCGCCTGCGATGTGACGGTTACTTGCGTTTCGACAGAGCCCAACTGAAGGGCAGAATCCACGCGCAGGTTCTGACCCACACTCAACTCCAATCCGGTCTGGGCTTGTTTCTGAAAGCCTTTCACCTCGAACGTAAGCTCATACTTTCCCGGCGGCAGGGACAAGAGATTGTAGAATCCCTCGGCATTAGTCCGAGTGGTTCGGGTGGCTTGCTGCTCGACCATTTTTCCCGTGACGGTGACGTCTGGAATGGCGGCCCCGGTTGAGTCTTTTACGTATCCCACTATGTTTCCCGTCGCCATTTGGGCCTCCACAGGCACAACCAGCGCCACGGTCAATAAAGCCAGGACTAGCAAAACCCAAAGCTGCGAATCGCTGTGCGCAGATCGTCGGTTAGCTCGGTTTGTACACGACTCCATACGCTTCTATCTCCAGGTTGATTACGTTACGTTATTTTCCAACCACAGGTGCGAATAAGATTCATTCGCAGAATGCTCCAGTGCCATCGTCGGCGACGGGAGGATGGCATGTCTATTTGTTGCAACCGGCAAGAACGACCTACCACTAAGACCCGAGTAGTTTGGATTAGGCTATCGAGAATCGGGAATTCTGTCAAGCAATTCTTGTCGGACTCTGCGATTCAGACACTGGTGGTGCCGTCGGGGTGAGTTCGGCTGGGAACGGGGTTGCACGGCGAGCCGGACGGTGATGTCGGATCGTCGGGCCTTGGGAGTGGAGGGTGGGAGCGCATAGCTGGAGACTGCAATCAAGAATACAATGCGAGGGACGGGCATCATTGGGAGGCGTGGCCAGTTCCGCAAGGAAAGGAAGGGACGGGCCGACGAGGGGAATGCCTGGGCTGACCTCAGGCTGGCGCCTTCGGCAAGAGCCTGACGTCGTGAGCAAAGCAACTGCGGAGCGCACTACGGTGGTCTGGCATTCTGCAATAGATGATAAATGTCGCGCTGGAGTTGTTTCATCTTGGGCAGGAGTTTGATCCGCGCAGCTTCCTCCATCTCCAGTAGGAGCACGGCGAACTCAGCCAGCGATAACAGGCAGAAGCGTTGCTGATAATAGA
>QHXW01000240.1 GCA_003223115.1 Acidobacteriota bacterium
TTCTGCAAATGGCCTGGTTTGACGACACCCTATGCGAGGTCGAGCACGACCGCGTCCGCTACATCCTGCGGCGCAATCCCCGCCGCGCCGAGGAATTAGTGGCCTCGCGGGCCGACAAACAGGCCAGCGTCGAAACGCGCGAGCACCCACGGGCCAAGGTAGCCACGGCGCAGAAGGCGGTACGGGCCAAGATCGTGAAACTGAAGCTGGAGCCCTGGGTGCAAATGGAGTTAGTAGAACGCTCCTTGAAACTAACAGTCAATCCAGAGGCCCTGGATGAGGCTGCACGACTGGACGGCTGTTACGTTCTCAAAACCGACCTGCCGGTCAGCGCCGCCGCCACTCAGGTGGTGCATGATCGCTACAAAGACCTGACGCTGGTCGAACAGGCTTTCCGCACCTGCAAGACCGCACTTGGAAGCTCGCCCCATCTATGTGCGTACCGAGGATCACACCCGCGGACATGTGCTGGCAGTGATGCTGGCTTATCTGGTTCGCCGCGAACTCAGCCGCGCCTGGGCGGCACTGGACGTGACGGTGGAAGAGGGACTGCAACTGTTGCAGACGCTCTGCTCTACCGAGATCCAGGTGGAAGGCGGCGGGAGTTGCCTGCGGATCCCCACGCCATCGGTCGCGTTGCGCGCTCTGCTGGACGCCTTGAAAGTCCGCATAGCAGAAGCCTTACCCCACACAGACACCAGTGTAGTCACGCGAAAAAAACTCCCCGAGCAACGCAAACCCCGATAAAACCCAATGTCTTGCGCCGCCAAGCTAATCCGTCTCCAAGGGTGAACATCCGCTACGAAGACAGGCGGAAGCCGCTGTCCTACTTGGCGGGAAGCTTTTTCTCCAACCGCTGGGCTTGCGCGTTTAGCGCGCTGATTTGTTTCAAGTCCTCATCAGCCATGGCGATGGCGTTTTGAATGCGTAAAATCTCCGCGCTATTGACCGGCACGGCTTCACGATCGCGCCGGCTGTCCAGCACTCCCGATAACGAGCGGTATTGTTCCGTAATTTCTTTGTAGCGCCTCAGAATGTTGTTCAAATACATCTGGCGGCGCCGGAAAATCTCCTCTAGGTCCGTGGTCACTTGGCGCAACTCGCCCCCTGATTGCTTGCCGGCCGTGTTGTCCTGCAGAAGTCTGGAGTTTTCCGACACCAGTTGCGAGATGCGTTCCTGACCTCCTTGCATCTCGACCCGGAGGGATGCCACGATCCGGTTGGCTTCGGCCAAGCTAAGTTTCAGATCTTCACCTGCGCCGGCCAGCCGTTGGTTCTCGGCCGCCAGCTTTCCATTCTGAGCTTCGAGATCAGAGGTCTGTGTCTGAAGGCGCGTCACCTCGCCGTGTAATTGAGACAGGCTGTCACGGAACCGCTGGATTTCACGTTCCCCGGCAACCAGGTTTTCGAGATCCGTCGCATGGCTGCCCTGGCCCGTCGCGGCGCGCGCCGGCGGAGGGGACGCGCGGGAAACAGGCTGTTGTGCCGACGCCCGCGGCGCCTGATCGAGCTGGTTCTCCAATTGCTGATTTCGTTTCTCGAGGCCGGAGATCTGATGCTCCCGTTCGGAAATCACCCGCGCCTGCCGGAAAATCACCAAGCCCGCGAAGCCCAGCACCACCACCGCGATAAAGAGCCCAAAAATCAGCCAGAGCGGCCGAACGTGAGCGCCGGTGGCAGATTTTGGCATAGGCAGATCGTATCACCTTGGATGCAGAGCGAGGCGCGTGCGGTAGCTCAGGATACGCTTGCTTTCCGGAACTGTAATGTGGATCTGCAGCCGCGCGGAAACGTGATCGGGCAGTGCCAGCGTCAGGCTGTAGTGGGACGCGGCTGTAGCAAAACCCTTCTGGATGGTGTCTGCGATCTCGGTGCTCGAGCGGCTGAACACGACAGCCCCGGCTGTGGTGTCCGCCAATTGCTTCAGTCCATTGAGGTAGGCCTCACTCAGGCGATCGGTGCGGGAATTGAGCTCGGCGATAAAAATCGGCGCTTGCTGCACCGCGAGGCCGGCCTCGAGCTTGGCGATCTTTTCCTGGACCAGTGTTTCCGGAAAACGCCGGCTCATGTCATTAAAATCGCTGGAATTGATGACTGGATTTGTGAAATCTTCCCGATAATTTCGCACGTCGCCGTCGGTAATGTACAGAATCGCCACACGCACGGGAGACTTCTTCAGCATAGAGTCGGCAACGCGCCCGATCACATCCACCGTGGTAAGCAGCCCGGCCTTACCGCTCATCGATTGCTGCTCGATAGCGGCGACAATTTTATCTCGATCAGCCGTGGGATCGACCAGCACCTGCAAGCCATCCTGGGAGCGCAGCAATCCAACATAAGTTCTTGCCGGTAGCTTGCGCAGCTCCGCGATCAGAGCCTGCCTGGCTGGATCGAGCACCGTCAGATCGCCCGAGGAAAGATCGAGAACCAGCAAGAGGATCAGATCATCCTCCGGACGTTTGACGTCCACCACACGCGCGGGCTCCCCGTCGAGCGTGGCGCTGAAATCCTTAGGCGTCAGTTCATCGCGCGAATCGCCATTCGTTTCGAGCCAAAGCGGGATACGAATGCGTGTGATCCGCGCATGAGGTGGAGAAGCTACGAGCGAAGCCAGGCACAGCAGCAGGTGAAACAGCCGCGGCACTAAAAACTGAACCTCAGACCCAACTGGATGATGCGGCCCCCGCGCGAGCCGATGATTCTTCCAGCATTGACGTTCGGAGCGTTCGCCGGTCCGATCACCGGGTCGGGATCATTCCAGTTGGCGTGATTGATGAAATTCAGACCGACGGCGTTGAATTCAACCGCACGCTCGGCGCCCAGCGCGAAGCGTTTGGTGAGGCTGAGGTCGTAATCCTGGCTGCCGGGATTGCGAAGAGACGGATGGGTGCGCGAAGCATCACCCATCGTAAAATCGGCGGGTTGATCGAATGCCGCCGGGTTGAATCAAAGCGAGGGGCCGGGATTACTCAGCTCGGGGTTTACGCCCGGCACAACATTCACGTTCAACGCGGTGATCACCCCGCCGGTATTGTTAAACTCCGGCCGCAGCGCGACCGGGGTTCCCGACGCCAGCGAAGCCGTGCCGCTCACCGACCAGCCATCCAAGAAATAATGCCGCCAATCCGAAAACGTAAGAAAGGGCTTGTTGGCGCCCACCGGCAACTCGTAGCTGTAGCTCAATTGCAGCCGCTGGGGCTGATTGTAAGCGGTGAGCGACCAGTCGTTGCCGCGATTAAAAAAATCCTGGATGCCGTAGGGGCCCGAGTAGTCGTCCATCTGCTTCGAGAATTCGTAATAGGCGCTGACAGAGAGGCCCATGGAAGCCCGCTTTTCGACGCGAACGAACCCGGCGTCGCGCTGATAGCGTCCCAGTGGATACGAACTGTAGAGATCGAACCCCTTGTACTGGGGATAAGGGCGCAGGGACCGGTTGAAGTCCTCATCATTCAATTTGTCACGAAAGCGCAGGGCCGCGGGCGGAATGGCGTTGGGATTCGCGGCATCGCCGCTGAGCAGAAGATTTCTTCCGCCGGAGTAGGCCGCGCCCACCGAAACCACCATCGAGCCGGGCAGCTCGCGCTCGAGCGTCAGCGAGGCGGATTGATAGAGGGGCTCACGCGTCGAGGCATCGACCAGGTCCGCGATCGTGTCATTCGCGGCGTCCGGCCGAAGATCGGGTAGAGAATGGACAGGCTGCGGCAGCGTCTCAGCCAACGGCACGGCCGGCGCTAGCTGCACATTCGGCGAAATGAACGTCTCGTACCCGTTGAAACCCTGCGTGCCCCATTGGCCCGAGTACATCGGAATGGCTGAATAGCCGCGCGAATAACCGGCACGCAACACCGTGCGGGAGTCGCCGGTGATGTTCCAGGCCACGCTGGCGCTCGGCTCCAGGCGTAACACGGCGGGCCGGAAACCACGGCTTTCGCCATCCTGGCCGGCTGCCGCGAGCGCGCCTTCACGCCCGTTCACCGGATTGATGCGCTGAAGATCAACAGTGGATTGGCGATCATACTTCTCAACGCGCGGCGTGTGACGCGCAATATTGAGCCCGATACTGAAAACCAGCCCCTTGCGCAGCTCATAATGATCATTCATCGACAGAGAGGCATAGCTGCGGCGGAAATAAGAGGGCGAAAGAACAAAGCTCTGTTCCGCGTATTCAGGCAGGCCCAGCAGGAAGCTGGCAAAGGCGTGACCAGTGTCGACAATTCCCGGGAGGCTGGTCAGCCCTGGTGAGAAACGGAAAAAACCTTCCGGATATTGAGGCCAAAACGTGTTCACCTCGTAATGCACGTACTCGCCGACCACCCTCAGCGAATGTTTGCCGCGGCGCACGGAAATGCCGTCGGTCCAAACATAGGTATTGCGCACGTTCTTCGACACTGGATAGGCGCGTCCCATCGGCAGATAAGGACCGAATTGATATTCGGGAAACGGCTGGTCCCCCGCGCCAGTGCGCGAGCTTCCGGAAGTGACTTCGAATGTGGCGGTGTTCACCGTCTGTGAGGACGTGGTCAGGACGTGCTCAAGCGAACCGCGGCGCGTGCCAAAGGTGTGGTCCGACGGCCCGGGATTTGCGATGTTCGGAAACCAATTGGCAGCGTTCAGCAGGCCATCTGAAAACGCCAGTTCCGTCGAAATCCGCTGCCGCTCACCGATGGAGTGATCGAGTTTGGCGATCATTCCATTGGCAGTGTTGGCCTCGGGCGAGTTGAGGAAGAAGTTATTGCGGAAGAACGGGCCAACTGCGACATTGGGCTGCGGATAGAGCGCCAAAGCGTTTTGCGCCACCTGGTTCAGGCGCTCAGCTGGGATGATATTGCCGGGAAACGCGTCGCGCAGAAACTGAAGATTGTCGAGCGAAACGGGTTTGGACGCGTCATAGCCGGGGTTGGGACGCGTGGTTGCGGGATCAAAAATCGTCAGCAGGTTTCCGGCCTGATCGACCACGTGAGACCAATCACCGGTGCGCTCGGAAGAAGTGGGAATGGTCCGCAAGTATGTGCGCGAGACGTGCTCGCGGACGCCTTCATAAGATAGCGAAAAATACGTCCCGCTCTTGCCATGCATCAGCTTCGGGATCATCAGAGGCCCGGCTACGTTGAATCCGAACTGGTTGCGGCGCAGCAGCGCCTTATTGCCTCCGCCCTGCCGGATCTCGTGCGGAATCGCGTCCAGCGAATCATTGCGGAAATTTTCGTAGAGGCGCCCGTGCCAGTCGCGAAGCGGATTCACGGACGCTGCGACTTTTCGCGGACCATCGGCGCGCAGCCCCAGATTAGCAGTCTCGATCTTGAATTCCTCGATAGCGCGCTCGACGTCATTGGGCTGACGCGCCGGCTTCTGCTCGCCGTCGCCAAACAGCGAAGCCATGGCGCACACCACTAGCAGCAGACTGCGTCCGACAGCTCGCATACTCTGAGTTTAACGCGCCCATAGTGTTCATCGAAGCACGGAACCCAAGTTATAAGGTCTTGTGGCACGAGATTTGTTGGTTTTCCTGCAAGGCTGCATATCGGGTATTCATATGAGGTGCACAAAGCAGGCTCGGGCGCGTGTCCGCCAGACCGATCGATTCCAGTAGGCGCGCGCGGCCCTTTTGCTCTGGCCGGCTCACCATTAAGGTAACCTGAAGCTTTGACGATGAAACTGCGCGATCTCGCGGCAGCCCTGGAGTGCGCACTGGTGGGTGATGGCGCAATCGAGATCACCGGCGTGGCGGGCCTGGAACAGGCGGGGCCCGGCGATTTGACCTTTCTCGCCAATCCGAAGTACGCGCCGAAAGTCAAGAACACGCGCGCCAGTGCCATTCTCGTGAGCGAGCCCGCGCAGGACTGCGCCATTGCGAGCCTGGTGTCGAAGAATCCGTATCTGGACTTCGCACGAGCCCTGGAGTGTTTCTATCAGCCTCCGAGACCACGGTCCGGAATTCATCCGCTGGCTTCGATCGCGGAATCGGCACGCATCGGCGCGGGAGCATCCATTGGGCCGTTCGCGGTGGTGGGGGAAAACGTCAGGATTGGTGATCATGCGGTGCTCTACCCGCACGCGGTGATCTACGAAGGCGCGCAAATCGGCAACCACTTCCTGGCCCACTCGCATGCCGTGGTGCGCGAGTTCTGCCGCATCGGAGACCGCGTCATCCTGCAGAATGGCGCCGTGGTGGGGGGAGACGGATTCGGATTCGCTAAGCGGGCAGATGGTACACACTACAAAATCGTGCAATCGGGCGTCACGGTGGTGGAGGACGATGTGGAGATCCAGAGCCTAACATCGGTGGATCGCGCTACAATGGGCGAGACGCGTGTCAAACGCGGCGCGAAAATCGACAGCCTGGTTCAAGTAGGACATGCCTGCGTGATAGGCGAGGACAACATCATATGCGCGCAGACGGGTCTGGCGGGCAGCTCCATTCTCGAACGCAATGTACTGCTGGCGGGCCAGGTGGGCGTATCTGGCCACCTAACAATTCACGACAATTCGATTGTTTATGCGCAGAGCGGCGTGGGCGGCGATGTGGAGGCCGGAGCGCGCATCTCCGGATCGCCGGCTTTTGCGGCGAACGAGTGGTTGCGGGCCATCACCGCATTCCCCAAACTGCCGGAGCTGCTCAAGACCGTCCGCGAGATGAAGAAGAAAATTGATCAACTGGAACGCAAATGAGCGAATCGATAATAAACGGCCGCCGTCCGGTGGCTTACAAGAACGAAGCCTTCCTCAGCAGCCCCGACGCGAGGATCCTGAGGATACTATCGGAGTATCTGGAGCCACTCGGACATTTTCGCCGCGAGCGGATTCGAGACACTATCGTGTGTTTCGGGTCAGCGCGAATTCACGAAGACGGGCCGCTGGGCCTGTTCTATCGCGACGCCCGCACGCTGGCGCGCCTGATGACCGAGTGGTCGAACCAGTTCGCAAATCACACGTACCGCTTCGTGATCTGCACCGGCGGCGGTCCTGGAATCATGGAGGCTGCCAATCGCGGCGCGCGCGATGCGAATGGGAAAACCATCGGACTGAACATAGGGCTTCCGTTTGAGCAGCTGCCGAATGAGTACATCAGCCCGGAACTGAGCTTCGAGTTTCATTACTTTTTCATGCGCAAGTTCTGGTTCGCGTATCTGGCCAAGGCGCTGGTGGTGTTTCCCGGAGGCTTCGGCACGCTGGATGAGCTGATGGAAATCCTCACGCTGGCGCAGACCCAAAAACTGGCCAAGAAAATTCTTATCGTGCTCTACGGGTCCGAGTTCTGGAAGGAGATCATCAATTTCGACGCACTGGTTCGGCACGGAATGATTTCGCCCGAGGACGTAGAACTGTTTCAGTACGCCGACGACCCGGAGTCCGCTTTCAAAATCCTGCGCGACGGCTTGATTGAATATCACATCACGCCCGAGACACCTGAAACACCGGCCATCGCCAAGTCGCGCGATCCGCAGAATCCCGAGGGGACGAATTAAACCACAGGCAGGAATCCTGCAGGAGGCGTATTCCAGCGCCATCATGCGAGCCACCGTGAGCGAGCGGGAGGCCCCAAAAGCACAAGCCTGGAAGTCTATTCTATTCTACTGGACCAGCAGGAATGCCGATTCAATTCAAAATGCCTGTCGCGCCGTTACGATATCCTGAAACGTGTTGTCGCGCCTGAGGATCCTCAAACAAAAGTTGGGTCGGCTGGGAATCGTGTTCTGCGTGTTCGCCGTCGGGTGTGCGCTCTTGCGCTTTGCCGCGCCAGCCAGCGGGCTGACTCTCCTGGTCCTGTTGGCGCTTTACGGAACTGGTGTGGTGTGGGGCTTCCGGCTGGTGCGGCGCAACATCCGGCGTATGATCTGGAGGCTGCGCAACCGGCTGATCGTCGCTTATCTGTTGATCGCGGTGGTTCCGGTGGTGTTGATTTTCATTTTGCTTGCGCTCGGCGCGTATGTCGTTGTGGGCCAGGTAGCGGTGTACCTGGTGAACTCTGAACTGGACAGGCGCACAGATGCGTTGAACGGCGTGGCGCACCTGGTGGCTGACACACCGGCGTCCAGGCGTCCAACTGTCATTCGGGAAGTGGAACCCTACATCCGCAGCCGCTTTCCCAGCGTAGAGATGGTTATTCAAGATGCAAGCGTCTATCGCTATCCTGAGAATTCGGAACTTACTCCGCCGGCGGTGTGGAAGGACGCAAGCGGTCTGGTTGTAAAAGATGAGCGCTTCTATAGCTGGGCGCATTTTGTCCAGGGCCCGACCGACGTGACCTTGATCGCGCCGCTGACCTCCGATTTGCTCGCACAGTTGGTGCCGGACATCGGCGAGGTATCACTGGTATCGCTTGACGTTCAGCCACGGCGTTCCACGGCAAAGAATCTGTCCGCGGGCGGCCCAAGCCGTCATGTGAACCGGATTCCGCCCGCCGCGAATCGCGCCGATATCGCGATCAGCTGGTTCGCCCGGCTCTTCATTCCTCATTGGGAGGCACCGAACAAGCAGGCGGAGGCGGCATTGGTCGTGCAGACGCGTCCCTCAGCGGTGCTGGGCATTGTCTTTGGCCGCGTCGAGTTCTCACAGATCGTGCTGACTTTGTTTCTCATTGTGGCCGGCACGTTTTTTGTCGTCGAGCTGATTTCGCTGATCATCGGCGTCTCGATGACGCGCACCATCACGCAAGCCGTGCACAACCTATACGAAGGCACGGAGCATATCAAGACCGGCGATTTTTCACACCGCATCCAGGTGAGCGGCGATCACCAGCTTGCCGCGTTGGGTCATTCCTTCAACCGCATGACGGAAAATCTGGAGCGCTTGATTGTGGTGGAAAAAGAGCAGGAGCGCCTGAAATCCGAAATCGAGATCGCGCGCGAGGTACAGGGCCAGCTTTTTCCCCGGGGCGCCCCAGCCATGAAGACGCTGGAGCTGGCCGGGATTTGCCACCCCGCGCGTATGGTTTCAGGTGACTACTACGATTTCGTGCGGGCGCCGGACGCGACTGTGGCGGTGGCCATCGGAGATGTGGCTGGAAAGGGAATTTCGGCGGCGCTGCTGATGGCGGCGATCCAGTCCATCATGCGCACGCAGCTCAGTTCAGGGGTGGCCGTCGAGGCTGCTGTGGCTTCGCGTGCCGCGGGAAACGGGCACGCGCCGCTTTCGACAGCCGGCTTGGTGGCGCAGTTGAACCGGCAGGTTTACGCAACCACCGCGCCTGAGAAGTACGCCACCTTTTGTTTCGGCCTTTACGATGATGAAAGTCGCGTGCTGACCTATACCAATGCCGGACATCTGCCGCCCCTGATTCTGCGGCGCGACGGAGTGGAGCGTCTGGAGGTGACGGGCACGGTTGTCGGGATATTTCCCGCGGCGGTTTATGAGGAAAGAAGCGTTCAACTACGTCCGGGCGATCTTCTGGCGGCCTATACCGATGGCATTGCGGAGCCGGAAAACGAATACGGTGAAGCGTTCGGTGATGATCACCTGATCGAGCTGCTGCAGCGTTATCGTCATCGCGACTCTCAGGAAATCATCACGCGCATCATGAATTCCGTCGAGCAGTGGACGGGTTCGTCAGAGCTGCAGGACGATATGACGCTGGTTTTGGCCAGGGCTCTGTAGACTGCCATGAAAGTACTCACCGCTGCCCAGATGCGCGAAGTGGACCGGCGCACCATTGAAATGGGGATTCCCGGAACGGTTCTGATGGAAAACGCCGGGACGCGGGTAGTTGAATTTCTGGCCGACGGTTTTGCACCGCTCGCCCAACAACGCATCGTGGTGTTCTGCGGAAAAGGTAATAACGGGGGCGACGGAATGGTGGTTGCCCGACAATTGTTCACGCAATACCATCCGCAGAGTTTGACCGCCGTGCTGGTGGGCGATCCGGCTCAGATGAAAGGCGAAGCGGCCGAAAATTATCACATGCTTGCGGCCAGCGGCTGCCCGATCACGCGGGACGCCCAGGCAGCGTTCGCGGATATCAAGATTGTCCTGGATGCTTTGCTCGGCACCGGGTTGAACGGACCCGTGACGGGCCCCATGCGCGAGGTGATCCGGCGCATCAATACAGGTTTCCCCGGCGCAAAGATCGTGGCCGTGGACATTCCTTCCGGGTTGGGCAGCGACACTGGCGAACTTCTGGGGGAATCGGTGCGCGCCGATTACACGGTTACGTTCACGGCGCCTAAAGTGGGGCAGGTGTTGCCGCCTGCCTGCGATCAGGTGGGCGAGCTGCGCATTCGACAGATCGGCAGCCCCCCCGAGCTGTACGAGAACAACAACAGCATCTTTCTCTCGTTTATTGAGCGGGCGCAGTTCCGGCAACTCTTCGCGCCCCGCCCACGAAACGCTCACAAAGGAAGCTTCGGGCATGTTCTGGTGATCGCGGGCTCACGTGGGAAGACGGGCGCCGCGGCGATGTCAGGCATGGCGGCCCTCAGGGCAGGTGCTGGCCTGGTGACCGTAGCATCCACCGAGTGGGCGCTGCCAGTCATCGCCTCTCATGCCCCGGAACTGATGACCGAGCCACTGCCCGAAACGGAAGCCGGTTCCCTTTCCATGCGCGCATTCGAGACAGGTGCGCTGCCCAAAATTGTCAAGAATATGACGGTGCTGACCATTGGTCCGGGCCTGACGACTCATCCGGAAACCGCCGCTCTGGTTCGCCGCGCCTTTGAGACTTTCGAGCAACCGATGGTGGTGGATGCCGACGGACTCAATGCTCTTGCGGAAGCCGATTGGTCGGGCCGCGGGCGCCCCCGTGTACTGACTCCGCATCCGGGCGAGATGTCGCGGCTCACTGGAAAGCCGACTTCCGAGGTTCAGAAGGACCGGGTGGCAGCCGCGCGCAGCTTCGCTTGCCAGCGCCAGGTTTCGGTTGTGCTGAAGGGGCAACGCACGCTGATAGCTTTCGCGGACGGCCGCGTGTGGATCAACCCGACTGGGACGCCCGCGATGGCTACCGGCGGCACAGGGGACATCCTCACCGGACTCATCTCGGGATTTCTCGCCCAGTTTCCTCAAGAGCCAGAGCAGGCCATTGCGGCAGCGGTCTATCTGCACGGGTTGGCCGGTGAGCTGGGCGCCCGTGAGCTTGGAGAAAAATGCCTGATCGCAACCGACCTGCTGCGCTACCTGCCGAGCGCGATGGAGCTCTGTGCGCACGTTTCGGACCGGCTCTGAGGAAGAGACAATCGCTCTGGGTGCGCAGTTGGCGCGGGAGTTTCCGCCGCGTGCGGCCGTGCTGCTGATAGGAAATATGGGCGCGGGAAAAACCACGTTGGCCAAAGGTATTGTGAAAGGCGCGGGCTCGGCCGAGCCGGAAGAAGTTTCGAGCCCGACGTTCACCCTGATCCATGAATACGGCAGCCGGCGGAAGGTTTACCACGTGGATCTGTACCGGCTGGAGCACGCGCGCGAAGTAGAAAATCTGGGCCTCGAGGAACTGTTCGAAAAAGATGCGCTGGTGCTGGTGGAGTGGGGAGAGCGTTTTCCACAACAGATGCCATGGGAGCGCATCGAAATCCACCTTCAGGCCGGCGAAGGAGATGAGCGGGAGATCACCGTCACACCAATCAATTTATGAGTGAACAACCATGGGCGGTCATCCTGGGCGCGAGCAGCGGTTTCGGCGAAGCCACGGCGCTCGAGCTGGCCGCGAAAGGCATGAACATTTTTGGTGTCCATTTGGACCGGCGCGAAACACTGCCGCATGCCAAGGAAATCGAGGAGCGCATTCGTACGCTGGGAGCTCAGGTGCTATTTTTCAACGGCAATGCCGCCGATGAGGAAAAACGCCGCGAGGTGATCGCACAGATTCGTTCGCGTTTCGTAACTGAGACTGGAACGGTGCGCGTACTGCTGCATTCATTGGCGTTCGGATCGCTCAAGCCCCTGATAGGCGCGGGCGATGTGGCATCCAAGAAACAGATGGAAATGACTGCCGATGTCATGGGTCACAGTCTGGTTTATTGGGTCCAGGAGCTGGTCACCCACGGCTTGATGCGCGCAGGCGGCCGCATTTATGCCATGACCAGCGAGGGCGGCGGCAAAGCCATCCCGGAATACGGACCGGTCTGCGCGGCCAAGGCTATTCTGGAAGCGCATATTCGCCAACTGGCTCTGGAACTTGCGCCACTGAACATCACGGCCAACGCCGTCATGGCAGGAGTGACCGATACGCCGGCGCTGCGCAAGATTCCGGGCCACGAAAAACTGATGGCGTACGCTAAGGCCAGAAACCCGCACCACCGCCTCACCACGCCCGCGGACGTGGCCAAATGCATCGCGCTGCTGTGCCACGAGGACACGTACTGGATGACCGGCAACACGGTGCGCGTGGATGGCGGCGAGGGATCGGTCGGGTAAAAGCGCCGCTCATGTGTCACAATCGCGAAGCCTATAAGGAAAGTCAGCATCCGTGAGTTGCACGAGCACACCGCCGCCTCGGTCGACGAGACGGCCAAAGGTAAAGTAATTGTCGTAGAGAAGCGCGGACAAGCGTTGGCACAACTGATGCCGTTCGCAGCTACGTCGCTTGGCGCGCGGCTGCGTGATTTACGTCCCTACTTGCTCAAACTACCTCAGTCCAAAGATAGCGGCAAATACCTGGAAAAGCACCGTTGACAAGATTTTGCTCGCACCGGCCACACAGCATCGCGGTCCAGTGTCTTGCTCCGCTCCACTTGCTGTATCCTTATCCTAAGAAACTTACGGGGAGGAGAAGATCTTGAGACGAGCACTGACGGCCCTCGCGTTTTTGATTGCCGCGCTTCCTGCGTCACCACAAGCTTTAACACAAGGCGAGCGGGAGCGTGCCATGAGCGAATTGCACGCCACACGCAAACTATTTCTGGATGCGGTGGAAGGGCTCTCTGACGACCAATGGAATTTCAAGGCTGCGCCTGATCGGTGGTCGGCAGCCGAAGTGGCCGAGCACATCGCCCTATCCGAAGACTTGATATTCAGTCTGGTGACTCAAAAGATCATGCAGTCGCCCGCCGAACCAGACAAGCGCGAGAAAGTGAAGGGCCGGGACGAAACCATTCTGCAAATGCTGGTGGACCGCAGCCACAAAGCGCAAGCGCCTGAGCAGTTGCGTCCCACGCACCGCTGGTCAAGCCGGAAGGAACTGGTGGATCACTTCAAAGAGAGCCGCGACAAAACCATCGCCTACGTGGATCACACCCAAGATGCGTTGCGCGATCACTTTTTCGACCATCCTGCCTTCGGGACAATGGACGGGTACCAATGGATTCTTCTGATCTCGGGCCATTCGAACCGGCACGTCCTTCAGATCAACGAAGTGAAAGCCGACCCGAACTTTCCGAAATAGTAGCCCTGGGCGCGTTAGCGCGGGCAGCTCTTTGACAGGCGTGAAGGTGCCCCCATGCGTGATTAAGATCACAGAGACCCGTTGACGCTGTGTGCGGAATTGTGCATGATGAGGGCTTAAGAAATGTACTCGCTCCAACTGCTTGCGCTCGTTGCCATCGTTTTGTTGGGCGCTCGAGCCCTTTTTCGGGTGGCTATGAATCACAGACGCGCGTCCCGAGAGCAATAACAATCGACCGGCGCTACGGGTGCTGTGACTGGGACTTCTCCTGTTCCTCAGCGGTCTTTGGCTGCGCGCGCTCAATCACGATCTTGAACTTCGCCACCAGCGCGGAGATGGCGCCCACCGCGGCCAGAACCGGAGCTAGCACCGCCCCAACAGCCGCCACCGTGACCGGAATCTCGACGAAAGTGTTCCCCTTCTCATCTTTGATGATGATTCGATTCACATTGCCTTCGTGAATCAGAGCTTTCACTCGATCCACCAGATCCCGGCCCAACACCTGAATCTCTTCCGCGAAGTTTTCTAGGCTCACACAAATATCCTCATAGAAGAATACGAACAGCGCGGTGATTCGTTCTCGGAAACGTGGGTTGCGGCTCTTGACGATGCCGTGCAGCCTGTTGGAGCCCGGCCAACCGGGGCAGTCCCTTTTGCTTGATCGGCTCTCGCCTCTCGCTAATTACGCTACATTGTTTCCATGTGCATCAGATTGGCAATCGCTGGATTTGTGGTTTTTGCCGGAAGTCTTGCGGCGCAGAAACCGTTCACGCTCGAGCAGGTCATGTCCGCCCCGTTTCCAGAGGACCTGGTTGCCGCGCCCACAGGTGGAAGTGTCGCCTGGCGCATGGATGCCCGCGGCTCCCGCAACATCTGGGTGGCCTCACCGCCCGATTACAAGGGCCGCCAGATTACGTCGTTCACGGCGGACGACGGGCAGGACATCGGACAGCTCGAGTGGACGCCCGACGGCCGTTCCCTCATCTACGTGCGAGGCGGTGATTTCGAAATGCGGCGCGAGGATCCGAATCCTACGAGTAACCCCGCAGGTGTGGAGCAGGCCATTTGGATGGTATCCGTGACAGGTGGTGCGCCCCGCAAACTCGCCGAGGGCCACTCGCCGGCAATTTCGCCCAAGGGCGACCGGATTGCGTTCGTCTACAAAGACCAGATCTGGTCGGTCACCTCCGACGGTCACGAAAAAGCAGCACAACTTGTGCACTCGCGCGGTAGCGTCGACGACGTTCGCTGGTCGCCTGATGGTGCGAAGGTCTCATTCTCCAGCGATCGCGGCAACCACAGCCTCATTGGTGTATTCGACGCGGCGGCAAAAACCCTCCAATACCTGGATGCCAGCGTGGATAACGACAGTGGCGGCATCTGGTCTCCCGACTCGCGCCAGCTCGCCTTGATCCGGATTCCTACCTCGCGCGAAATGTCCATCTTCGGCCCGAAACGCACAGCGGACACGCCCTGGTCCATCCGCGTCGCCGACGCATCAGACGGCCGCGGCCATGAGATCTGGCACGCCGAAAAGGGGTCTGGTAGCGCGTTTCATCCCGTTGTTGCGTCCAGACAGTTGATGTGGGCGAACGGCCGCGTGGTTTTTCCCTGGGAACGCACTGGCTGGGTGCACCTTTACTCCGTTCCAGTTTCAGGCGGCGAGGCGCTTGAGTTAACTCCCGGCGCATTTGAAGTGGAACACGTGGCGCTCAATCCCAACGGCCGCGAAGTGATCTTCTCTTCCAATCAGGACGATGTCGACAGGCGCCATTTGTGGAAAGCGGCGGTAGACCGAGTCGGCACGCAGCCGGTGACGCGAGGCGAAGGCATCGAATTTTCGCCCGTAGTCACCAGCGACCGTGAGTCCATCGCGTTTTTCCGCTCCGACGCGCATCGGCCCGCGCGCGCTGCTATTGCCGCCGGTTCGGGCGCGCCCAAAGATCTCGCGCCGGACTCGGTGCCGACGGACTTTCCCGCCGACAGCCTGGTGGTCCCGGAACGAGTGATGATTTCGGCGGCCGACGGCATGCGCATCCACGGTCAACTGTTTCTGCCGCGCAATATGGAGGCAGGCAAACGTCATCCGGCCGTCATCTTCTTCCATGGCGGCTCGCGTCGCCAGATGCTGCTGGGCTGGCATTACATGTATTACTATAGCAACGCTTACGCCATGAACCAGTATCTTGCCAGCCAGGGATTCGTCGTGCTTTCTGTGAACTATCGGAGCGGGATTGGTTATGGGCTCGATTTTCGCGAGACCCTCAACTATGGCGCAACGGGTGCGAGCGAGTTCAATGATGTCGAAGGCGCCGGCCTTTATTTGCGAAGCCGTACGGATGTCGACGCGTCGCACATCGGGTTGTGGGGCGGCTCTTATGGAGGATATCTGACGGCGCTCGGCTTGGCACGCGCTTCAGACCTGTTCGCCGCGGGTGTCGATTTTCACGGCGTGCATGATTGGAACGTGGTGATCCGCAACTTCACGCCTTCCTATGATCCGCAGAAGCAGCAGGAAGCCGCGCGTATTGCTTTCGAATCGTCACCCATGGCGTCGGTGAACAAATGGAAGTCGCCGGTGTTACTGATCCACGGCGACGATGACCGCAATGTGCCTTTCAGCGAAACCGTGACGCTGGTGGAATCCCTGCGCAAATATGGCGTGCCGTTTGAGCAATTAATTTTCCCAGACGAGATCCATGACTTCCTGACTCATCACCGCTGGGTAGAGGCCTATCACGCCACCGCGGATTTCCTGGCGAGCCACCTGAAGATGCAGCTCTTATCGACGAGCCACCGGGCCGTCACTTCTGCAGTAAAAAGTTCCCGATGAAGATCGCGTCGATGCCCGAAGAATAAAAGCTCCTCACGGCATCTCGCGGCGTGCACACCAGCGGTTCGCCGAAAAGGTTGAATGAGGTGTTGTACAGTACCGGGAAGCCCGTCTTTTTTCCCGCCGCATGCAGCAGCTTCCAATAGAGCGGATTATCGCTCTCGGAGACTGCGTGCACGCGTACCAGGTCGCCCGCGAGGATCGCCGCCTCAAAGCATTTGCGGTATTGCTCGCGCACGTGTCCGACGGTGGCCAGGAAGCGCGCATTCGGCCCCACATCGAAATACTCCGACGCCAGTTCAGCCGGTACAGAGGCTGCGAACTTACGGAACAGCTCGCGGTGCTTGATATAGGTGTTCAGGTTCTCCGCGGCATAGGAATCAAGCGGCGACGCCAGGATGCTGCGGTTGCCCAGCGCGCGCGGCCCGAACTCCATGCGCCCGTGCATCCAGGCCACGATTTTGTGATCGCTCAAGCTCGCGACGGCGGTGTCGATCAGCTCTTCGTTTGTCAGCAGGTATCGGAACCTCAGCTTGCAATTCTCCAGCACTTGCTTCACCTGCTCGGCACTATAACTCGGACCGAGGCACAGGTTGCCCAGTGGCAAGCGCTGCCGCTCCCGACACACTCCGTGCCAGGCTTCGAGCACCGCGCCCAGCGCAGTGCCAGCATTGCCGCCGGCGGGTTGCACGAAAACACCGGAAAGCTCCTCTGACGACTCGAGCGCTTCCACCAGCAAAGCGTTCATAGCCAGGCCCCCGGCGAAGCAGAGATTCACTCCCGCTCCCGCCATTTCGAGCACCGTGGCTTCAATCGCATTCTGCAGCCCCGCGGCAATCGCGGCGCGCTCGGCGTTTGAAATCGCCGCTCCCTGCGCTCGCGATTCAGACAGGCTCAGCCGCTCGAAGAATTTGGCGCTGAAGCCGCCGTGCGTCGCGCTCTCCGAATCGAAATACGAACGGTCAAGGCGCGGCCATTCACCGGGCGCATGGCGCATAATTTCGAGAAAAAGGTCGCGGTACGAGTCCTCGCCGTCCACCGACATCCACTGCACCTTGTGCTCATCGGCGCCTGCATGAAATCCCAGAAGCTCGCTTACGCGGCCGTATAGTTCGCCCAGAGAGTCGGGCAGATAGAGCTCTTTTTCCAGTTGCAGGAGCTGACCTCCGGCGGCGCGCCATAGGGAACCGCAACGGAAATCACCACGCCGGTCGAGCACCAGCACCTGCGCCTCTTCAAAAGGCGACGGGTAAAATGCCGAAGCCGCATGCGCGCGATGATGGTCAATCAGCGCCATCCGGCTGTTTGGAAAACGCGCCCGCAGGTTCAGATGGAGCCCGCTTTCCTGCGCTGCCGGAATGGGACGGACCACCGCCACACAATCCACTTCTTCAGCCCTCACGCACGCCAGCTCGAGACACATGGCGATGGATTGGTCAGGGAGCCGGCCCGGCTGCACTTGCCCGCGCCGCACCAGTTTCGACTCCTCTACCGCCGCGATCAGTTGCCCGTCGCGCAGAATCGCGCTCGCTGCGTCGTTGAGAATGCCGCCGATTCCCAGAATGATCATCGCTTTCCCTGCTGCGCCTTTTCGATCTTGGCCCAGGTGTCGCGAAGCGCTACGGTGCGGTTGAAAACCAGTTTTCCGCCGGCTGAATCCGCATCGGCACAGAAATATCCCAGCCGCTCGAACTGATAACGGTTGCCCGGCGCCGCACCGCGCAGACCGGGTTCGACCTTCGCGCACTTCAGGACCTCGAGCGAGCTCGGATTGAGATTCACCGTGAAGTTCTGGCCTTCAGGCACCTGGTTGGGGTCCTCCACCCGGAACAGGTTATCGTACAAACGCACTTCGGTATCAATGGCATGGGCCGCGGAAACCCAGTGGATGGTGGATTTCACCTTGCGCCCGTCCGGCGCGTTGCCGCCATGAGTTGCCGGATCGTACGTGCAGCGGATCTCCACAACGTTGCCGGCATTGTCTTTCACTAGGCCCGTGCAGGTAATGAAGTAGCCATAACGCAGCCGCACTTCTCGCCCCGGCGACAGCCGGAAATACTGCTTTGGAGGATCTTCACGAAAATCGTCCTGCTCGATGTACAGCACGCGGGAGAACGGTACCTTGCGAGTGCCCATGCCGGCGTCTTCAGGATTATTGACAGCCTCCATCTCCTCCACCTGATTCTCCGGACAGTTCTCGATCACCACGCGCAGCGGGCGCAGCACAGCCATCACCCGCGGCACACGTTTGTTCAGCTCCTCGCGAACGTAGTGCTCCAACAGCGAAAGCTCGATGGTCCCCGTGGTTTTCGAAACGCCAATTGCGTCACAGAAATTCCGGATGGCCTCCGGAGTGTAGCCGCGCCGGCGGATGCCCGCTATGGTCGGCATGCGCGGATCGTCCCAACCACTCACGCGCCCCTCCTGCACCAGCGTGAGCAGCTTTCTCTTGCTCAACAAGGTGTAGGTGAGGTTGAGCCGGTCAAACTCGATCTGTTGTGGATGATAGATGCCTAGTTGATCGAGATACCAGTCGTAGAGCGGCCGGTGATCTTCAAATTCAAGCGTGCAGATGGAATGCGTAACGCCTTCGATCGAGTCCGATTGGCCGTGCGCAAAATCGTACATCGGATAAATGCACCACTTGCCGCCCGTGCGATGGTGCTCGGCATGCAAAATACGGTACATCACCGGATCGCGCATGTTCAGGTTGGGTGAGGCCATGTCGACTTTCGCGCGCAAAGTGCGGGCGCCGTCCGGAAACTCGCCCGCTCGCATACGCTCGAACAATTGCAGATTCTCCTCAACGGGGCGATTCCGATAGGGGCTTTCGCGGCCCGGCTCGGTCAATGTGCCCCGGTATTCGCGCACCTGCTCCGCGGTTAAATCGCAGACATAGGCTTTACCCGCTTTGATGAGTTGGACGGCCCACTCGTACAGTTGACCAAAGTAGTCGGACGCGTAGAACAGCCGGTCTTCCCAATCGCCGCCCAGCCAGCGGACGTCTTGGATGATGGAGTCGACGTATTCGGTTTCTTCCTTCGACGGATTCGTGTCGTCGAACCGCAAGTTGCATTTGCCGCCGAACTCCGCCGCCAGGCCAAAGTTCAGGTTGATCGACTTGGCGTGCCCGATGTGCAGATAGCCATTCGGCTCCGGTGGAAAGCGCGTATGCACGCGTCCTCCGAACTTATTGGTTTTCGAGTCTTCAATAATGATCTCGCGGACGAAGTTGGAAGGACCCCTGGTCGAATCCTTGCCGGGATTTAGTTTACTCATGATTGCAATTTCTGAATCGCCTGATCAATCCGCCTCAGGCAAGTATCGCGCCCCAGCACAGCCATGGTCTCAAACAGCGGCGGGGCATTCTTGCGTCCGCATACCGCGACGCGAATCGGCTGAAACATCTGTCCAGCCTTGATCCCCAGCCTGCCAGCTTCGGCGCGCAACGCTTCTTCAAGTGACTGGTGGTTGAACTCAGTCTTCGCCAAGATCTCGCGGGCCCGCTCTAATACTTTGAGCGCCGTCGCCAGATCCCCCTTTTGCGGGATGAGCTCGGCGGTATCGTAACCGGGAAGCTCGTCAACCAGGAAGAAATCAGCCACCGTCACCACATCTCCCAATAATTTGATGCGCTCCTGGATCAGCGGCGCGATCGCTAGCATTTTACTCGGGTCCACGCTGAAACCAGACGCGCACACCACAGGCAACAGTTTCTGGGCCAGTTCTTCGAGCGGCATGGCGTGAATGTACTGCGAATTGAGCCACACGGCCTTGGGATCGAACGGGTCGGTTTCAGTAAAGTTCACAACCGCGTTCGATTTATTGATTCCTTCGAACGAGAACGCATCGATGAGATCCTGGCGCGACATTTTCTCGCGGTCGTCTTTCGGCGACCAGCCCAGCAAACACAGGAAATTGATGAATGCGTCGGGCAGAAATCCTGCATCGCGGTAAGTAGTCACGCTCACCACCGGCCCGTGACGGCGTTTCGAGAGTTTTGTTCCGTCAGGCGCCACCAGCAGCGGCAGATGCGCGAACTCGGGTGCCGCCACCTCTGCTGCGCGGAAGATCAAAATGTGCTTGAATGTGTTGGTCAGATGATCCTGGCCGCGAATGATGTGGCTGATGCGAAGGTCGGCATCGTCGGCGCAGGAAGCCAGATGATAAGTCGGCGTGCCATCGCTGCGCAGCAGGGCGAAATCCTCAATATCCGCCGTCGATTTCGATTGTTCCCCGTAAACGCCGTCCGTGAACCGGACATCCTCGACAATGTCGCGTGGCACGCGGTAGCGGAGCACAAACGGCTCACCCGCGGCGGCACGACGGTCGCTCTCCTCATGCGACAGCTCTCGCATACCGGCATGGAACAACCACGCGGCGCCTAAGCGCGGCTTCTCGCCCTCCTCGGTCTCGGCCGGAGTAAAATCGTGGTACGCCCAGCCTTTTTGGAAGATCGCTTCGGCCACCTGCTTGTGGAGCGCCAGCCGCTCCGATTGCCGGTATTGTTCATCCCAGCCCAGATCCAGCCAGTTCAATCCTTCGACAATGGAATCGAGCGACGCTTGCGTGTTGCGCTCGATATCGGTGTCATCGATGCGCAAGATCATGGTGCCGCCGTTACGGCGTGCATACAGCCAGTTGAAGATGAACGTGCGCGCGCTCCCGATGTGGAGGAATCCAGTTGGAGAGGGGGCAAAACGGACACGAAGCATTCAGTAAGGCCAGTATAACAAGCGAGCTAAAAGCACCCTGCCAGGGTCGGCGGTTTTCGCAAGTTGTGGGGCAGGCATGGTACACCCGCGTTTTATCCGGGGTTTCGTCTGCCGCTCCCCCGAGCTCTGAGTCAGTCAGCCCAATTCTCCAGGCGAAAACCTGGTACCCGCCTATGGAACAACTGACTTTCGACTCTCCGGCTCGCGCTACAATTCCCTCTTATGCGCATTACTGCTATCGATACCTACATTGCCGGCAATCCCTGGAAGAACTGGCTGTTCGCGAAAGTTTCGACTGACGCGGGCATCCACGGCGTCGGCGAAGGCACGCTGAATTATTTCGGGAAAACGATTGAGGCCGCAATTCACGAGTTGACACCGCTGGTCATCGGCATGGATCCGTTTCAGATCGAGATGATGTCGCAGCGGCTCATCCGCGATGTCTATTCCGAAGGCGCCCAGATCCACATGTGCGCTGTGGCGGCCATCGAGATCGCCTGTTGGGACATCATCGGGAAAGCCACCAATCAGCCCATCTATAACTTGTGGGGCGGCCGCTGCCACGAAAAGCTGCGCGCCTATGCCAACGGCTGGTATCGCGGACCGCGTACGCCCGAGAGTTTCGCCGAGAAAGCCAAAGCCGTCGCCCGCCGTGGTTACACCGCTCTCAAGTTCGACCCCTTCGGCGCGAGCTGGCGCATGCTCTCGCGTTACGATTTCGATCTGTCGCTCGACATCATCCGTGCCGTACGCGATGCCGTCGGTCCATCGGTCGACCTGCTCATCGAAGCCCACTGCAGGTTCAATGTCCCCACCGCCATCGAGTTTTCAGAAGCCATCCACCAGTTCCGGCCGGCCTGGTTCGAAGAGCCAGTGCCACATACCAATATCGCGGCCATGATCGAGGTGGCCCGGCGCAGCCCTGTGCCTGTGGCAACTGGCGAAAGCCTGTCCACCAAACAGCAATTCGCCGAGCTGCTGAAACATGAAGTCGTGAATATCATCCAGCCGGAGCCGCTGAACCTGGGAGGTTTGCTGACGGCTCGCATCGTGGCCGGTATGGCCGACGCGCATTTCGCTATGGTGGCCCCTCATAGCGCACAAGGTCCCGTCTGTTCGTCAGCCTGCGTTCAGCTCAATGCGTCGATCCCGAACTTCTTTATTCACGAGATTTTTGACGAGTTTAACGAGCCTTGGGAGAAAAAGCTTGTCACCAGCCCCGTTGAGGTGGTGGAAGGTTATATCGAGGTTCCCGAGCGGCCGGGCTTAGGCATCGACTTGAATATAGAGGAGATCCGCAATCATCCTTACAGGCAGGAGAACTATCTTCCGCTGTTCAAGCCGGGCTGGGAGAAGCGGGAGCGCCAAATCGCCAGTGATTAGCCGCGTCCGTTTTCATACATTACTGTGAATTATCTTCCCGATGGGTAATTTCAACCGGTAAAATCTTGCTTCAACTTCTATCGCGTGGATCTGTGTATCTTTTGTTTTCAATAGATTAATGGTTGGCATGCTTCTTGCTTTTGTAGAACGCAGTTGAAGTGGCGCGAACCGGCGGGCTCGCACAAGATGCTTTTCGGAAGCAACGTGCAGCGCCGCCGGTTTTTTTGTGCCTGAGTTCATTCCCTCACCGTTCCCCACATCTCACTGTTCTAGAATCACCGGCAGTCCTCTGCGCTTAAGCACCGCTCGCACATCCTCCGTTCTCAGCCGCGAAGCGTCGTAATCGACATCGATCTCATCTGCGCTGGCCACCTGAACGCGCATGATGCCATAAATCGAGTGCGCGTCCGCAATTTGAGGCATCGTCTGTTCATCCAGCGGCCGCTCGAGATGAAAGCGTAAACGAACTTTGGTCATTTCAAGCCCCCTGAATATCGCGGCGGTCTTCCAGTTCCTCGACTAGTGCTTTGACGAGTGCCCTCTGACCGTCGTCGAACTCGGAGCGTGCTCGATCCGGCTCGTGCGAAAGGATCCAGGTCCTGAGTAATTCGACGACCGGCGCCGCCACCGCCTCTTCGGCTCCAGGTTCAAAGCGCAGTGGAATCTCCGATTTCCCGATAGCTCCGATTAGCAGCTCGGAGAACTTCATACACCGCCGGCTCCGGAAGCTGACTGCGCCATCGCGTGGTGATTCACAGGTCCCACGCCGCGTCCTAGGCCCGGCGCTGTGCGGACGGCCTCGGTAATGAAGGCTTTGGCGCGTCTGACCGCATCCTCGAGGGCCAGTCCGCAGGCAAGGTTCGCTGTGATCGCCGCGGAGTAGGTGCAGCCCGTCCCGTGCGTCTGCTGAGTTCGAATCCGTGGAGCGGTGAATTCCCGCACATTGCCGCCGGCGGTGCATAAGACGTCAATCGCTATTTCATCCGCCTCCCCGCCTGCCAGGTGCCCGCCTTTGACCAGTACAGCTTCGGCTCCCAGTTCCGAAATCGCGCGGGCGGCTTTTCGCATTCCCTCCACATCACGGACTTCGAAGCCGGCAAGCTCGGATGCTTCCGCGAGATTCGGCGTCACCAGGTATGCCCGCGGGATCAGCTTGGTGCGGATGGCTTCATACGCATCTTTGGCTATTAACCGGACACCGTGCTTGCTGACCATCACCGGATCCACAACCAGAGGGAACTTGAAATCGGCAGCGGCTTCTGCCACGGCCTCGACAATAGCCCGGTTGCCCAGAGCGCCCGTCTTGGCGGCATCGGGCGGTATGTCATCCAGAACCGCACGGAGCTGATGCAGGATCAATACCGGGCGTACGAACTCCACCTGCTCCACCTTAACGGTGTTTTGCACCGTGAGCAGTGTGATCACGGCTTCGCCATATACGCCCATTTGATGAAAAGTTTTGAGGTCGGCTTGAATTCCGGCGCCGCCTGACGGATCGGAACCCGCGATAGTCAAGGCTACTGGTTGCATGTTGATCAGATTGGGCAGACGCACGCCTGCCTCTGCCGACTATGTTATCGCGATGTTATCGCGATTAAGAAAATGTTTCTAACGAACCGCGATTGTAAAGCCCAGCCGGCTGGAAGCTGTCCCGCTCACTAACACAACCGGCACGTCACCGACGGGAGCGAAGCCGCCGGGCAGACGTGCGTTAATTTGCAGTAGACCGGCATATCCGGGCGCCTCACCGGCGAACAAGATCTCCGCTGCGTACCCGCCCACGTACAAGACCACCGGCAATACCGGCTTGGGAAATGGCACAGCGGCCGGCTTGCCATCAATACCTGAGGCCTCGGTCTGCCCTTCGCCGGTCGCATATCCGGTCGCATATATGGTCACTACCGAGCCCCGGGCTGCCGGACTGACGCCGGAATTTAGAGTGGCGTCTGCGTTGAGTGCCATCACTTACCCCGTTCCCGCGAGCACCGTGAAGAGGCTGGGACTAGCGGCGGCAACCGGAACCCTGGCCTTGCACACATAGAAGAGCGGTGCGGCGCGTCGGTCAAAAAAAAACCTGCGTGCCGGCCACTTCCGTTGCCAGAATCCCCGAGGCGCTCAGAACCGCGCCCTTCGCGTCGACCGGTCTATTCCCACGCCGAAAATCGACACGATTTCCCCGGGCGCTACCGGTCCGGTCACCATGCTTGTGGCATTGATGAGGGCCAGTACTGGAGGATCGGTTTGTGGATCCGCAATGGTTACCGCGGAGAGTTTTCGAATGCGATTGTTGCCGGCGTCAGCAATCCAGATGTTTCCGTTGCGTCCGATGCCAATCCCGCTGGCGTATTCAGCGCCGCATCGAGTGCCGGTCCACCATCTCCGGCGAAATCGGCCGTCCCAGTGCCTGCCACCGTATGCATCATGCCGTCGATGCTGATCATGCGCACGCGATGATACCCGCTGTCCGCGATGAACAGGTTGCCCCGGGCGTCGAACGCGAGACCCGCGGGCGAGTTGAGCTGGGCCGCCGGCGCGGAGGCTTCATCCCCGAAAATCCCGCCTTGCCGTGCCCGCAATCACAATCCCAAAACCCTGCAGTCCCATGCGCACTACCTGATGATTCACGGGATCTGAAATGAACAGGTTGCCGCTCGCATCGGCAGTGACGCCGCTCGCTGCCACAAGTGTCACGGTGCTTACCACTCCGCCTTGGCTCACCTTGCGGACCACTTGCTCATTTCCGTTGTCGTCAAAGTAGAGCGTGCCGCTCGGCGCAACAAACAACGGCCCAGGCGATTGAAGTTGAGTGGACATTCCCGGCAAGCCGTCGCCGTTAAAGCCGGGGACTCCCGTTCCCACGACAACCGTGGCGGTTCCGTCTGCGGCCAGCGTCAACACGCGGTCGTTGTTACGGTCTGATAGATAGAGCGTGCCGAATGAATCCAGCGCCACGTCCGCCGGCGAGTTCAACTGTCCGCTGGCATTTCCAGCCGTCCATCCCCCCATTAGTGTGGAAATCGTGCCTTCAGCGTCGACCTTACGCGCACACGAAGGTTGCCCTGATCCGCAATGTAAAGTGCGTCATCGGTGCTCACGGCAACCGCGACAGGTGCGTTCAGCCGCGCTGACGTCGCCTGCCCGCCGTTCCCACGAAACAGGTACGAGCCATCACCGGTTCGCGGGCTCACCGCACCCGCGGGCGCGACCTCGAGAATCTGCGCTCCGGCGGTCAGGTAGAGGTTTCCGGTCGGATCGAGAGCGATATCACGGCCGTTTGCCGCCAAAGTGGCGACAGTGCCCGACGTGCTGAGTACCTGGGTGCGCTGATTGCCTGAGTCCGCCACGTAAAGGTTGCCCGCGGCGTCGAGCGCCACGCCCGTGGGTGTATCGAGTTGGGTCGGAAGATCGGCGCCTGGGATTCCGTACCCAGAACTATAGTGATGACACCCGCCGAGATGCGCCGCACGCGGTGGTTGCTGCTATCCGCAAAGTAGAGATTTCCCGCCGCATCGAGTGTGATGCCCGCGGGGAACGAGAGTTCGGCCTGGAACGCGGGCCCTCCTTCGCCCCGGAACCCAACATGCCCGTCGCCTGCCAGCGTAGTGATGACCATCCGGAGCGACCTTGCGAATACGCTAGCCGCTGAATTCGGATACGTACAGGCTGCCCGCGGCATCGAGCACGACATTTCGAGGCGCTAGAAACCTGTCGGTGCCCGCGACCGTGCTGATGATCCCGCCGGACGTAACTTTCCGTATGCGATTGTTCCCAAGATCCGCGTTATATAAGTTGCCCGCGCCATCCACCGCGATTCCATACGGTGGGTTCAGCCGCGCGGCCGATGCCAGTCCCCCGTCGCCCCTAAATCTAGGCATCCCGTCGCCAGCGACGGTCGAGATCGTGCCATCCGGGACGATTTTGCCACGGTGGTCATTGGCATCGGCGACGAACAGGTTGCCTCCAGTGTCGAACGCCACACCTTCGGCATCGCTGCGAGCCGCCGCGCTGGCCGGTCCCCCGTCACTCACAACATTGCTGCCGGCCACGGTCTGAATGGTATAGGTCGCTCGCGGTGGCGTGTTTGCCAGGACCTGAATCGAGCACACGAGGGCCAGCACGAGGCTGCTGATTTGCATGTGGTTTTGAAAAGCGAGTGCCTGCAAGTTAAAGAAATTCTCATTTCGACCGATGGTCAGCTATGGCGCTCCTTCGGTGTCTGACCTTACTTCTAGTCGGAATCTGCACTTTTGCGGGACAAACCATCCATCTGAAAACAAGGGATCTCGAGCCCCTGCCGGACATCCGCGGGTAACTGGGACATCCGCTCAAACGCCGGGCGCAGGCCGCTCGCATTACCTGGTCCAATTTGAGGGCCAAATACGGCCGGAGAGCTTGCAGGCTCTGCTTGCCCGAGGCATGCGTTGGCTGCCGAAATCTGCTGTTATGGTTGCCGCATCGGATGACCCATCGTTCGACGGTTTACCCGTTAGGTGGGTGGGGCGCCTGGAAGATCGTGACAAGATCAGCTCGATGCTGGCGGCTGGTTCGAATTCTTTGGGTTCGCGCCATATCGTGGTGGTAGAGTTCCACTCCGATGTGGACATGAACGGTGCCCGGGACATGATCGTGGAACACAATCTAATCTGAAGATTGTCGAAAATCCGGATCTGGGCTCGCGGCAAGTGTTGGTTCGCGGATTTTTCGGCGATGTCGCCAGACTGGCCACGTGAGACGAGGTGGCCTATATTTTCTCTGCGTCGCACGAGCCCGCCACGAGAGTACACGTGCGCGCCTGCGCAGGTGCCATGGTGCTGCTGACCACTCTTTGCGACCTCCGCCATGCCCTGGCGGGTGAATGGCGCCGGAGGCCTGACGCTCGGCTAACGTGTTTACGCGTCTGACCGACAAGCTGCCGGCTTCGGCGACGAACTCCGAGATTCTTCGGGAGTTTAATGAATGGGCCATATACACCAACATCACTCTGGTTCCGGGAAGCGATTCCCAAGCGCCCCGTAGTGTAGCGGATGTTCACCCTTGGGGCGGAGCGAGGTTTTCCCGC
>QHXW01000241.1 GCA_003223115.1 Acidobacteriota bacterium
AGATGAGTTTCGCACGGCTCCTTTGTGGGGGCTTGGGCAGAGAATTTTCTTCCTCCACGATGGCCGGACTTCGGACCTAATGGCAGCAATCCAGGCTCATGCGAGTGGGAATCGAGACTGTCACGAAGATGACCGCCTCGGGCGCCAATCGGGTGATTCCCCGAATGCGTGCAACTCTGAGGCGGACAAAGTAATTGCCAACTTTAATGACCTCTCGGCTTCACAGAAGCAGGACATTCTCAATTTCCTGCGTTCGTTATAGAGTTAGGTGTCGATCGACTATCGATTAGCCGATCTCGAGCTTAGCGACAGACTCTACCCACGAAGTGACCGGGCACCTGGTTCTTGAGGCGTTCCAACAAACAACCACTTGTTGTCAATCAATTACGCTGAAATCGCTCGCTGCGTTTTTTCGCAAAAGTCTTTCATTTCCCTTCATCGTGTGAGAGCTCTTTCATCTCTATCGCTAACGGGGGAACCGAACGTGTTCGGACCCACGCGGGCGGCGTGGCTGTCATTACCGAAAACTCCGGCCGGACACCCGCACCCCCGTTCAACCAATTGATGCTCGCCGAGGCCGGCGTGTTAACCGACTCTGCCTCACGGACTAACAGGAATCGAAGATGAAACTCGGCCGGACGGGTTCATTGGCCCGGAGCGCCCGCCGCATGGATGAGAGAGTTTTGCTTTTGGCTGGAAAAGTCAGCACCAGGCGGAGTCGAGGCGAGGGCCGTGCCAAATATGGTGTCGCAAAAGACCGGCTAAGCAGCGCGCCGTTCGTATCGATGGTGCAAGCCGCCCACCTGAGCAATGGCAACGATACGACCGTTCTCCGGTCGGTCTACGCCTCTCGACACCGGGGGGTGTCTTTCGCCAAGGCTAAATGCGTGCGCGATTTCTCGTAATGAAAATAGCTTCGCAGAGTCCGCCGCAGCAACTTCTCGTTCCACACAATGACGTGATCCAGGCACTCGCGGCGAATCGATCCGATCAGTCGTTCCACATATGGATTCTGCCAAGGCATCGCGGCGCCGTGACCACTTCTTCGATCCCCATGCTCTTCGTGAGGGCAACGAATTCTCCTCCGAAAATCGCATCTCTATCCCGGATCAGATACTTTGGCGCTTCCCATGGAAACGCTTCTCGAATCTGCTGCTGCCGTCCACTCTGCGCTCGGATGATCCGTCACGTTGAAGTGCATCACACGGCGGCGGTCATGCGACAAGACGATGAAGACAAACAGCGCCCGGAAGGTCGCAGTCGGCACAGTGAAGAAATCCATCGAGGCCGTTTGCTTTATTTTATGTGATTTGTCAGGAAGGTCCGCCAGGTCTGAGAAGGCGGATTCCGGCGTTGGCGCAGAGAGACTCGCACACCGTCGACGGGGCGACCTCAATTCCCAGCTTGAGTAGTTCACCGTGAATGCGAGGCGCTCCCCACAAGAAGTTGGCCTGGCACATTTGTTGAATCAAATCGCGAATCGCAGCAGCGAGAGGCTTGGTCTTCCCCGACGGCGGCGCGAGTTCCAGGTCCAATAGCCCTGCAAACGCCCTCCGATGCCAGCGGACGAC
Source organism: Acidobacteriota bacterium (assembly GCA_003223115.1). GTDB lineage: Bacteria > Acidobacteriota > Terriglobia > Bryobacterales > Bryobacteraceae > QHXW01. Next base: position 1,572 of record QHXW01000241.1, read on the forward strand.
AGTGTCCGGCTTCACGATGTGCAGCCAGTGCCGCCAATCCGGCCAGAAACGGGACAACCAAATCCACAGCAGCAGTCGGTCAGATTGCCGAAGGCGTAGACGACGTGGCGCGCTCTGTTGAAGGACGGCGATCTGATGGCGGAGAGCAACGATCTCAGCCTGCTGGGCGGAACGGGTCCTAAACGTGGTGGTGACCAGAGTCAGAAGAGCGATGAAAAATGGACTCATCGTGGAACGATGATGATCTCACGAACGGAGCGAAAACCTGCATTTTCAATCCGGACTGTGTTTCTCGGTATCCACAGGGGACACTCACCGCGTTGACCTAGTTGGACGGGACAGTGATCTCTAGAGGACGCTGGGGATTGGAACTGGCCGCACGCGGCGGGAAAACGCGAAAAAATACGGCGCCCAATCCATGTTATTCAAAATTCAGGTGCATCTGGCAAGCGATAGTGACAGTCGTCCGTGACGCAGTCGAGGAATGGGTCTGTGTCACCAAAGTGCCACTATAGACCCGTCAAAACCCGTGAAATACAAAGAAATCAGGTGAGATCAAAACGGCTGTAAGTCCATGGCTGGCAAGAGGATTTCTTGAATTATGTTGGACTTGCCGGGACGGCTGGAGCGGTTTAGCAAACCGCTGCTTTCGACCACTCAGCCACCTCTCCGTGAGATGCGTGTGGGCCGTCTACCGGCATGGTATCACGTTGGACTGTATTTCGCGCTCTCTACTCGCTTTCTCGCTGTCGGGTGCGCGACGTGAACGTGAGGAATCGGGTCGGCCTCTTTTTTGTGGCATGAATCCGGGCGTATATAATACGCTTGGAATGGAGGCGCCGAATACACCGTCCAGTACTCTTGCGTTTTGAGCGCGTCGAGCGGGTGCACGGGCGCTGGCGTTTGCGTCTTCAAGGGAGTCGATGCCGCGAAGCACAAGAAAAGAAACATCAGAAAACTGGCAGCGCTGGGTTTCATTCGGCCCTCCACTGGGTCAGCCAAAACCTCGGTTTTGGCGCCCGGTTGGCGTACAGTATATACACAATCACAACAGCAGGGTCGCAGCTTTCCTCGGATTGCACGCGAATCTCAAGAGCCTACAATGGATTAGAGCAATATTTGACATGAAGCCGGCGGTTGTTGGAACGTTGCTATGAATCACTCTCGCTGTGCTGCTGTCGCTCGCGGCAATCGTGACGCTCGTAGACTCTTGGGCTGTCTATTCAAACTAACCCGGTTTCAATTCATACACGCACCGAGCGTTCCGTGTTCAGCGCCGCCACTTTTGCGATCGGGCCTTGACGGCCGGCAGAGGCGTTAGTACCTTTATCATGAAATCGTTGTTTTTTCTGGCAGGAAATTTTTCGATAGTGCCGTTTGGCCCTTTATCCATGCGGATTTGGTGGCCATTCGAAAAGAATCGGACTTGTGTACCCTTTTTGGTTCCGGCTACGCCGGGTTAGGAACTCTTTCCGGATCTGGTAACATCTGTTGGAGGGAAATTGACTCGCGCTACTGCAGTTTGTGTTGTGCTCTTCGGTTCAACCGCTTGGGCGGCTGTGCTGCCCGCAACTGTCGAGTTCAATCGCGATATCAGGCCCATCTTCTCGGACCGGTGCTACACCTGTCACGGTCCCGATCAGGCCAACCGGAAAAGCAAGCTGCGCCTCGATACTGAAGCCGGTGCGAAAGCCGAGCTCGGTGGGCATTTCGCCATCGTTCCCGGCGACCCCTCGAAAAGCGAGGTGATCCGGAGGATTACGGCGGCAGAGGGAACGCGAATGCCGCCGGCCTGGGCGGGGACGACCAAGCTCAGCGACCGGGAAATCGGCCTGCTCACTCGCTGGATCGAGCAAGGCGCGGTCTGGCAAAAACACTGGTCGTTTATTCCTCCCCGCCGTCCGGAGCTTCCCGAGGTCAGCGATCCGCGGTGGCCCAAGAACCCTATCGATTCCTTCGTCATGGCGCGCCTGGATCGTGAACGGCTGAAGCCGTCACCCGAAGCCGATCGCCGAACCTTGATCCGGCGCCTTGCGCTCGATCTGACCGGTCTGCCGCCGGCGCCCGAGCAAATTGAAGACTTCCTCAACGACTCCTCGACCGCCGCCTACGAAAAACTCGTAGACCGCTTGCTGGCCTCGCCGCGCTATGGCGAGCGTATGACCGTGCGCTGGCTCGACAACGCCCGTTATGCGGATACCAACGGCTATCAAACGGACGGCGAACGATCGATGTGGCGATGGCGCGATTGGGTCATCAACGCGTTCAACCACAATTTACCGTTTGACCGTTTTACTGTGGAACAACTCGCCGGAGACATGTTGCCCCGTGCGGGCTTCGAGCAAAACCTGGCGACTGGGTTCAACCGAAACCATCGTGGCAACGGCGAAGGTGGAATTATCGCCGAGGAATACGCCGTCGAATATGTCGTCGATCGGGTCGAGACGACGTCCGCCGTCTGGCTCGGATTAACTCTAGGCTGCGCGCGCTGCCACAACCACAAATACGATCCATTCACACAGAAGGAGTTTTATCAGGTTTTCGCCTACTTCAATAATGTTCCCGAGCGCGGCAAGGCATTCAAGTACGGCAACTCGCCTCCAATCATTCCGGCTCCGACTGACGAACAGCAGGCACAATTGAACGCCCTGGACCACAAGTTGCGTTCTGCCGAGCGCCGCCTGGCCGACATGGAGTCGAAAATTGCTGCCAAGCAGCGGCAATGGGAAAAATCACAGGCCCGAACAGCTGAACTCGACTGGGCCACCGATCGTGCGCTGGCTATACATCTCCCGCTCGCTGCCGATCTGGTTGGCGAAATCCATTTGGATCCGCCGAAATCCGAAAAGTACATGTACCTGATGGAGAACGGGCCGGTCGTCACGGAATCGGCGGCGTCAGTAATCATGCCGGCATGGAAAGAAGGTGAAGGGTACGGCGATGGGGGCGTGCGGCATGCGGCGGCTTTCGACGGCAAGCGCTACATAGAGGTTGGGAACATCGCGAATTTCGGTTTCTACGATTCGTTCACGCTGGCTGCCTGGATTTATCCGGAGGCTGCAACGGGCGCCATTCTGAGCCGGTCCCAGGATGAAGTCAATGGCGACGGTCTGGGTCTCTATCTCAAAAATGGGCACTTGCAAGCCAATATGGTACTGCGTTGGTTAGATGATGGAGCACGCGTTGAGAGCGAGGCGGCCGTCGAGCTGAAACGGTGGTCGCATGTCATGGTGACGTACGACGGATCGCGGCTGGCGAGCGGCATTCAGATGTATCTGGATGGTGAACCGCTGAAGCTCAAAGTCCAACTGGACGATCTGAATCAGTCATTCGCGGCCAAGCAGCCTTTCCGTATCGGCGCGGGACTGGGTCCTGAAAACCGGTTTCACGGCTTGATTGCGAACGCCCGTGTTTATCGCGCGGCGCTGAGCGCGGAGGAAGCAGCGGTGCTGGCCGTCGCTGACTCGATCGGCGAAATTTCGCGAATAGCTCCCTCAAAGCGGACTCCGGCACAGTCGGCGAAGTTGCGCTGGTGTTTCCTCGATCGTTATGCGCCGCCCGCGATGCAATCCATTCGAAAGGAAATCCTGGACCTTCGCGTCCAGCGGAAAAGATTCCTCGATACCTTGCCCACGGTCATGGTGATGAAAGAGAACGCCACACCACGCGAGACTCACCTGCTGGTTCGCGGAGCTTACGACCGTCCCGGTGAGAAGATCTCACCCGGTGTTCCCTCGGTGCTGCCGCAGTTGCCGGTCGGAGCGCCAAACAACAGGCTGGGATTCGCCAGGTGGCTGGTTGACCCCTCTAACCCCCTTACCGCGCGTGTCACGATGAACCGTTTCTGGCAGATGTACTTTGGCACCGCGCTCGTAAAGACTGTCGAGGATTTTGGATCGCAGGGAGAATGGCCCACTCATCCTGAACTGCTCGACTGGCTCGCCACCGAGTTCATCCGCACTGGCTGGGACGTCAAGGCCATGCAGAAGACCATTGTGATGAGCGCGACGTATCGGCAATCATCCAAGCTCACGCCTGAATTGCTGCAGAGAGATCCGGAGAATCGTCTGCTGGCGCGCGGCCCACGAGCGCGCTTATCCGCCGACGCGCTACGCGATCAGGCGCTGGCAATTTCAGGGCTGCTGGTTGAAAAAATTGGCGGACCATCCGTTAAACCGTACCAGCCGCCGGGACTCTGGACAGAACTGACGGGCGGCGACGATTACAAGCCGGATCAAGGCGAGGGTCTGCACCGGCGCAGCATCTACACGTTCTGGAAGCGGACTTCTCCGCCACCCGCGATGATAAACTTCGATGCAGCCGGCCGCGAGGCTTGCGTCGTGCGCGAGTTACGCACCAATACTCCGCTGCAGTCCCTGAACCTGATGAACGATGTGACGTATCTCGAGACTGCGCGCGGCCTCGCACAGCGGATGTTGCGGGAAGGCGGCCGCTCGCCGGAGGAACGAATTTCGTATGGATTTGAGCTCGCAACCGCGCGGCGTCCGAAACCCAGGGAGAGCGGAATTCTGATGTCCGCGTTTCACTATTACCTCGATACTTTTCAGGGCGATCCAGCGGCGGCGTTGGGATATCTCAGCGTAGGCGGCAAACCACCCGCGGAATTGGCAGAGCATGCGCTCGAATCCGCGGCTTACATGACGGTTGCCAGTGAAATCCTGAACCTCGATGTCACGGTGACCAAGGAATGACTATGAACTCCGGTCGAGAGCTTCGCCAGACACGCCGCTATTTCTTTAGCAAGACCAGCGCCGGCCTTGGTGTCGCCGCCCTGGCCCACCTTCTTCTTAAAGATGATTTGCGCGCGGCCGACGCGACGCCTAATCCACTGGCGCAGAACGCGCCTTTGCCCGGACTGCCGCATTTCACACCAAAAGCTAAGCGCGTCATCTACCTGTTTCAGTCCGGCGGTCCGTCGCAGATGGAGCTGTTCGATTACAAGCCGCGCCTCGTCGAACTTCAAAAGACCGAGCTGCCTGATTCGGTGCGCGGGGGCCAGAGGCTGACCGGAATGACGTCGGCACAAACGAGCTTCCCGGTGGTTCCATCGATGTTCAAGTTTGCGCAGCACGGAAACTCGGGCGCGTGGGTGAGCGACCTGATGCCGCACCTCGCCAAAGTGTCAGATGACATCTGCTTTATCAAGTCCATGTACACGGAAGCCATCAATCACGATCCGGCCGTGACGTTTTTTCAAACGGGCTTCCAGCTTGCCGGGCGGCCATCCATCGGCGCATGGCTGTCTTACGGATTGGGTAGTGAGAACCTGAATCTTCCAGCATTTGTGGTGATGATTTCGCAAGGCAGCGGCAATCCAAACGATCAGCCCCTCGCCGATAGGCAGTGGGGCAGCGGATTCCTGCCGACAAAGTATCAGGGAGTGAAGTTCCGGTCGGTGGGCGATCCGGTGCTCTTCTTGTCCAACCCGCCGGCATTCACGGTCAGCCAGCGGCGCCGGTTCATTGATGATGTAGATCAGTTGAATCAGATGGAACTGGAAGAGTTCGGTGATCCTGAAATCTCTACGCGCATCGCTCAGTACGAAATGGCGTACAAGATGCAAACATCGGTGCCCGAGCTGACGGATCTGTCCAAGGAGCCTGCGCGCACCTTCGAACTGTATGGGCCGGACTCGAAAAAGCCTGGCACGTTTGCTGCGAACTGTCTGTTAGCCCGGCGCCTCGCCGAGCGCGGCGTGCGATTCATCCAACTGTTTCATCGCGGCTGGGATCAGCACACAAATCTGCCGAAGCAGCTTTGCGGGCAGGCGAAGGACACCGATCAAGCTTGCGCGGCGCTGGTAGAGGATTTGAAACAACGCGGGATGCTCGACGACACACTCATTGTCTGGGGCGGCGAGTTTGGGCGAACGGTGTATTGCCAGGGCAAGCTGACTGACGACAACTATGGGCGCGATCACCATCCACGCTGTTTTACGATGTGGCTGGCCGGCGGCGGAATCAAACCGGGAATCACTCACGGAGAAACCGACGACTATTGTTACAACATCGTGAAGGGTCAAGTCCACGTTCACGACCTGCATGCAACGATCCTACATTCGTTGGGGATCGACCACACGAAGCTCACCTATAAGTTTCAGGGTAGGGCGTTCCGCCTGACGGATGTGCACGGCAACGTTGTGAAAGAGATTCTGGCGTAAGCGGGTTGGGTTAGGGACGATCTGTCGCCCTGAAGGGAACTCTTTGGGTAACAGAAGCATCTGAGCTCACAGGTTTCTTTCCAAAACTGAAATTCATCTCTACAATCACTTGTGCTGCCACAGGCTTTCCATCGCGACAGCCAGGGCGGAACTTCCACTGCTCCACAGCCTCAATAGCTTTTTCATCCAGCCCAAGACCCAAGCTCTTCGCGACCCTACCCTAATATCACGTGCATGGCCCAGGTATGCTCTTCCCAGATCCGGCCGGACGCAAGATACACGGTGACGCCTCTGCTGTTACGGATACTCAGGCCGGCGCCATCGCCAGCGGACCTCATAAGCACGCTCTGTTCTGCATAAGCACGCTCTGTTCAGCACCACTGCGGAGAGGGCCATCAAAACAGCTGCCCGCGATTTTCTCGACAACGCGGAGCTCAAGACCGTTCTCAAGAATGTGACCGCCGCCGTGGGAAAGAAGATCGACGTGCTGGCTTTCGACGCCTGCTTGAAGAACATGACATGGTCGAGATCGGCTACCAATTGCGCCAAAATGCGGGATACTGGTCACCAAAGCCGCTAAGGCCGCGCAACACTAAGAATATCCGGACATCGACGCAGAGAGTGCCACGGACAGCTGATGTGCAAGCGCGGTGCAAGCGCGTTACAGCAGGATGTGGCCCCGAACAGTGTACGAATCAACTGGGCCATCGATCAGTGGGAATCCGAAGAAAGTGACGGACTCCCAGCACACAGGCCGCCTAAAGATCTCAACCGTTCGTGGAACTGCTTAGTCTTCCATGCCATGGAGGGACACGTCAACCAACTTGCAGACATCCTCAGACATCCCTGCGAGAAGCAAAGGTGTTACGGTGATCTTCGTCGAGCCGAGTATCGTAGACGATTCCGAAGAATGTTTTTGAGGCATTACCCAGCCCACCGCAATTGTGAAATGAGGTTCTTTCGCAGGAATGGCGTAAACATGGCACCTTTGCCTCCTCAGGGCTGCTGCAACCGTGGCAACGTCGGTGCCTGACGGCGGTGCGGATGATCCTGCGCCTCAGGCCTTGACGAGATTCAGCCGGTTTTCAATGCGGTCGCGGCCGGCCTCGTCGGCCACGATTCGTTCCTCACGCCTGATGACTTCGGCCTGCAACCCGGTGATCAGGTCATTGCTGACGATCTCGGCCATAGCCTTCCTGCTTTGTTGCCGCGATTGCCAGATCATACTAGCTAGTTTTCCATGTCTTGACGACAGCACGAATCATGAAAATGGGTGCCAGATCGCGATATGCTAACCGAGCTGATGTTAGCGTCTCAGTGGCCATCACCCAGAGAGGCGTGACTGGAATTTCCAGACTGTCGCTTGCGCCGCTGGTGGAGTACCCGGAGATCCGTTGACGGTCAAGCTCACCCCCGGTCCAAGGGACGGGAGAATTGTGCTTTGTGTGCCTGCGCACAGTGCCACCTACGCCCCTGGCCATTAACCCAAGCTCTTCCAACGCTCCGGCATTTTATTTTCGAGGGAGCTAGCAGGAAACAGTTAATTATCGAAGAAGCAGCATGGGCGGGAGTGGTCGCGGCTTTGTAAAATGATGATGTGAACGAACGGGCGTTCGCGGATTCGCAAGCCGTCAGATAGTATAGGGCCGGGCGCGGATATGCAAAGTGTGCGGCCAAAAGGTTAAGGGCGGCAGAATATTGTGCGGTGCGGCCAACCGGTCCAGGCGCTGCCGCCGGGAAGAACGAGGGTCAATATCGGATTATGCGCCCGCTAAGGCATTGACGGAAAAGATAAGCCCCTGTTGACGCCCGTGCATCACTGCTTTTCGTAGAACATCGTATTTTTGGCAGTCTGGCCCTGAGCGTTTTTTCCAGTCAGGGTGGTGATCCGCGTCTTTCCGTCGGCCGCGACCACGATGCGCGCCGTGAAGGTGGTCTTGCCGTCCTTCTTGGTCACCACTCGGTAAGTGCGAGCGTCGATCTTCGAAAACGCCATCGCATCACCATCGGGGTTGTTACCCGTCACCGGGTTATCCTTGCCGTCGAACTTGCCACTGCTTTCGTAGTGCTGAGGCTCGCCTTTGGCGGGCACGACGTCGACCGTGAGTTTTACACCGCCCTGAAACTCTTCCCATTTGGCGATGTTGCTCATCGGGACCGGGCCGGGGCTGTACTTGGACTTAGCAGCATTCATCTTCCAGGTTCCAAACAGCGATTCCTGCGCCTGCGCCAGCAGAGTTCCCGCCAGCACCAGCGCAACGGCCAGGTTAATCAGGATCAGTATGGTTTTGGGCTTCATATTGCACACCTCCCTTACGGATAGCCCAAACGTTTTTCAAGTCCGGATCGGCGGGACGCGCATAGGGAGCGTCCCAGCGGTTTCCGGCCGGCGTAAGGTTTGAGCTTGAATTTCCATTTTGGGTTCCCACAGCAGAGTTCAGTATATGCCAGCCACGGTCCTTTTTGATCCGCGGGACTTCCATTTTTGCGGCGGAGCCGCCATCGCGCCGCCAAGCGTCACTTTTGCGCTGCCACAAATATCAAACCCTGCCGCCCGGGAAAGCTGGTCAACGGAACCTCCCATTCGCCCGAAAATGTTTTATTGTTATCGGTTTTGCCATGAGGTTTTTTTTGAGGCAAGGTTGTAGGGTTCAGTGCGACGAAAGCGCCGGCTGAGCATGTGGCGAAATTGTCCGTAACCGGCGATAGATAGCTGGCGCAGCGCGCTTGATCCGAAACCGCCACCGGTTGTCCTGCCAGGCCTGAAACACCGGTTCTGGTGATCGGGTTTGATCGGGTGGAGCGCCAATATCGCGTCAAAATCTAGCCATGGGTGGTCGAGAATTTGCCACAGCAAGCAGTGGATCGAGCAAGGAGAGGAGCACGACTGCTGGACGACGACCGAGGCGGCGCTTACGCAGCATCTCTCGGAGGGATCTGCGGGACACCTGGGAGCGGCTGCGCGAGACCGCCGCCTCTCTTGGCGCGCAGCGGATCTAGCTAGCGCCGTCTGTGGGTCTCCTAAATTCCAGGCTGGGCGAAGGATGGCTACGCCGAAATGCAATCAACCCTGGAATTCGACTACGAGATGGGCGCCCCTCCACGCGTGAACCGGGGACGTGGATCGACTCTTAGATCAATTCGATGCACACTTGTCACCGTTGCGCAGAGACATGGGTTCAGAAGTTTCAGGCTGCGCGCCGTTCGTATCGGTGATGGAGACCGCCGACTTGCGGGATAGCCACGATCCGTCCAAGTTCTGGCGGCTGCTTCGCTCCGCAGCGCAGTCACAGGATCAAGCTGGCGAAGCTGATCCAGATGTTTCTTTTCTTCGTCGGTCAAAACGAGCTTCGAATGTGTGGATGCTCGGGCCATGCCCGAGCATAGCACGAAACAGAATGATATGGTTATTTTTTAATGAAACGATATGAAACGATATACTAGCGTGCGCAACTAGAACTGTTTTGTCCTCTATCCAACGCGATCCAATGGCACAAGCTACCGCGCGAAATCCAACAGAGAGCGGTGACGTTGCTTGCGAGGCTGCTTCGCGAATACTCGGGAATCCCGCATTCGTCCCGCCAGGGCGATGGAGGGCAGCCATGAGTGAGAAGATCAAGTCGCATCACCTCGAACGCAAGGCAATCTTGTACATCCGACGGTGAGTGGCCCCGGGGAATCTCACCCCGAGGCTCTCTCAGAACCGTACTTGAACCTCTCAGTCAGCTCATACGGCTCCCGCCATGGAGCCCCGCCGCACACCCATCTGCCAATGCGCGAACAACTTCGAATCCCGAAGACGCGAAATGCGCGCGATCCAATGCGTCGCCCTGCACAGATGCCCGCGCTGCTTCTTGTATTTCCGATACGCCCAGTGGGCCAGTGAACGGTCCAGTTGACGTATGTACGGATACAGCGCCGAGCGGTAGTACCGCCCGTAATACTGTTCAAATCTCTTCGCCATCACCTCCGCTTCGGTATAGTATTATTCGGAAACCAACGCGGGATGGCGAAGCCCACCAGCCAGGAACGCCGTAAGCAAATCCTCCGCCAGCGCCGGGCCGAAGATCAGCGCGAATTCGACCGCGAAGAGGCGGGCTTTCTGTTCAGCGACGCCGTCCGCGCACACCATGCCGGCGATATTCCGGCTGCCGACCGCTTCCTGAAGAAGGTCCTGATCCTCAATCCCAAACACGCCGGCGCGATGGAACTGCTGGCCCAGATCCATCACGCCGCCGGGCATTATGCCGAGGCGCTTGGGTACCTCCAACGGCTGCGAAAGGTCGATACCAATCCCAGGGTGCTCTACAACAGTGCCATGCTCCGCCACCAGTTAGGCCAAGCAGAGAAAGCCGCCGAAACGATGCGCGAGTTCCTAACCGGGATTAAGGGACACCACGAACCGGAGTGGCAGCGCCTCCGCGTCTCGGCCGAGTCGTTCCTGCGAGTAACCCTGTCCAAACCCGCACGCGAAAGGCCCGCGCCGCCTCCGGTCAAATCCGCGGCATCCGCGCCTCTTCCGCCCGAGTCCATAAACGTGCCTGTGCCAGATAAACCTGCCGAACTTCCGCGCGCCGCCGTTCAGTTTTTCCCTACTGCTACACCTGCCTTCGCCACTCAAGGAACTGTCGCCGATTACTTCCTGCGGCGCCGGTGGATCGAGCTGCAGATGGCGCAGAACTTCGAGGACCTGCTCTGCCTTCCGTCGCTCCATAGCGTCGACGCCTACATCTACCAGCACGAAACCGCGCGCAAAGTGCTCCGCCATTTCAAAGGCCGGGCGCTCTTGGCGGACGAAGTTGGCTTGGGCAAGACCATCGAAGCGTGCCTCGTGCTGAAGGAGTATTGGATGCGCGGCCTGGTGCGCAAGGCGCTGGTCCTCACGCCGCCCTCGCTGGTCTCCCAATGGAAGGGCGAGCTGATCGAGAAGTTCGGCCTGGCCCCGGTTTCCCCCGATGGCGCCGAATTCCGCCGCGACCCACCGCAGTTCTGGAAATCCGAGCCGCTGGTGGTCTCCTCTATCGCCCAGGCGCGACTCGACCTTCACGCCAAGGCCATCGCCGACGTGCCCTGGGACATGGTGGTCGTCGACGAAGCCCATTGCCTCAAAAATCGCTCCAGCGCCAACTGGAGGCTGGTCGACTCGCTCCAGAAAAAGTTCATCCTGATGCTCACCGCCACCCCGGTGGAGAACAACCTTATCGAGTTGTATAACCTGATCACGCTGCTCAAGCCTGGCCTCCTCGCCACCGAACCCGTCTTTCGCAAGACATACGTCACGCCGGGCAAACCCAAGGCGCCCAGGAATCCTGAGCGACTCCGTACCACGCTGGGCGAAGTGATAATCCGCAATACGCGCGCCGCGGTCGACGTCAAACTGCCGCGCCGCATCGCCGCCAGCGTCCCTGTGACGCCATCCAAAACCGAAGCGGAGACCTATGACCGCGTATCGCGCTTCGTCGCCGACCACTACCGGCAGGCGTCCGGCAAGCAGGCCCCGCCCGGCGCGCTCGACTTGATGCTCCGGCAAGCCGGCAGCAGCCCGCAGGCGCTTGCACGTTCCGCCGCCCACGCCTTGCAGGAGGCCGCCTGGGTAGACTCGGCCGGCCGCCGTGAACTCGAGACCATCTTCGACCTGGCGGCCGGCGTGGACGAGAGCGCCAAGGGAATTCAGTTGGGCCAAATGCTGGCCGCGCGGCAATCGAAGGCCGTGGTCTTCACGGAGTTTTTCCCCACTCTCGACCACCTGCGGCGCGTCTGCGAGCAGTACGATGTCCCCTATGCTTTCTTCAGCGGCGAGCTTTCGCGCCCCGAGAAGGACGCCGCCATCGCC
>QHXW01000242.1 GCA_003223115.1 Acidobacteriota bacterium
TCCAGGCGGCGGCTTACTCCACCGATGAAACGCTCCAGCTGGAGTTTCGCACTGGCCCTGTCTACCGCTACTTCGGCGTTCCATCCACTATTTTTCAGAATCTGATCACCGCCACATCTAAAGGCGCCTATTTCAATCGAAACGTCAGAAACAGCTTTCGTCATCAGCGCGTCGCCGGACGCAGCCCTTTCCCCCCGCTGCTTCCTCTGGACTTTCCCCAAACGCTTACTCTTTTCCTCCGCATCCTTCTGGCCTTCAGCAACGCGCTGGCAAACTCCCCGAAAACTGATATGCACGGAGCGGCCAGCCCTTGGCAAATGTCCAGCATCATTTTATGGGGCAAGGGCAGGCCTAGCCTAGCTGCCAGTCACGCGAAAGCGCCTCGAGGAATTCCGTTTGTTGCGAATGGATGAAGAAATGGCCGCCGGGAAATATCTTCAGGTCGAATGACCGGGTGGTCTCGCCGGCCCACGCGGCCATTTGCTCACGCGTGACGTTTGGATCATCCAGGCCACAGTAGGCGTGGATGGGACAATCGAACGGCGGCTCCTCGGTATAGATGTAATTCCGGTAGAGAGTGGTGTCGGCGCGCAACGCCGGAAGGGCGAACTTCAGCAGCTCCTGGTTTTCGAGCAAGTCGCCGGACATCCCCTCGAGCCGCCGCAATTGCTCGATGAGTTCGTCGTCGGAAGGCGCTGGCGTGGGCGTGTAGTTGCGACGGAACTGAGGCGCGCGCGCGGCCGAAACAGCGATGAGAGCCGGCAGCGGCCGCTTCTGACGGCGCAGCGTCCGAGCAAGCTCGAAGGCAATGGCCGCGCCCATGCTGTGCCCGAACAAGACGAATGGTTTGTCCAGATACCGGGCCATGGCTTGCGCTAGATGCTCGATCAGCGCCCCAATGTTTTCCAACGGCGATTCTTCGAGACGCGCTTCCCGGCCCGGCAGCCGCGCGGGACAAACGGCGACGCGTTTGGGCAATCGTTCCTCCCAGCCGCGGAAAGCGCTGGTCCCGGCGCCGGCATAGGGAAAGCAAAACAGCCGCAACTTTGCTTCGCCAGAGGCATCGATATGCGGAAACCAACGGTTGGATTCCGGGACCGCGGCTGGTCTTGCTGAGGGGCCGCCGGCAGATTTTTGACGCAAGCGGAGCGCCAGCAACCGGCGCTTCTCAGGCGACAGGCTTTCCAGCGGATCGGCGTGTTCCGTCGGCGGTCGGCGCACACCTTCCGCACTGCTCCTGGGCGCCTGCAAGGTACGCGCGAGCAAGTCCTCAAACGGACGCACGCTGAGCCTGACGGCATATTCGAGCGATGCGCTACGGGAATCCTCAGAGAGCCGCTGGTAGTGTTCGCGGTCGGAAACCAGCCGGTTGAGCGCGTGACGCCAAGGTCCGATCTCTTGTTCCGGGACCTCGGCAACTGGCACCATCTGTTCGTCTACGCGCTCCTGATATTTTTCGATGGGCCGCACAGGCAACAAGTAGTCCACACCCAACTTGGCTTCGGGAATACCGCCGACATTGGCGGCAATCACCGGGATACCGCGCAGCATGGCCTCCACCACGATGCGCGAACGCGCTTCCGCCCAAAGTGATGGAACCAGGAGCACGCGCGTGCGCCCGAGGATTTTGTCGATGTCGTCCGCCGGCGGCAGCATCTCAATATTCGAGTGACGAGCCAGCGCGTGGCGATCGGCTTCGTTAGTGCCCCAGGTAGGGACGGCCGCGAAGCGCACTTCTGGCATCTGCTCGGCCAGTGCCAGAAAGATCGAAATTCCCTTTACAGCGCAAGGATTCACCAGCGTCACAAACTCATTTTCGAAGCGGCCGAGATAGGGACCGGGCTCAAGCAGTGAAATCGGCACATGCAGCCCCGGAATTCCGCTCCAGCGGCGTATATAATCCGCGACGTACTCACTGACACCGACTACGGCGTCCATGCGCCGCAGCATTTCGGCCTTGGCGTCACTGGGAAATGCGCAGTCGGGGCCGAAGGGAAGCGCCATCGTGGCGCGCGCGAGGTAGACAACACGAGGCGTTTCAGCGCGCAGCGCGGCTTCGAGCAGCAATTGAGCGGGATCATCGGTCGAGGCAATGATGACCTCCGGCTTGAAATCGGCGATCTGCCCGGCAAAGTAGGCCCGCAGACCCGGATGCCGGGTCATGGTATGGACTTCCACGCCGCTCAGGCGAAAAACGACCGCGTCGGAGCCGGACGAATCGACGGGAACGGATCGCGCACTGAGGTCGCGCAAGAACTGCTCGTGTTCCGGTGCGCCGAAACTGCTGGTGCGCGCGACAACCCGGCACGTGTGACCGCGCGCGTTCAAGGCTTCCACCAGCAGCCGGTTGGATTTGTCGCCGCCTCCGTGAGAGGGGAAATAAAGCGAGTTTTGCGCCAGAAGGATTCGCATGAGCGGCGCGCTAACCTTCCGGTGAGGCTTTGTGCCCGGCGCGAAGCCGGCGCAGAAGGAGCTCGCGCTTTTGGGCGGAGAGCTGGTCGAGTCTACTCGGGGTGTCCGACGATCCAAGCGGCGTGAGTGAAGCCAAAAACTCCTCAAAATCCGCGGGGTGCAACCGTGCTACAAAATCGAGCGCAGCGCGCTGTGAGGCCTGGGCCTCAGTCTCAAATAACGCTCGGTCAGAAACCAGCGAATGAATGGCACGCGCCCAAGGTTCAATATCCTGCTGAGGCAGCTGCGGTTTGGGCAGGCCCTGATCATCAAAGGCGTGCTCGTAATTCTGGATGAGGCGTACCGGAATCACGAAGTGCGTCCCCAGCTTGGCTTCCACCAGACCTCCGGCATCGCTGGCCACGACCGGTATTCCGCGCAACATGGCTTCCACCACGACCAATCCAAAACCTTCGACCCACAAAGAAGGCGCTATCAGGATACGCGTCTCTTTGAGAATCTGCTCAATGTTCTTACAGCTTCGCAGCAGCGTGATATTGCGATGTCTCTCGAGTTCATTCCGGTCCGCGGACGTGGTGCCCCAGCCCGGCAGCGCGCCAAACCGGAGATCCGGGAACTTCTCCGCCAGCGCCAGAAAGATCGAAATGCCTTTCACGGCGCAGGGATTGATGATGGTGATCAAGCCGTGCTGGAAGTTTTGGCTGCGCTCAAACGGGCCCGCGCCATAAATGGGCGGGTGGATCACCACGGCCTGCCGCCCCAGGTGACGCTCGATATATTCCGCGGTGTGATGACCGATGGCCACCACGGCGGCGGAGCGCCTGATCAGATGGGCGGCCTCGGGATCGGGGTTCCAGCTTGCCGGACCGAAAGGATAGAACTGGGGCGTGTGCGCGAGATACACGATGTGCCCCGGCGCCTGCTGATGAGCGGATCGCAAGAGCGCCTGGCCGATGTCCTCTGAGGAGACCAGCACCCAATCGGGCTGAAATTCCTGGATATGCCGCTTGAGTTCCGCGCTGCGCCTGGAGGCATCCGGGATGGAATCGATCTCAACGCCGGAACGGTGAGCCACACTCACGGGAGCGGTGCTCTCGGTACACTCGATACCCTGGTCTTCGAGTTCACGCCGCACCCTTTCGCGCCTGTCGGGGGTATCAGTCGGGAGTGCGCCAGAGACCACGCGGCAGGCATGTCCACGGCTGGCCAGATACTCGAGCCAGACCAGATTGCTGCGGGTTGAACCTCCACGTGGCGGGAGATGGGACGCGTTTGAGGTGAGCAGAATCCGCATGGCCGGCTAGGATTTCCCGCCACTCGAGCGGTTGTCCTCTTCAGCCAGAAGCGCTCTGACCTCTTCGTCAGAGAGGTGTTCCAACTCTTCCAAAATCGTCGCGTATTGATCTGCGCCGGCGGTCTGGATCTGGCGGAGTTCGATGGCCTTGGCCAGCTCAGCCACGGTGAAATCGCGGTCGTAGACCACCTTCAGTGACAGATCCACATCGAACAGCTGCCGCACTTGTGAAACCATCTGCACGGCCATGAGCGAGTGTCCACCCAGATCAAAAAAGTTTTCGTGGACTCCCACAGAGCGGAGGCCGAGCAGACCTGCCCACAGTTCCGCAAGGCGCCGTTCGATTTCTGTCCGGGGTGCGTCCAGCGTGGATCCCGCTTTGATGGCTCGATTGCCGCGAATGTATTCCAGGATGCGGGAGGGGTCTCGCAACTTGTCCGTGATCCGCGCATAATCCAGCTCTTTGGCATCGATAGTGCTAAGCGTAGCTTCCGGCGGACGCCGATCGGGCGCAGGCGGAATATTGCCTGTTTGAGTCATCGAGATGCCCGCGAGATGATCCGCCGGGAACCTGAACAAAGAACCAGCCGGCGCGGCTTCTTCAAATACGGCGCCGACCGCCTGCAGCAGCGCCTGAGCGGGGCGATTGCGCGCGGTGGGGATCAATGGAATCACGACTTCATCGAGGTTGCGTTCGTGGGCAATCTCACCTAAGCCCGTGAGCATGCGGTGCTCCACCCCACGGCCCAGCGCACGGCAGCTTAACAGAAAGCTATCCACGGTGAGTGCACGCGTTGCGGTCTGGAAAATGATGACACCCGTCAGGCCGTAGCTTCCGAAGCGGTCACTCACATCCACCACCAGACATTCATGGCCCGATCGCAGCATCTCTTGAAGCTCGCTTTCAGTCCGCCGGATGGTCGTGAAATTCATCTGGTTGGTGCGCTCAGTCAACTGCGACACTCGCGCAAGCTGGTCCGCACAAGCCGCCTCGATGCGCACCTGAAGGTCGAGAGATGCCAGGAATTCCTCGAGATTGGCTGCGCGTTTTTCGAAACGGTGCCGTTCCATCTCCTGCTGGTAGAGCGCGCTGCGCTTACGGTCTTCTTCGGTCGAAGCCCAGCGGTCAAACGCCCAAACATGATTCAAGAATGCGGGAAATTCGCTCGAACTGGCGGGCAAAGGCAGAGTCAGAACCTCGGGACAACCAGCTTGAACTTCCGCACATTCCGCCGGACTGTCATCGAGCACGATGAAGCTATCGAGTCCCACATTCAGCTCATCCGCCAGGGATTTGAGGTTTTCAGATTTAGGTTTCCAGTTGAGCCGCACTGCAATGAAGTGGTCCAGGCGCAGCGGCATTTCGGGATGCGCGTGAAAAGTGTCGATCACGTCCTCAGGATTGTTTTTGCTCGTGAGGCAAAGCAGCATACCAAGCTCGCGCTGGCGCAGCATGAACTCCTGCACCGCTTTGCGGCCCTCATCCAGCCTGACGCCTGCGGGTCCATCCTCGCCGCATATGCCTTGCCACAGAGTGTCGTCGCAATCGAGAGCAATCACTTTGTACGGTTTCTTGCGGGCGGCATGCAGCTTGCGCGCGATCAAAGTTCCCAGGGCTGCGAAAAACTCGGGCGTATAGGGAACGTGTCCCAGCTCATCGCCATGCGGATCGTGCGGCTCAGGAACCCGGTAGAACCGGTCGAATTCCGCCGGGGTCACCAGGTTCAAAGCGCTCAGGCCGTTGAGTGCCGAGGCCAAAGCCTTCTCCGTCCGTTTCACAAACTCGCCGTGTTCCGGAAGAGCAACGAACTTAGGCGACGGCGGGCAGATGCAGACGAACAGGAGAGACGAGGCTTTTTCTACCGCTGTGCGCAGGGCTGAAGCCAATTGATGCACGTTGCGCTCCAGATCGGCCAGATCAGTTTCCTGCCGGAAGCGCGACCAATCTTCAAACCGCACCAGAACCACATTCAGACCGTTTCGATTGCGCGCCAGCAAGCTCGAATCATCGAGCAATTGCATGAAAACCTGGTTGTAGGGAGCAAAGCGGATCTGATGATGAAGGCCCATTTCGGCGATCCAGTACGCCAGCGTTTCTTCGAGCGGCTCGGCAGTGAACGTGGCGCTGATTGCGACCGAGGGCACTGGTTTCTCAGCTCTCCGAGCTCCCGGCACTCCTTGATCCACCATCGGCGATGAATTGGAAGGGACCGGGTCAGTTTCGCGAGAGGCGGGCGGCATCGGCGACCTGCAAGAATCTTCCCATCTGCGCTGGTGGATCGGATGGTGGATAGCTGGAAGGAAGGCGTTGAGGCAGCCAACCTCAGCTATTCGCGCTTCAAATCTTATTCTAACACGCTGAGTCTGAGGAAGTTAGCCCGTCATGCGTAAACCGTTCGCAATCGGACCGTTTAGCCGTTTCGCGAAGTTTCCGGGCGCCGGTAAACGTGCTCCCAGGCCTCGACGCCTTCCGTAATGCGGATGGTTTCATTGACGTGCGGATTCTTGACGCGCTGGCGGAGACCGCTGGGCCAGCGAATCTCGAGCGCGTCTATGGTCGAGAGTTTACCCAACCCGAAGTGCTGTTCGCCAGGCAGACAGCCGAAATTGGTACCGCCGCCGACTTCGCGCATCTGACGGACATCCCCGCTAAGCAGCGTGACTCGTGCGCCGATAGCGTCGCGGTTGCTGTTGGTGCCTTTCAAACGCACGTTCAGATAATTGCCCAGGAATTGTTTGGGACGGTAGACCGAGGTCGTCAGCAGGTCCCCGGGATACGCGCCGCCCGATGCCACAATCACGGAGAGCCGGCCGTCGCCGAACAGATCGGCGCAATTTGTCCCGTGGCTCTTTCCCACGAACGGCAGACCTGCGGAGAACGTCACGTTGTGGAACTTCAGGCCGTCGTTCTCCAGCAGGACAAGGGGTTCGAGCCGGTCCATGCGCGGGCTGCCGTTGCCCAGGAGGAAATCGAGATGGCCGTCATTGTTCAGGTCACCGAAGTTGCCGCTCATGGTTCCCCAGCAGCCATCGATGCCAATTTCGCGAGAACGCTTGGAAAATGTGCCGTCGCGATTATTGTGATAGACACGAGAAATAGAGCCATCTTCGGGGCCGCGTCCAGTTCTCATGGTTTCGATGACATCTTCGTGATCGGACCAGGCGAACTGCATGATGTCGAGCCAACCGTCGTTGTCGTAATCGCACCAGAAGCAGGTGCTGCCAATCACCAGGTCGGTCAAGCCGGCTTGCAGGCCGACTTCGGTAAACGTGCCGTCCCCATTGTTGCGATAAAGCTGGGCGCGTCCGAGGCCGCTGCTGATGAACAGATCGGGATACCCGTCGTTGTTGTAGTCTCCCCAAGCGGAGCCGATGGTTGGAAAAGCGCTCGCAATGCCCGCTGCTTCGGTCACTTCGGTGAAAGTCCCGTCGCCATTGTTATGGAACAGCCGGTTGGGAATGCGGCGGTCGAACAGGCCGCCCAGATTATTGGCGATGAAAAGGTCCAGATATCCGTCGCAATCGTAATCTACCCACGAGGCGGTGAACCCCGGCCCCCAGGTCCGGATGCCGGCCTGCTTGGTTACGTCGGTAAAAGTGCCGTCACCGTTGTTGTGGTAGAGAGTGGCTTCACCGACGTAGAAACCCATGCGCGTGACGAAAAGGTCCACGAAACCGTCATTATCGTAGTCGCCCGCGGTGACAACGAAGCCGTTGACGCAGGTGTCCAACCCGGACTCGACCGAGACATCGGTGAAGGTGCCATCACCATTATTCCGGTACAGGTTGCAGCCGCCGTGCGCCGCCGTGATGACGATGTCCAGATATCCGTCGTTGTTGTAATCGAAAACGGCTGTTCCACGGCCGGCGCTGGTTTTGTCGAGACCGATTTGGGCCGCGATGTCTTCATATTGAATGGTGGAAGGCTCGTGCCCAACCTTCATCTCCATCCGGTATGCGTCGGGAACGGCCTCGGGATATCCGCCCAGCGATTGTGCGGAGAGCCACAGCCAGGCACGGGCTCGTTCATTCGCCGGGTCAGCATCCATGGCTGCGACACCATCCTTCACGGCCGGTTCGAACCGTCCTGCGCGGAAGTGGGCCACGGCGGACTCATGCAGCGCCAGCGCACGCGAGCCCGGATCCTGCGCTCCCAAGGCCAGTTCCTTCACAGCGTGGTCGTAGAGTCCGCACTTGATATAAATACGGCCAAGCTCCACGTGCGTTGCAAAATCGTTCGGCTCGCGTTGCAGGCGACTCTGATGGCGTTCGATCAGTTCCTTGTACTGGAGACTGGCGAACACCCCCACTTCGGAGAACATCTCGGAGACATTGTCCACGAACCGGGGGAACCGCTCGGGCCTGATGACTGAGAAGACCACCATGGCGCGGAGCATGGATTCCGCGAGCATTCCTGTCAACGCGAAAGGCAGAGCCAGTGGCAGTGCCACGGCCCGCGGGTCCCTGAGATCGATTTGAACGAAGCTGCGGCCAACAGCTCTCACCGCATCGCCAATGGACTTCAAGATCTCGGTGGCTTCGGGACGGGTCAGCCGCCCGATGCGTACCAGTTGATTGGCATAGTCCGACAGTGCAGCGTCCAGGTTCTGCGGGCCGTTGACAGGCGGCTCATTCAGCCATCCGTTGTACTTCTGTCCGGACAACATTTCGAGCCCGGTTTGGATGGTGTGGACTCCGCCGTTCATGGCCGTCACACCGGCTTCGAGAAAAGTAAGAGGAATTCTTAGCAAGCTTTGCCAGGCGCTCATAAGGTTTTCGGGAGGATGTAATAAACCGATTGAATAGCACAACCAAAGCTGGCCGTTTCATTGCGCTCGACAGGCCGGCCGGTCAGAAAGTCGTCGATGGCAGGCTCGAGATGAGGCACGTACAGCGGGTCATCCGGGTACTTATAGTTATCGATGGCACCGCGATAGAGCAGTGCACGATGGCTGTCGACCAGGAAGACGCGCGGGGTCTGCTGCGTAAACCATTGACGTGCCACCACGCTGCCGGGATCGTGGAGAATCGGGAACACCAGGCCGCGCTCACCGGCGGTCTTGCGGATTTGCTCCGGAGTTTCGCCATGACGTGATGCGACGGCTACGAGGGCTAGACCGGGGTGGCGCTCGCCGAAGCTGTTGAGATAACCGTCATAGCGGACGCAGTGGGAACAGACTCCGGACCAGAAGATGACCACGGCGCCCTTCTTGGCGCTCAGAAATCCGGAGAGGCTTTGTTCGTCGCCGTTGACGTTCTGGAGCACAAAATCGTGTACGGCAGCCCCGATTTCCTGGTTTTTTTGCGGCGATGTTGCAAGTTCCATACGGCCCCCCGTGTTGTAAATCGACTTATGTTAGATGCTGTGCAGTAAAGGCAGAATAGCATGAATGTACTAGGGGTTCGGGGCTGGGCTGTACCCGGAGCTCAGCGCTCTCTATGATCATGATGCGGGCGCTCCATTGCCCTCTTCCGTTGCTGGCGCTCACCATGCTGCTGCAGATGAGATGATGCCTTCGTTGCCAAAATCAACGTTTGCGGAAACACCGGTAATATCGTCTTCGCCACCTATTTGGGGGGGCACCAGGGATGATGTTGGGACCGGTATTGCGTTTGATGCGATTGGAAATATCTACTTCACTGGTATTACCGGTGGCGCGTTGCCTACCATGCCCCACGCCTTTATGCCAGCCGGAGCGGCGGACTATTCGCCGCCAAATTGAAGCCACAAGGCAGTCAATTCCTCTATGTCACGTAAGTATCTCCTCGGATCAGCCGCGGTGCGGCCGGCCATCGCAGCCGACCCGCTGGGGAATGCCTATGTCGCCGGCCAAACACCATCGGGCCACGCCATCGTGGAGAAACTGAGCCCGGACGGATCAGCACTCCTGTACACGGTGCTGGCGGGCAGCGGCAAGGAATCCGGCGCCGCGATCTCCGTCGACCAGAACGGCAATGCCTACATCACCGGAAGAACGACGTCCCCGGACTTCCCGTCTCGAGAGGAGCGTTCCAAACCCGGCTCACCGGCGCCTCCAACGCATTTGCGGCCAAGGCTCGACCCTTCGGGCAATATCGTGTTGGAGCGATTGACCAAGCGGCGGCTTTGTGGTCAAGCTCTCACCCGCGGGAGACAAGCTGGCCTACTCTAGTTACGTTTTTTTCGATATTTTGGCGTCACCAACATTAACATGGTCATGGACAACGCAGGCGGCGTCTACTTAACAGGGTCGACTTCCGCCGGCGTACCGGTGACGGCTTCCGCTCCACAGCCTTGTTTCGGAGGATACAGCGATATCTTCGTGACGCATTTAAATCAGAACGGAGCCCTGATGGACAGGACTTACCTAGGCGGCCCAGGGGTCTAGTCCCCTCCGTCCGCACTGGCACTACTGGGGGATTCGCCTGTTTTGGTCGCGGATTTGTTCGGGCAAGCCACCCTCGCCGCACTCCATTTCGGCGATGCCAACTTTTCGCCCGCGCCCTGCCTTTCTTTCCGACGTTTTGAATGCGGCCGCTTTCTTCGGCTTGGGTCCCGTGGCGCCCGGCGAGCTAATCAGCCTGACCGGCATTGGCCTCGGACCTGGTTTCGGACGGACTAACCCTCCGGGCGTGACCGGTAATATTTTTCCTCATGAGCCTGCGCCTTTGCAGATGCCGTCGCATGTGCGTGCCTATGCAGAAGCCTCGCCCGTCGAAATCCCCTATGCGGGAGCTGCGCCCGGTTTGTTGAGTGGAATCGATCAGATCAACGTTCGCATTCCGATGACGATCAGCGGAACTGGTGATGCCGTAAGCGTCTTTTTGGGGACAGAGATTGCGGACGCAATAGTGACGAGCGGCGAAGCCATCTTCGTGCGTCGCGGATCAGAAGTTCGGTGAATAACTCTACGCCGCTCGAAATCTAAGCGATGACTTGTACTAGACGCCCGGTGCTGTGCGGGATATCAATCGACTCGTAGCGACGTAACTGGATCGATGCGGGCGGCTCTCCAGGCCGGGAAGGCAGTCGCTGCAATCGCGACTCCAAGAACGAGGGCGGTCACACCCGCAAAGGTCAGGAGATCTGTGGCGGCAACGCCGTAAAGAAGGCTGGCCAGGAAACGGGTGACCACGAGAGCATCGACAATACCCGCTCCGATGCCGTTTAGGGCGACGCGTAATCCCTGGGCCAGAATCATCGAAACAACACGCTGTCTCGTGGCTCCCATCGCCACACGCACGCCAATTTCAAATGTCCTTTGCGTGACCCAAAAGGAGATCAAGCCGTAAATGCCGATTGCGGCCAGCAGAATGGCCGCTCCGGCGAAGCTGATGAACACGCGTATGGTGGAGCGGAAATCGGAGATCGACCCGGAAACGACTTCTTCCAACTGCTGGACTTTGCCCACGGGAGCGTTCGGATCCTGATCTTTCGCCAGGCTTCGAATTTCGCGCGCCAGGCGCGCAGAATCAGCCCTGGCTTTCACCAGCAGCGTCATCGCCGCGATAATCTGTCCGTCCTCGCGCGCCGACTGAGCATACGGCATGTACATTGCACCGGGAACCCAGCTGGGCAAGCCCTGGCTCAGGCTATACTGGCGCACATCACCCACAACACCCACGACGGTTCTCCAATTCTCCTCACCCGCAACTTTGATGTGCTTGCCAATCGGATTCTCCCCGGGCCAGAAATGTCTCGCCGTGTGCGTCGTAATCAAGAGCACACTTGCGGACATGGCCCCGTCCGCTTCCGTGAATCGTCTGCCGGCAAGCAGCGGAACGCGCAGCATGTCGACATAACTGGGGCTAATTGCGCTTAACCAGAGAAGCGGAGAAGGGTGATCAACGGTTTTGGGGTGCCCTTCGACATCGACTGGAACCATGGGTTGATAGCCATCCAAAGGAACGGTATTCGCGACAGCCGCATCCGCCACCCCTGGGAGTCCGCGCGCGCTCTGGAGAAGGCGCTCGAACAGAGCGATGCACGCCGCGCGCTGTTTGCACGAAGATTGGTTCGGGCTGATGCGAACCGTGAGGATGCGTTCCGGCTGAAAGCCAGGGTGGGCTTCGGACAGGCTGTATAGGCTTCTCATCAGAAGCCCCGCGCTCACGACCAACAGCAGAGTGAGTGCCACCTCTGCCCCAATGAGCCAGCTACGGAGCCGAGTCCAAACGGTTGCGGTAGACCGCTGGCTGCCCGTCTTGATGGAATCCGTGAGATCGACCTGCGCCGCGCTCAGGGCAGGCGCGAGACCAAATGCCAAGCCGGTAAAGAGCGCCAACGCCGCCACCGCCCCCGCGATTGGCCAGTCGATCGCCGCTTGCGACAACCCAGGCGTGGAAGCCGGCAGGACGGATTTGAAGATGGAGAGGGCGCTCATTCCCAGGAGAATACCCACCCCGCCACCCGCCATGGCCAGTAAAACACTCTCCGTCAACAATTGGCCAACGATTCTTAAACGGCCTGCGCCTAGAGCGACACGCAATGCGATCTCTTTCCTCCGTGTCGTGGCGCGAGAAAGGAGGAGACTCCCGACATTCGCGCATGCGATGAGCAGCACGACGCCAACGGCAGAAAGCAAGATGATCAACTTGCTCCGAATGTCACCCACTAGATCCTGTTGGAGGGAAATCGCGGTCGAGTCCGCATTCCAATCGCGTGCCATCGGATAGGGGAACATTTTTTTGAACTGCGCGACAATGGCCCGCACCTCGCTTTGAGCCTGTTGAACCGTGGCTCCGGGTCGCACTCGGCCAACCAGCGGCACAAAACCGTCCCCCCAATATTCCAGAAAGTTCGAAGGGTCCAGCCGCAGGGGCACCCAAGCCTCCACTTTTGACGAGGGGTAACTGAAGCCGGGCGGCATGATACCGACAATCTGGCGATGGATGGCGTTCAATGTGATCACGCGGCCAACAATTGCCGGGTCAGCGCCAAACTTATCTTTCCAGAGGGAATCACTCAGGATCACGACAGAGTCGCGGCCGGGCAAATCTTCTCCGGGCTCGAAGCTTCGTCCCCTGGCTATCGGCGCTCCCAGCACGGAGAACAGATTCGCCGAAGCCGCGCTTCCGAATATGCGTATGGCTTCTCCCTGGCCTGTGAGGTTGTAGTCGGAACCTACGCTCACCGCGGCAGCATCCATCGTCCGGCTCTGTTGTTGAAAAACCGGCACCGCCGCTCGCGGATAGACACCGGTGACGCGAACCAAATGGTCTGGCTCTAGAATAAGATAGGGCGGCGGTTGAACCAGTAATTTGTCAACCAGACTAAACACGGCCGCGTTGCCGCCGATGCCGATCGCAAGTGATAGCACTGCGATGACGGTAAATCCCAGGGGTTCGCCCAAACAGACGAGCGGCATAACGCAAGTCCTGCAGAAGCCAACATCACGAAACTCCACATATCCCGGCATTCCTCCTGCGCGATCGCAATGTTGCCCATCTGCCGGCTGCTCAGGTCGCGAGCGGCTTCGGGCGTCAGGCCCGCATTGCGATTCTCGGCCTGCTTCAGCAACCGGTGAGATTCGATTTCCTCGACTAACTCACGGTAGAGGTGCACACGCCGCCAACGAAAGACGAGCCGGCGCCAGCCACGAACCAGCATGGTTTGGACATACGCGCTCATGCCATGTCCAGGACCTTTTGAATCGCGCCGATCACGCGACTGAATTCTTCGCGTTCGGAGGCGAGTTGCTTCCGACCGGCCGTGGTCAACGTGTAGTACCGCGCGCGCCGGTTGTTTTCGGAAGCGCCCCACTCCGCTTTCACCCAGCCATTGAGCAACAGCCGCTGAAGGGCCGGGTAAAGCGAGCTCTCGCCGACCTGAAGCACATCGTCGGAAACGCGCTTCAGCCGGTTTGCTATTCCGTAGCCATGCATCGGTCCTGGCACCAGAGTTCTTAAGATGAGCAGGTCGAGCGTTCCTGGGAGCAGCTCAGAGGGGTTCGTGTGCTTTCCCATCGTCTATCGATGGAAGTATCGCCGGTTTGGCTTCCGATGTCAATAGTTGCCCACAAAGCGGGAGCAATCTGGATTAGACGGCTTCTCCCTTAGCTGCTTGTCCGCGCAGCAGGAACGTCTTTGGAAGCGATCCTTGGCCGCAGATCTTGAACGAGCCGAAATCTTTGTACCATCACTTTCCGGCACTTCCGGCTTCGATTCGATCCAGAGACGAAGCTGATTGCAGGTCAGCGATGCTAATTGCGCGCTCGCGCATGCGGTCGGTCAAGTGCTGTCGGACAGCGGCAGGCAGATTGTCCCAACGCTCGATCCTCGGCATCAGTCGCCGAAGACCATCCGGCCCATCTGATCGCCCAGTCGCTTGGCTTCCTCCGGATCTGTTGCGTTCCGGAAACGTTCGGCAAGGTCGAAGAACTCCCGTTGCTTGCGCTTCTCAGCCTCCATACCGTTCTCGATCAGTTCAACCAGCATCCTGTTGGCACTCAGCCTGCGAGTCTTCGCAAGGCTGCGAACTTGCGCGGCGACGTTCGATGGTAAGCTAACGCTTTGCCGCACCGCCTTCTTTCCCGTCCTCATGACACCATTATGCACCAGATTGGTGCGCTACTGGAAATCTAAGCGATGAGTTTCTCGATAACCCGCCCCGAGACATCCGTCAGACGGAAGTCACGCCCCTGGAACTTGAATATGAGGCGGGTGTGGTCGAGCCCGAGCAGCCGCAGCATCGTGGCGTGAAGATCATGGATGTCGCTGGAGTCGCCCGCTGGCGAAAAACCAAACTCGTCGGTATCGCCGATGGTCTGTCCAGGCTTCACCCCTCCGCCGGCCATCCACAGCGTAAACGCGTCGATGTGGTGATTGCGGCCCGCTTTGCCGGTATCCCGGATCTCACCCATGGGAGTTCGGCCGAACTCACCGCCCCATACGACGAGCGTGTGGTCCAGCAGACCGCGCTGCTTCAAGTCACGGATCAGCGCCGCCGTTGGTTGGTCAACCTCGCGAGTCACCTGATCGAGCGGCTGGCCGAGATCCGCGTGATGGTCCCAATCGGTGTGATAGAGCTGCACAAAGCGCACTCCGCGCTCCACCAATCGCCGGGCCAGCAGGCAGTTGTTCGCGTAACTGGCCATTCCCGGCTCAGCCCCGTAAGATTCCAGCGTCTCTTTGGACTCTTTCCCGAAATCGATCAGCTCAGGACCACTGGTTTGCATTCTGTACGCCATTTCATACGATGCGACGCGCGTGGCTATCTCGGGGTCGCCCGATTCCGCCATCGCCGAGAGGTTCAGGTCACGAATTGCTCGGATGGTTTCGTGCTGCGCTTCGGCCGAAATGCCCGACGGCCTCGAGAGATCCAGAATCGGGTCGCCACCAGAACGGAACGGGACACCCTGGTAGGCGGTGGGCAGGAATCCGCTGGCCCACAAAGCCGCGCCTCCACGAGGGCCGCGCGGACCGGACTGCAGGACCACGAATCCGGGCAGGTCGCTCGAATCGCTCCCAATCCCGTAAGTGATCCAGGAACCCATGGCGGGGCGCCCAAACCGTGTTGAGCCGGTGTTCACAAAACATTTTGCAGGCCCGTGATTGAAATTTTCCGTGGAGACGCCCTTCAGAAAGGTGATGTCATCTGAGATGCCTGCGATATGCGGGAGCAGGTCCGACACCCATGCGCCGCTCCGGCCGTAGCGCTTGAAATTACGGCTAGTGCCAAGCAGCTTGGGCTTGTCCTTTGTGAAGGAATCCATAAAGGCGAAGCGCTTGCCCGCCATCAGCGAGTCGGGGACCGCCTGGTTGTTATATTTCTGCAGCGACGGCTTGAAATCGAATAGTTCGAACTGGCTGGGCCCACCCGCCATGAAGAGGTAGATGACGCTCTTCGCCTTGGCCGGAAAGTGTCCGGGTTTCGCCTGACTCGGGTTGGATGCGGCCGGTTCCGCGAACACGCTCCCATCGCTCAGTAGTGAAAGAAGCGCCAGCTTTCCGAGACCCACGCCGCAGCGGCTGAAGAAGTGGCGGCGCGTTTCGAGTTGCAGCAGAAGGTCTTCCCGATCCATGCGCATTACTCCCGTGTCAGAAAATCGTCCAGGTTCAGCAGCACCCGCGCCACGCCCGTCCAGGCGGCCTCGAGCGGCAGATCGGCAGGCAGCATGGCGGCCAGCTTCGGCGGAGGCGGATTCACCGCAATACCATCCGGCCCGAACTTCCCGCCCTTGTAGATCAACTCCGTGGCGCGCGACGGCTTGGTTTTGTATTCGTCCGTCTGGTGAGTCAGAAGCCGTTCCAAACGTTGTTCTTCATCCGGTCCCGGTGCGCGGCCCAGCGCCAGCATGCACGCGTAGCGGATACGTTCTTTGTTGTTCGGCGGAGCTTCCTTGAGTACTTTTGCAGCCAGCCCTTCAGCGAACTCGAGAAATGTCTCATCGTTGAGCGTGGTCAAGGCCTGTAGCGGAGTGTTTGACCGGGTGCGTCGGGTGCACGCTGAAGTCGCATCGGGCGCGTCGAAGACGACCAAACCCGGATACGCCGCCGATCGCCGGAAGAACGTGTACAAGCCGCGGCGGTAGCGATCCGGCCCCGTCGCCGTTGGCCACGACCCGGCAACCTGGGTCACCGACATTGCGCCCTCCGGAATGGGAGGATAAACGCTCGGCCCGCCAACCGAATCGGTGAACAGGCCGCTGGCCGACAGCGCGGAATCACGAATGATCTCGGCTTCGAGGCGTAGCCGGTTCTGCCGTGCCAGCAGCTTGTTATAAGGATCCACTGCCTCGGTCTCAGGCCTGCGCTTCGAGGACTGCCGGTATGTCGCGGACGTGACGATCAGCCGGTGGACGGCCTTCTGGCTCCACTTCTGCCGGACGAATTCGCCAGCGAGCCAGTCAAGAAGTTCCGGATGCGAAGGACCTGCGCCTTGCTTGCCGAAGTCATTTTCAGTTTCGACAATGCCTTTGCCGAAGTAAGCCTGCCACATGCGATTGACGGTGACGCGGCTGGTGAGCGGATTCTCTGGGTCCACCAGCCACTTCGCAAAATCCAATCTCGTATTCGCATCCGCCGGCAACTGCGGCAGAACGGCCGGGATGGCGGGCTTCACGGGAACGCCTTTGCGCGTGAAATCGCCGCCGAGTTGCACGTAGGTCTCGCGCGGATTCGGCAACTCGCGCATGATCAGCGTGGTGGTAAACTTCGGATCGCGGCTGCGGAGATCGCGCAGGTTCTGAACGCGTTCGATCAACCCGGGATCTTTCGAGGGATCCTGGTCACCAGGTTTTCGGGGACGCGCCGCCAGTTCCCTCACATACGTGATCAGCTCCTTGCTCAAGGCTGCCGACTGCGAGTCGAACGCCTTTTTCCGCGCGATCTCTTCGGACGACGGGACTTCGAGGATGGGCCGGTTGAAATCGTACCGCTCGGCTTCGGTCGTGATCTCGTCTACATTGTTGAAGTATGCAAAGAGCTGATAGAACTCCTTCTGCGAGATCGGGTCGAACTTGTGATCGTGACAGCGGGCACAACCGAGCGTCAGCCCGAGAAAAGCGGCGCCGGTGGTCGAGACCCGATCCACAACTGCCTCCACGCGATACTGTTCGAAATCGATGCCGCCTTCATAATTGCTGGCGGTATTGCGATGGAAGCCGGTGGCGATCAGTTGATCCACGGTTCGGTTGGGCAGCATGTCGCCCGCGATCTGTTCGATCACGAACTGGTCGAAAGGCATATCGCGATTCAGCGCGTTGATGACCCAGTCGCGATATTTCCACATCTGGCGCGGGGCGTCGATAGTGTAACCGTCGGAATCAGCATAGCGCGCAACGTCGAGCCAATGTCGGCCCCATCGCTCTCCGTAGTGCGGCGAAGCAAGCAACCGGTCGACTACACGCTCATAGGCATCGGGTGTGGTGTCGGCAAGAAAGTCGCGAACCTCCGGCGGCGACGGGACCAGGCCGGTCAGATCCAGGCTCACCCTGCGCAGCAGCGTCTCTTTGGACGCTTCGGACGAAGGCCGCAGATGTTCTTTCTCAAGACGTGCCAGGATGAAATGGTCGATCGGGTTCCGCAGCCACGCTGCCTGTTCAACGGGCGGAGGATTCACTCGCTTGACCGGTTGAAACGCCCACCAATCCGAGCCCTTTGGTCGCGATGCGGCAGCTTCGTCTTTGGGCCACGGCGCGCCCAGTTCAATCCAGAGCCGGATGCTCGAAATCTCATCGGGCTGGAGCTTTTTGCCGAGCGGCATTTTCAAATCGCCCGCCTGCTCGATGGCACGTACGAGCAGGCTCTCGTCTGGACTTCCGGGTTTGACTGCTGCGCCGCGATTGCCGCCGGCGAGAATCGTTTCGCGAGTGGTGAGCGCGAGTCCACTGGTCTTGGTGGTGTCGTTGTGGCACGGCTGGCAATTGGTCTTCAGGATCTGCTGGATTGCGGTTCCATCGGCTGGCGCAGGCTGTTGCGCGAACAAGGCCGACGCCACGAGCAGCGGGAAAGCAGCCCCGAGTGTACTGAGAAAAAATCGGCCGCAGCGATCTCTGCCCACGCATTTACACCTTAACAAATCCCGGGCTGCCCAGAATGCCGTTGAGGTCGCGCCTCGGGGGTTTCATTGAACGGCCATTGGGTGTATAGTGCTCTGATCAATTGGGAGCGCGGTGGAGAGAACCGCTCCAGGAGGTCCTATGTCACGTGTGTTACGTGTTCTGATTGGCGGAAGTTTCGCTGCACTGCTGAGTTTTCCTCCTCTCATGGGGCAAACAAGCTCCACGGCTATCCTGGGCACGGTCACTGATCCAAGCGGTGCCGTGTTAGTCGGCGCCAAGGTTACCCTGCTCCAAATCCGAACCGGCATCAAACGCCAGGACGCCACCTCCACCACTGGCGATTACAGTTTTCCGCTGCTCGATCCGGGCGAGTACTCCGTTACCGTGGAAGCGCTAGGCTTCAGGACGGCGACGCGACCCGGTATCCAGCTCGACTTGGATTTGAAAGCGCGCATCGACTTCCACATGGAAGTCGGCACCGAGATCCAGACCGTGGAAGTGACGGCACAGGGCGCGCTGCTGAGTACAGATCAGGCAACGCTGGGGCAGGTGGTGAGCACCCGCCACGTGGAAGAATTACCGCTCAACGGGCGCAATATTGGCGCACTTGCCGTGCTGCAGCCGGGCGTGCAATACGGCGGCCGCATGGGCTTAACGAATGTGAACGGCGGCTCGGGCGGTGTGCCTGTCCCCGGTGACACCATCAGCATCAGCGCCAACGGTCAGCGGGATACTGATCAGCATGCCACGCTGGACGGAGTTGCCGTGACTGAGGCGCGCGTCAACACCGTGCCCTTCACGCCTTCGCCCGAGGCTATCGAAGAATTCAAAGTGCAGGCCGGCACTTACTCCGCGGAGTACGGCACCCATGCCGGGGCCCAGCTTACGATCGCATTGAAGTCCGGCGCCAATCAGTTCCACGGCGGCGTGTTTGAATTTCTCCGCAACGATAAACTTGACGCTGAAGATTACTTCCAGAACTATTTCAACGCGCCGGGCGCTACACGCAAGCCAAAAAATCTATTGCGCCAGAACCAATACGGTGGCGTACTCAGCGGACCGGTTTGGATTCCGAAGATCTACAACGGCAAGAACCGCACCTTTTTCATGTTCGATTTGGAGGGGCATCGACTGCGCCAGCCTAACCAGGTCGGCACCTCCCTTGTTCCCACGGAAGCCTTTAAGAATGGCGATCTGAGCGCGCTGCTGAACCGGCACGATGCCACGGGCAAATCGCTGCCCGCGGTCCAGATCATCGACCCGCTCACCGGCACTCCGTTTGCGGGCAACATCATTCCACCTGACCGCATCTCGCCCATCGCCAAGAACTTGTTCAGTTTCTGGCCCGCGGCGCAGGTGGTTCTACCGGACCCGCTCAGCGGCATCAACTTTATCGGCACCGGGAATATCAAGATCGACGATGACCAGCGCTTTGTCCGCATCGACCACCAACTCTCCGACAAGGACAAGCTGTTCGGCCATTACGCTTTCGATGATGTCACTTACAATTCGCTTCCCGGCGATAACCCGAACTTCACTTACTTCGTGGCCGGCCGCAATCAGAACGTCGCCGCGCAGTGGATCCACATTTTCAATCCCGCGGTAATCAACGAGGCGCGATTTGGATACAACCGCTCGGTTGATAACACGCTAAACCCGCGCTCCAACACCAACTTCAATCTGGATTCGCTGGGTATGACCGGTTTTCGGGTGGTCAACGACAACAACCGCCCGTTCACCAAGCGCGAAGCAGGGCTGCCGGTAATCACTTTCTCGAGCTTCTCGGGCCTCGGCGACCGTGATGGCGGTAACGGGTTCGATTTCAACGACCAGTATGAGATCGGTGACAACGTTACCCTCAGTCACGACGCTCACAACTTCAAGACCGGATTTCAGTTCACGCGAGTGGCGCTCTACCGGGGCGCGGCCAACGTTGCCCGAGGCGATATCAACTTTACCGATGACGTGGGCAATAACGGTTTTGCGGCCTTCTTGCTTGGGATCCCCACCAGCTCCGACACACCCGAGGGACTGCCGCTCACTTATCCGCGCCAGAACCGCTACGCAGCATACTTCCAGGACGACTGGAAAGCGACGCAACGCCTCACATTGAACCTCGGCGTCCGTTACGAATACAACAGTGTCGCTACCGATATCAAGGGCCTGTGGCGAAGCCTGAGCTTCCGCCATGCCGTCGATGGCATCCCACTGCTTGAACCGAATATCCGCACTCCGTTTCATTTTTATGATCCGGAAAAGAAGCTCTTCATGCCGCGCGTCGGCGTGGCGTATCGCTTGAGCGAAAAGACGGTGATTCGCACCGGCTACGGGATCTATTACAACGTTCACCAACTCAACAATTACACGATTCTGAACTTGAATCCGCCGCTCTCCGGTTCGAGCGCGTTCTCAAACACCGCCTCAAACGGCATCGTCAAGAACGCCAACCCGATCACGTTTGCCGAGCCGTTCGGGCAAGTCAATCCGAATCGTCCCACCAACGCGAATTCACTAAACCCCGACGATTTCGAGCCGCGGATCCATCAATGGAGCTTGGGCATCCAGCGGCAACTGCCTTGGCAATCCGTGCTCGACGTGGGATACGTGGGAAGCAAGGGAGTTCACATCGACAACACGGTCGAAAAGAACCATCCAGATCCGGGATTGAGCTCGCTTCCCACCACTCCGCAGCAACGGCGTCCCTACCAATTTCTGGTCGACGGTCCGGGCGGTCCGCTGCGCACGGTAACACGCATCCGCTGGCTGGATTCCGGCGGCAATTCCTGGTATCACGGGTTACAGGTCAACTATCAGAAACGTTTTACGCATGGCTTGTCGGCGAACGTCGCTTATACCTACAGTAAGTCCATGGGCGAGGGTTATGGCCGCAACGAGAGTTTTGGCTTTACCAACAACGGCTCCTATCAGAATCCTCGCAATCGCAGCGCGGACAAAGGCCGCTATCCATTCGACGTAACGCACAACACCGTCATTAGCTGGCTCTACGAGCTACCAGTGCCATCTGCCCTGCGCACTGGCGCTGCGCGTTTGATTTTTGGCGGCTGGCAAGCAAACGGCATCTGGTCGATCCACACTGGGCTGCCGTTCAGCGTCACACAGAACAACAGCTTGAACACATTCAACAGCCCAGTCCGGCCAGACCGGCTCGGCGCGGGCAAGACCTCAAATCAGACCATCAACCATTGGTTCAACCCGGATGACTTCCACGTGGTGACCTGTCAGGTCAGCACTCTGCCCGGCCTGTGTCACTACGGCAGTTCCGGCAACGCCATTCTGGGCGGGCCGGCCTTCAAGAATCTTGATTTCTCGTTGTTCAAGAATTTCATGATTCGCGAGGCCATGAAGGTGCAGTTCCGCGCAGAGATGTTCAACGCTTTTAACAGCCCGAACTTCAATCCGCCGAACAATTCGCTTTCTGCTTCGCGCCAGTACCTGCCTTCATCGCCGGACGGCGCGTTTCCGAGCCAGATCCGCGCGCAAGGGCCGGGCCAGATCACCAGCCTGGCGTCACCGATGCGGCAGATCCAGTTCGGCTTGAAGTTCTTGTTCTAAGGCGGCACCGGCTGATCAACGGCTGCGCAGCAGTGGCTAAATTGCAAGTTGGGACGACTGCTTCGCCTCGCGTGTGCAGTCATCCCGCTCGAGCCGTCGCGCTCAATTTGTAATGTCGTGGGTCCGGCTTTCTTCACGGATCGGCATGTAAACTTCATACCACTGCTTCTGGGCGGGACTGTCGGCGTACTTCTTGAGCGCCTCCTCGCTTTCAAACTCCATCACGATAATGTGTTTATAGCCCTCTGGGAGCTGCATTTTGATGGGCTTGGTCCATACATTCTTGATGCCTGGATAATCGATGTTTTCGGCTGCTCGTAACGCTTGCTGGATTTGTTCGGCGGTGGCATCTGCCTTCCATTGGATGGTGATCACATGAATCACCGATTTGGGCTTCTTCGGCGCCGCCGTTGCGAATCCTGCGGCTAGAATAGCCAGCAGCAAAGAAAGCGAAATCGTCCGTATCCTGGTCATGGTGTCTAAGGTCCTCTCACAGAAGATACCCCATCGAAGACTGTTCGGCATAGCTCACAAGATGGTGGGGGTCTGAGGCCGTGAAGCAGAGGGGGCGGCGATCATCGAACACCACCGGAATTCGACAAATTTCCCACAACCGGAACTTAGGGACCGGATCAGAAGATTGACGCGGATGCCGGTGGTTTAGGGGCGAAATTTTCCAGTTTCACATCGCGGATTAGGTAGTTGAAGATCTCGCAACCAGCAGTAGGGCGACTGCTCCAGTTGCACCACCAGCGCTTGTTCCCGAGGGGGGACAAAACCCACATTGGCGCTCGAAAGCACACTACAGGGCACCAGCCAGCTCATTTCCGCTTCGTTCCTGACTTCCCCGACGAGGTGGAAAAACGTCTGGCGGCGGTTGAGCGGTGACAACCAGGTCCGAACCGGATAACTCATGAACCCCATGCTGTCGCGCAACTGCTGGTTCCATACGCGCCCAGTGGACAAGTCCACGAGTCTTACCTTTACGTGCGGCGAGATTTCAGTGGGAGACTCGCAAGACACATCCAACATTTCTTCGCCGCGATTTTCATCGAGTGCGGTTGAACAGTGCCCGAGACCCGGCACGGCGCTTTCAGTTGTCCTGCTGACCGGCATCCACACAGGTTTCTCGCCGCGATACAACCTGACGGCGACTTCGCTGATCAGGCTCACATTCAGTGCTTTGACTCGTTCGTAAACTGAACGGCCGAGGATCAAAGACTGCCATCCTTCTCCGTTCGGATGCTGCATCCACAGCCAGCTGTTAACGCTGCCTGGTCCTCCCCGCTCAATGGCCGGCGATCGGTTCATCTTCCAGCTTTCGCCATGTGGACCAATGATGTCGAACGCCAGTTGGTCGAATTCGACCTCGGCGTGTTCCGGTATCCCGGAGATGACTACCGGTATCCTGACTTGCTCAAAGTTGTGGGGATATCGATCGTGGGGAGCGGGTTCGTTCCGGGAAGCCAAACGGACTGAGAACGCGCGGCCATCCGCAGGCTTCCGGGCCAATTCACATCCTAGTGCGAAGGTATACGAACGTGGCAAATATGCAAAGAGAGTTCCTGCAATCAGAATCGCTGCCAGACCGATGGCCCGGGAAGGAGCGGTCCACCGGCGCGAGTATTGGAAGTAAACGATCACCGCAGCGAAAGAAGTCAGCGCAAGAAGCACTATGGCGCGCCGCACCTGATCAACGTTCACCCAAGGCGAGAACTGTTCAACGCGAGTCACTGAGAATAGGCCCAGTACGGCAATCACGACGCCCGCAAACACAAATTGAGGTAGGTTCCCGGTCACCGTCGCCAGCGCGGCTGCGGGGAGCGTGAGCGCTACGGCCAGAACAAGCTGTTTCAAGAGCAGCTGCGGCAGATAGCGCATTGGCTGGAATCCGCGCGCTGCCAAAATCGCCGCATCTGCGGCGACAGAGGAAACCTGGATGAATGCCAGCAGGAAAAGCGCTTTCGCCATGAGCAACGCGGGCCAGGATAAGGGCGGGTGATCCAGAACTGGCGATCCCCTACTAACGCTTCGTCGTGAATGACAAGGCCCACGAGGTACGCCCAGGCAGAAGGCAGAAGCATGTTCAGCCAACCCTCCATGGTGCCGGGTATAAAACCAATCCGGTGTGCGTCCATGTAGGCCAGAGCGACAAGCAGCCCCAGCGTCACAGTGATTTCCCACCAAAACCGCCGTGTATCTTTTCTGAAAATGTGTAGAGCCAGGCGCATAATGCTTACCTCACAGATTTCCCCGCTTTGGCCAGCGCCACGAATATCGACCGCAGCGGCATGTGATGCGCCGCGATGTC
>QHXW01000245.1 GCA_003223115.1 Acidobacteriota bacterium
TGCGGCGCCGAGCGTTTTTTTTACTGTCGGCCACTGCTGCTCCAACCCAAGCTTCACCTTTTTCTGGTCGCGCTCGCGAGCTCGCTTGGCGGGACGCTGCAAACTCCAGTCCATGGCTCCCAGAACCTTCCCAATATGACCGGGGTGATAGTGCACCCCAGTCAAGCGCTCGACGACTTGAGCCACGCGCGGCAGCGTCCACAGGTCCGTGTCAAAACCGTGCGCCCGCGCGCCCTGTCGGAGCGCCTGGTCAACCTGCCGCAGATGGGAAGGCTGCAACTTCGGCTTGCGGCCCGCGCGCCCTGCGCCCCGCAGAGCAGAGGCTCCGCCGTGTTGCCACTCTCTGTACCAACGTGTCACACTCTGCCGACTCACTTTCAGTTCGCGAGCGATGGATGCGAGGATCAGCTTACCGGCTGCAAACAGGCGGGCCGCCTGTTTGCGGCGACGCGCAAGGCCTTGAAAATCCCGGCGTGGAGGTACAGGCATACCGACAGTATAGATAGGAACTGCAGAAATGTCACTATATTCTGCGAGATTGTCACTATACTATGCGTGGTTCTATAAGATGTCATACGTCAGCGAACTTTTCAAGCTGAATAGCTCCGGCTGACCGCCAACGTCAACTGAGGAAAGGCCGATCGTGTTCTCGCGTGTCCAGCAGCTACGTTGTAGTCAAGCGACACGGTGAACTGGCCGGCCGAGCGTCACCCCCGAAACGGGGTTCTGGTCAACTGGCTGCGGCGTCGCGGAATGACTAGGCGTTCTGCTGTATCAAATGACGGTCGGCGATCTAGGAAAGCCTATGGCGCCTGACTGGGATCAGGATGTGAATGACGAACTACTACGAGAGGACATTGCATTTTGTGTTGTGGGAAACCCTTCGCGTCGAATGCAGAGTCCGCTCGAATTGGCCGAACGGTTGGAGCGGCTGGAGCAGCGTCGGAAGCGACAGAGGGAGGAACGTCGCACAAGCTTGGCGACTCGCGCCATAACATCGTTTTCGAAAACGATCGATTATTTTTCGAGCCGCGGTGTCCTGGCTGATAGCCCTACCGAATTGGAACTTCTACCGGGGCTACGCGATGCGCTTGGCCATTTTATCTCGATCTCTTTACAGAGCATTTCCGACCAGGTCCTCGAGGACCTCGCGCAGTTGAAGGACGTGACGTTCATCTACACTGTTCTTTATCCTTTTTCCGGGAGTGTTCGAGACTCCCGGGTTTGGGTGTACGCGGAGGGCTCCTGTGATTCGCTGGCAAAGGCAAACCGGCCGGGCTCTAGGCGCCGTTTGCCGTCCTATGTCGCCGTTTGCCATCCTATGTCGCCGTTTGCCATCCTATATGTTGAACTGGTGACCACCGAACAACAGCTCCGCGAGAAGCTCCGCAAAATTACCGCATTATTCGAGGGCGCCGCGACCGCGGGCGAACGGCAGGCCGCGGCGGCCGCGATTGAACGGATCCGGCAGGCGCTTAACGCCGCGGTCAAGACCGAACCTCTGCCCGAGACGAAATTTTCCATGGCGGACCAGTGGCAGAGACGCCTCTTTTCCGCACTTTGCCGGAGATACGGGCTGGAACCGTATCGCTATAAGGGCCAGCGTTACACCACGGTGATGGTGTGCGCGCCGCGGTCCTTTGTGGATAACACTCTTTGGCCGGAATACCTCGAGTTGCAGGCAGCCCTGCACTCCTATCTCGCGGACGCCACGGAACGTATCATTCGGGAAGAGGTCTACAGGGACGCGGACGAAGCAAAGGAACGGGCAGGATAACGGTGCGCGACTTCCCACTGCCGCCAAATTCGCTACGTCCGGGCTCCAGGAAGGCTGCCGGCCACGCGGAACTCAATTCGGAAAAAACCGCTGACTACGCCGGGGAAGTGAGGGGTTACAGAATCTGATTCTGGCGGCGACGTTGTTCTACGTTGACGGCCGGGATGAGATCGTCCTTGTCCCGATGTTTTGGGGGTTGACTTCGGCGATTAGCAACGAGTACGACCGGACGGGGCGGATGACAAGGTTCGTCGCACACATGGACTTCGTTGAAGTCGGAGCTGCTTGGGGCGTCGGGCCTTGGCGTGGGCCAGTAAGAGTTCACCATCCGCAACCAGGACGAGGCGGTAGTTTGTTCGGTATCGGTCAGTGGCCTAAATCTCTTGCCCTCGCTCGAACATGCGTGATCCGCGCCGTGGCATCGACCCGGGCGAGATTCGTCAGCGGATGGGTTTAGTGTGGGTTGAGTGCGGGGTTGGCCAAGACGCCGAACCAGGCGCTGCACTTGACCGGCGCTTTACTGGTTTCGCGCGACACATCAGTCGCTTGCAGCGGTGGCCCCGGCGGGTGAGCTTGGCCATTTAAGGTAGCTTGATGCCCAACAATGCGCTCCAGCGGACCGTCTAGTCTTCGCTTCGCTACGGCTGGCCGGCCGCCCTAGCTTTACGGGGCTGTACGCCCGGCGTGACTCGACCTGCAGGTCCGTAAGCATACATCCAATTCTTATCTTATTGATTCTTTTGCTTATTATCGATGGTTTTGGCGAATACGTGGCGAATACACGCGGCAATTGATGAAAGGTCCACCTGAGGTTCCGCACTTTCTGCTTGCGTGCCGAGGGGAGGCGCCCTTAGAAAACCCAGAAAGGCGGGCAGCGAAGCTGCGGGAAACCGCGAAAGGGATCATTACCTTACCCATGGCCGGGACGTCAGGCCCGGTGCGCCCAGCTCCGCCAAAGGCGGACGCGCCGATGTCTTCAGGCTTTTGCATCGCCATTGACAGGATATAGTGATATCACTATATTGAGATAGTGAATGACCGCTGAGCCGCCTTTGAAGCCGGTGATCTGGGTCGGATCGAGCCGCAAGGATGTGCGCACGTTTCCCGAGCCGGTCCAGGATCACATGGGATATGCCCTCTACGTCGCGCAGCGCGGCGGCAAGCATCGCGATACATAGACGCTGAGCGGCTTTGGCGGGGCAGGGGTGGTGGAAGTGGTCAAGGACTTTCGCGGCGATACGTTCCGCGCGGTGTACACGTTGCGGCATGCGGGGGCGGTGTACGTCCTTCACGCCTTCCAGAAGAAATCGACGACGCGCGACGCCACGCCGGGACATGGAGTTTATCAAGCAACGCCTGCGCGAGGCCGAACAGATTTCAAAGGAGAGGGAGCCATGAGCCAAAAAGCGTACGAGACCGGAAGTCGGAACGTGTCCAGGGATCTCGGCGTGCCAAACGCCGAAGAGCACCTTATTAAGGCGCAGCTCTTGTTCAAGATCGACACTATCATGAAACAGGGGCGCATGAAACAGGCCGAGGCCGCCGATCGGCTCGGCATTAAACAGCCCGACGTCTCCAAGATGCGGCGCGGCCAGTTCCGGCAGTTTTCCGTCGAGCGCCTTCTCCGGTTCCTGGTGGCCCTCGATCAGGACGTTGAAATCGTGGTAAAACCTCATCGTGACATCAAGAACGCACCGGCATTGCATGTGTCCTGAGTATCGGCGCCTAGTTAAGTTAGGGCTCGATGAGGTTGAGAGGATTGACGGATTGCCTTGGATAGCCGAGCGAACAAAGCGCCGCGTTCATTGTGATCCCGGCGCCACGCCTCGATGTTGCGTCGCGCATCCTGCAACGTGACAACCCAGTCTTCGACCCTACCAGCTGCCAATCGCCCTGGCGCTTTGTTCACGGAAATGTTGTGTGAATGGTACCCCGGTGCGACGATCATTCATTTGCTCCGGGATCCCCGAGACGTGGTGGCGTCGTTGTTGCGCATGCCATGGGCGCCGCGTAATGTGTTCGGCAATGCGCATGTCTGGCTACGCTACAACTTGAGCGCGCAACGTTCCCAGCACCGTCCGAACTATCGGTTGGTCCGTTACGAAGAACTGGTCACAAGGCCGGAGGAAGAGCTCAAGCGCATCTATGGATTTCTCAGTGATGAATATTCGCCCGCGCTGCTGGTCCCGGACCGTGATGCGGTTGCGGTCTGGCCGTGGCTTCGCCGGGCGGAGGAGCCGTTAATTAACAACCGAAAGGCTGGGGAAATGGCGCAATGTGTTGACGCGAGATGAGGCGGCGCTGATCGAATGGGTTTTGGTGCCGCAACATGCAGACGTTCGGATACGACCCGAGCGCGGCTTCACCCAGAGTAAGGACCATCGTACGAGGCCTGGCGCACGCATCCTTGGATGCTGTACGACGCCGGCTGGCGGAGTTTCCACAAACCAAATATAGACTGGTGCGATCGACGAAGCTGGTCCAGGAAGAAGCGGCTAAGACTCGGCTAAGACTCGATTCCGGAATCGCTATTTGAATCCGTCGATCGACACCTGAGCGTTTCGGAGCTGGCGCAGCCGCGTGGATGCATGCTGCCCATCCATGCGAACGGCGTATCTGATAGCACGGTTTGTAGTTCTGCGATATTGACAAGTGATGGTAAACACCTCACAATCGTCTGAGAAAAATTGAGAACAGGACGAACCTAAACATAGCGCAAGGGCGGTCTTCCCCCCGCAAAAAAGGTTTGCCTGAAATATATCTTTCGCGCCCGGCCTTCAAAGCGCCATAAGAATTGATACTGACCCGATGGTTTGGAAGGGTCTTGATGACCCAAGGACAGGGGAAGTTATGCCTTTCGCAAAGAATTTCGCGATCCTGTTCATAGCGCCAGTGCTTGCATTCTCGCAGTCTTACACAGCGTCGGTTCGAGGGGTTGTAACAGACTCCAGCCGAGCGGCAGTGCCAACCGCCAGAGTGGTGATTACTAATGTCGACCGCAAAACACAGCACGAAACGGTCACAGATTCGGCGGGCCGCTACGCAATCACCGCATTGCCACCGGGGGACTATTCGCTGAGCGCGGAAGCGCCGGGATTTACGATGTACGCGCGCGGCCCCTTCTCGCTGCAAGTGCAGCAGCAGGCGACGATTGATGTCGAACTCGCTCTCGGGACCCTGGCGACGGCAATCAGCGTCGAAGCCAGTGCGCCGCTGCTCAACGCGACCATTGCTACACTCGGCCAGGTAGTCGAAAACAAATTCATACACTCCCTGCCTCTGGCCGGACGTCAGCCGCTCGCACTCGTTGCCCTTGCTCCAGGCGTCACCCCTTCAAACCTGAGTCCCGGCGGCCAGAGCAACACGAACTTCGTCGCTAACGGCACGCGGAACTCCACTGCTGACGTGCTGCTCGACGGCATGAGCGTTACGAACGTCGAGCAAAATAGCGGAATCACGAATCTCGAGTACCAGCCGTCAGTGGATGTCGTCCAGGAATTCAAGGTCCAGACAAACTTCTTCAGCGCCGAGTTCGGTAACACGGGCGGTGCGATCGTCAATGTCGTAACTAAGAGCGGGACCAATGATTTGCACGGTAACATCTACGAGTTTCACCGCAATTCCGCTCTGAATGCCAATAATTGGTTTTCCAATCGAGCCGGCCGGGCGATTCCGGATTTCAGCCGGAATGTCTACGGCGGCACGCTCGGCAGTCCGGTTTGGATTCCGCGGCTTTTGAACGGCAAGAACAAGACCTTCTTCTTTTTCGACTTCGAAGGCAGCCGCCAGGACAACGCCACGACTCGCAACGTGACTGTCCCCACCTTGTTCGAGCGGGAGGGCGACTTTACAGAGACGCGAGCGTCGAACGGGCA
Organism: Acidobacteriota bacterium; assembly: GCA_003223115.1. Classification (GTDB taxonomy): domain Bacteria; phylum Acidobacteriota; class Terriglobia; order Bryobacterales; family Bryobacteraceae; genus QHXW01. The sequence continues at coordinate 5,653 of QHXW01000245.1, forward strand.
GCAGATCACTATTTTCAATCCCTTCGATACCTACACTGCGGACGGTCGTACCTTGAGGCGTCCCTTTCCCGGGAATATTGTTCCGCAATCCATGTTCAGCCCGATGGCTGTTAAGGCGCTGGCCACCTATCCGCAGCCCACTTCAGAAGGAAATCCGTTCACACGCACAAACAACTACTTCGCGCAGGGTGTCAACAGCAGCAAAGGCAACCAGCTAGATATCAAGATCGACCATAACATCAGCGACAAGCAGCGGATCATGTCGCGTTACAGTTTGAACTTTGGCAGCAGCATGCCAGCGGTCTTGTGGGGAAGCATCGCGGATCCCTTCTCCAATGGCAACTCCAGCAGCCGCACGCAGAATTTCGTGTTCGATTACACCCGATCGCATAGGGCGGTAACGCTGATCACGGTTCGCTACGGAGTCCTACGGCAGCACGCGCAGACGATTCCCATAGCGGACGGCTTCGATCCAACATCGCTGGGGCTACCGGCGCTGTATCTGACCTCCGGACTGAAACAACATCCGACGTTCAGCCCCGAGGGCTATCAGGAGACGGGCACGGTCGGGTGGGGCCGCATCGGGCGGGGCGATGATGACAACAGCTTCAGCGGCAGTATAACGCGCATCGTTAGCGGCCATAGCTTGAAGCTAGGCGGCGAGGCTCGTTTAAAGCGCCTCAATTACTTGCAACCTGGATATCCGCAGGGACACTTTAGCTTCAACCGCCAAGTCACGAGCGAAGATCCCAACCGAGGCAATTCCAAGCAGGGCAACGCGATCGCGTCCATGCTGATCGGCTGGGGTAGCGGCGGTGACTACCATCTGGATCCCTGGTCCGCTGCGGCGTCTCAATACTATGGCGTTTACGTTCAGGACGATTGGAAGCTCACCCGGAAGCTGACTCTGAACCTCGGTTTCCGTTATGACTTCGATGTGCCCCGCACCGAGCGATACAACCGGCTAAGCTGGTTCGATTTCGACGCGCCGTCGCCACTGGCCGGGAAGGTTCGGGAGTTTGCTGATCTGAAAGGCCAATTCCGGTTCACGGACGAGAACACGCGGCGGCCAGTGGATGGCGACTATAACAACCTCCAGCCGCGCGTCGGTTTCGCCTACGCCCTGAACGACAAGACGACAGTGCGCGCTGGTTACGGGATATTCTATGCTGTCTCGCGTGCCACGATAAAAGGGCATCTGGGATCGGGCTTCCAGACAAACTCGACACCGGAATTCACGCGCGATGGCGGACTAACCCGTTACGCCAGTCTCGACAATCCCTACCCCAACGGCTTAAATCTTCCGCCTGGTAGATCGCTGGGCGCGGCTACCTTCATCGGACTTGGAATTGGTACAGACTCCCGGCCGAACCAGAATCCCCAATACCAGCAATGGAACTTCTCCATTCAGCGCGCTATCCCGAAAAATTCGGTGATCCAGGTTAACTACACAGCGAGCAAGGGAACGCATCTGTACTTCGGTGGTGGGGTGACCAACCGCAACCGGCTCGATCCCGCGTATTGGAGTCTGGGGCGCACTCGGCTGAACGAACTCGTCCCCAATCCGTTCTACGGCATCATCACCAATCCGCTGTCGAAGCTGAGCCAGCCGACGGTGACATTGAATACACTGTTGCGACCATATCCGCAGTATGGCGGCGGCGTTAGCGGGTCTGCGTTGAACATCGCCAACTCGCTCTATCATGCCGTACAGTTCCAGTTCGAAAAGCGCTTCTCGCATGGCCTGGCATTCCTCGGTCACTACACGATCGCCAAATTGATCGACGACTCCTCCTTCTCGGACGGAAATGTCGGCTGGTTGGGCGGCGTTACGGACGTCCAGAACCCATTCAACTTACGCCTGGAGCGCTCGCTTTCCGCCATGGACATTCCGCAGCGCCTGGTGTTGACGTTTTCCTACCAGCTCCCGATTGGCAAGGGTAAATGGATCGGCAGTAGTTGGAATCACAGGTTAGATATGATGTTGGGCGGCTGGGAAGTCAACGGCCTGATGACCTTCAGCTCGGGTTTCCCGCTAAACAGCGGGCTGCAATTCCGCGAATCGCCCATGCAGGGCGGTACGCTGTGGGAGGGTGTGCAGCGGCCGAACCTGATCGGCGACCCGCGCCGAACTGGCTCAGTCGAAGATCGGATGAACGGATATTTTAATGAGGCAGCCTTCTCGCGGCCGGCGCCGGATACATTCGGCTCCATGCCTCGGACGCTGCCGAATTATCGCAGCCCGGGTATCCGGAACGCGGACATGGCAATTTTCAAGAATATCAGCTTCACCGAGTCCAGGTACGCGCAACTGCGGCTGGAAGCCTTCAACCTGACGAACACGCCGACCTTTGGCCCGCCTCATATGACATACGGCGCGGCGAACTTTGGTGTCATAGACACCTATGCGAGCGGACGAGGTCCGCGCGAGCTTCAGGTGGCGGTGAAGTTTTACTTCTGACCGGCGGCCGCTGCCTCTAATCAGGCCAAAATTCAATCTGTGTGGCTGCCGACCTTGTCGGCCGTACCGAGATACGCCTGATGGACGATGCGGGGCCTTGTCGCAGCCGGGGGCTCCGCGTACGATAATGTATGACCTACACGGTCAGCGGGGCGCTTGGCAAGGCCAGCGGCAGCACACGACAGAAACCGGCGGCCTCGACGGTTGCCCGGTAGGTGGCCGGCTTCAGAAGTTACTGTAGCGGAGCGGCAGATGATGTTCCATCGGCCAGCGGATCTAATGAGCAAGAACGGACCGACTGGCTCTTTTACTCGCAGAGCTGCATTCTTACCGCTCTCTTGACCATATGCGCCGGCTTGGTCTGACAAACTGCACGCTCGGCAAACGCAATGCCGCGGCGTTGCCACATTCCGCGCACCGGTCGTCACGCTCAGACGAGATTTTGGCTACGCACAGGTCTCTGATAAAAGACCTTCAAAATGACGCTACCGGCCACCGCAAAGGCGCTCAGAACAAAGAGAACTGTCCAGGCAGCTTGGCGCGCTATGCGCGCTCGCTTGGGTTCGCTACCCTGAGCTGTCACGACCATGAACGCCGGAATCGCGTTCAGGGGATCCGCGCTGAAATAGGCCGCGCGCAGCGTCACGAAAAAAATTCCCAGGATTTCCTCCAGTTGCGCCGTCATAGGTACTCCGACGTTGCTCACTGCTAGCTACCCGTAGTGTTTGGGCGAAAGCGCACTTGGCCCGTGGCGGCGGGAGGGGCGGCGCCCACGCCGCCCCTTGTCCAAAATCAGAACTCGTAGCGCAGTGCGAATTGCATGATGCGCGGGCCGTTCAGCGTGCAATAGTACTTCCCGAACTACGTCGGGTTGCCCCGGGAGGGATTCACACAAGCGAAGCGAGCCGTATTAGTTAGTCGTATTGAAGGCCTCCCCACGCACCTGAACCGTGTGGTGTTCGTTGTACGGCATTGTGAACCGCTTGCAGAGGGCCGAATCGACGGAGAACTGGCCGTCCGAGCGAAGCCCGTTGCGCTGGCCGGTCTCCCCCTCCAGGGTGCACCGGTATGCCGCGTAGGCTCCCGCCGGATCGGCAAACAAGTTCGGTCCATTGCCGTTGTGCGTGTCGCTTCCGCGCGGCACCGGTCCGATCTGCGTCGCGTAGCCAGCGACCCAGTAGTCGGTGGGCCAAGCGCGGCCGTTCTGTACTGTAACGGGTAACCCGCTGCTCTGAGTCCAGATGCCGGATAGCTGCCAGCCGCCCAGCAAGGCGTCTGTCAGCCTGTTGGCCTGGGCCGCGCCCAGCAACGGCGCGCCCTTGACCGCTCCGGGCCGTTCTATAGCAAACCTTCCCATCAAGAGGGAAAAGCTCACTGCGGGCGTGGCGCCACTTGGCCGCCATTTTGGCCCCTTTTCTCACCGCCACCGACACGCTGCTCTGAGTCCAGATGCCGGATAGCTGCCAGCCGCCCAGCAAGGCGTCTGTCAGCCTGTTGGCCTGGTTAAGGAACCTTTTGCCCTTGCCAACCGGAAGTTCCCACACGTACCAGGCGTTGACCATGTGTCTGGCGTCGTAGGTGGAGAGCGC
>QHXW01000243.1:0-805 GCA_003223115.1 Acidobacteriota bacterium
AGTTGATCTTGCACGCCTCCAAAAGTCTTGAAAGCATGATGAGTGTGCGTCTAGCTCATTCTGGAGACGATATGCTTAGGCCGATGAAAACAGTGGCGACTTTGCTGTGGGTGTGTTGCGCCGTCGCGTTGGGAGAGGACGCGCCGAGGATGATGACGAAGCTGACGGTCAAGCTCCAGAGTCCGGAAATACAGAAGGAGAGCTTTGCGGCCCAGTCGAAATTGATATACCGAGCGGCTTCCGGGTACTGCCGGATTGAGGAGAACCCTGACCTTAGAACACGGCATTCACGGTCTTCTGATCACCAACGAACCGGATGTTTGGATGGTGAATCGGCTGGACAGGACGGCGCGGCACATTTGTGGATCCCGGGCCGACGTACAATTGCCTGCTGCCGATGTTCGTCAATGGCCAGGGGATCAAGTCAGCCGAGGATCTGAACAGGCCGCCCATGCAACTCGAATTCGGACGTGAGCTTGAGTATTTCCGGCCTAGGTCGGCTGCGCCGAATCCGGGGCCGGCACTGCAAGGTAAGCCAACAATGATCAATACCGAGATGGTCCGGGTATCGTCAACTGGGTCATAACCATTGATGATTGCCAAATCTCGTTTCCCGGCGTCTAACAAAGCCCTCTTGGCGGCCTTCCATCCCCGCCCGGCCCTCAGCGGAAGTTTTCCGCCAGCATCAGATCGCTGAACGCCTGATCGACCTGCGTGTAAATGATCCAGCGGCCGTCCGGCGAGACGGAAATGGCTTCATCGCCCCTAGCGATTGTTGTGCCCTTCGAAAACTCTCGAAAAGGCG
>QHXW01000243.1:839-5647 GCA_003223115.1 Acidobacteriota bacterium
GAAACAAATTCCCTCGCGGGTTAAGGCCCAATGGCTGTGCTCGACTGGTTCGAGCACCTGGATTTCTTCACCGCCTTCTGTGGGAACCCTCCAGATGCCAGGAGCATCCCTCTTCGCATAGTAGATAAATTTCCCGTCGAGCGATTCAACCGCTTCAAGTCCGCCCCTGGTTTTTGTAACCTGCACGGCAGCACCGCCCTGTGCGGGCGCTGTCCAGATCTGGTGCTCGCCACTCCGAACGGAACCGAAATAGATCCATCGGCCGTCTATCGACCAGCTCGGACGCATATTATTGGTAGGTCCTGTCGTTACGCGGCGCGGCAAGCCGCCCTCGGCGCTGATAACGAAAATATCCCAATTGCCGGCCTTGGGACAATCAAAGGCAATCCACCGGCCGTCGGGAGACCATCGCGGGCTCCCGGCAGAAGGACCACTCAAGGACGTCAGTTGAACGGGATTGCGGGCCTCATGATCGCAAACCCAGAGTTCATCGTTACCCGAGCGCGCCGACACAAAAACGATCCTGTCGCCATCGGGCGAGAATTGAGGCTCTTCATCCGTTCGCGTGGAAGCGATGAAGCGCTCCGCGGCGCTCCTCCTGACAAGGGAGTTTGGGCCCGGAACACGCCAGATATTAGTATCAACCTGGTACCGTTCGTAAACCAGCCGGTCGCCGCTGCGGGCCACCGAGACTGCCGAAGCACTCTCGCCCACGGGGAGGCGTTCCGGCCTGCCGTCCGAGGCGGGAATGATCCAGAGATTCATCGCACCCGGCATGCCCGATGAATAGATGATTCTCCGGCACCATTGATGTTTCGCTCATCATAAGTCACCCGCCTTGGTTCACCTCCGGGCCAGCCGTCAAGTCCCACTGCCAGTTCGTAGATCTCACTGCTCTCAGTGCTGGGGGCTCTGACAAAAGCGAGCATCGTACCATTGGGAGAGAAAGCAGGACGAGAGTCCCAGAATCCCAGGGAAGGTGAGGTGAGTTCTCGTGCCTCGCCGGTTTCGATAGATAACAGAGACACACCCGAGGCGGTTCGTGGCAAATACCTATGACCCAGCGCTAAAAACTGCCCCTTGGAAGACCAAGACAGTCCTTCACAGGACTCGGATTTCCCCAACTTCCGCTCTGCACCACCCAGTGCGGGAATCATCCAGATTTCAACATGGTCCGACAACTCGCGACAAAATGCGATGTGGCCGCCGTCGGGCGACCAAGTGGGCCAAGACTCCGCCGCTGCGTTACTGGTGAGTCTCAGGGGCTCTCCGGCACCCACGAGCTTTACGTAAATATCGAAATTCTCGCGTTTCTCGCCATCCCAAGCAAACGCCACTTGCTTGCCATCGGGAGAGAAGGCAGGGGTAATCTGTCGGCCCGGAAAACTCGTCAGAGGAACGGTTCTTGGCGACTGGTGAGACGCACTGCGAAGGAACTGAAAGCGCACTCGGCCCAAGAGGAAAACACCGAGCGATAGAAGCACCAAGAGTGCCCAGGCTAGAATGTGCCGGCGTTGTCGCTTCGTTGATTCCTGAACAGTGGTTACCGAGGCCAGGCCGGCGAAGCCTTCCACTGGGGCGATAAGCCTGTAGCCCTTGCATTGCCAGAGGAATCGTCGAGGGCCTGCCGCAGTTTTTGGATGGCCTTGTTTAGACCCTCATCAAACTCGACGAAGGTGTCGGCTGTCCAGAGGGCTCGCTGGAATTCCTCCCGCGTGACTAGCTCGCCGGGGCGCCGCAATAACAGGGCCAGGACTTTGAACGGCTGCTCCTGGAGCGGGATCTTCCGGCCACGTTTACGCAACTCCGCCGCGGAAAGATCCGCCTCGAAGAGTCCGAAGCGAAGGACCTTCGGCGATGCCGAGGACGGCTGCACCACGGGCACCTCGATTAGAGCGAATTATAGCAACGATTCTGGTGGATTCAGGCGTTTCCCACAGGGCGGCCGGTGTCGTAACTGGTGTTTTGTGAGCGAGGTACATGTTCAGAAGACGATTTCCAATAGACCAGATCCATTCCGGTTTCAATCCGGTCGCAATCCATTGAATGTTGCGTCCCGATCCCTAAAACATTGGTCTCGCCTCAGAAGCGAGACTCATGCGGAAGCGGATCGCCATTGCTCTCCTAGCCGCCGCACCCATTACTGCGGCCAAAACAGATCTTGTCCTTACCTTAGTCATTTATAACCACGTGCAAGTCGATTACGAAACGCTGACCGAAGCTGAAAAAACTGCAGCAGAGATTTGAAGGTTTCGCGTACGCAGCGCAACGGCAAACCGCCGAAATCCCATCACCCGAGGATCCCGCCACGCTCGTTGTGAAGCTTCAGCCAGCATCGGAGGCAGTCCGCTATGGAGTACGGTCCGGATGTGAAGGCATTGGCTTGCCTTCCGGCGCCATCATTTTCGTTACTAACACCGATCTTAGGAACACAGCAAAATCTGCAACCACTCATCTGGGCTACGTCATGTCGCACGAATTAGGGCACATCCTGCTAGGTCCAAACGCCCACTCCATAGTTGGCATCATGCGCGGAACATTGCTTCAAGGCGACTGGGAGAAAGCTGCGCAAGGTACGCTCGGTTTCACCCGGAGCCAGAGTCAACAGATCCGAAAGTGGATCGCGGAGCGGAGCTCTGGGGATGCGCATCGCAATCGATAGCCGACGATAACAGCCCTTCGAGATATCAACCCGACAGGTAATTTCAGAGCCGATTCTGGCACGCCAGACAAATGCGGTCGTTAACTGCGTGGCTCAGCCGCTGCTTGCACCCCAGATAACGCTCGGTGGTCTGAACTGAAGCGTGGCCCAGCAGAAACTGGATCTGCTCGAGTTCACCTCCGGCCACGTGGCACCATCTCGCGCAGCTGCGACGCAAATCATGGGGCGCGAGCTTGTCGATTCCGGCCCGCTTCGCGCAAGCTTTGACCGCGTACCAAACCACGTTTTGTGTCACGCCGTCACCCCACAAGGTCCCATTCTTCCGAATCGACCGGAACAGTTTTCCTTCACAGATGCCGGCGGCCCTCGCCCAACCATCCGTGGCTCTCTTGACCCATTCCGGTACGGGGACGGTGCGAACGTGGCCGCCCTTTCCAACCAGATCGGATGTCCAGAGCCACTAATTCCGATCGTCGGAGTCCGCATCCAAGTAAAAGTGCAAGCATGGCTGCGTCGCGCCTCCCGCGCAGGGTATCCGGATCGGTCGCGTTCAAGAGCAACTGTCCCTGCTGAACGGATAGCCAGTTTCCTGTGCGGTGCCCCAGGCGCTTCAGTCCCTTCACTCGCCGATACCCGCGACCAATTCGGGGCTGAGGAGACCACTGTCAGCCGCTTCGTAGGCGAGCCTCCTTATGGCCGCCAGACGGACGTTGATCGTCGCAGGTGCCAATTGTGCACCCTCCAGTTGCAGGCGATAACGAAGAACAACGGCACGATTCAGCGCCAGCCTAGGCTCTGAACAATACCATTGGATGAACTCCTCCATCGCGTATCGGTATGAGCGGCGCGACTGCAGCGAACCAAGGCCGTTTAGGACGGCGGACTTGGATTGATCCAGTTCGGGCAGGGACAGGGTTTGGAGCCGCCAACTTTTTCGGCGGCTATTGCGCATCGTCATGGAATGGCGTCCTTTTGCCACCTCCATTTCCACTCAAGTTGTGCCACGGGGATTTATCGCCAGTGATCTGTGCGAGAGTTCTATCCACGGTTGTGTTGCAACATAGGCTGAGCTGAACAGAATTAGCCTCAGTTGTTTGGATACAACCCTTTGTTCACTATTCCCAGTGTGCCGGCTCGGCAGGGAAAAGCTCACAGAGTGCTATTTGTAAGACATCCGCTTATTTTGATCTGGCACAAGTACAAACGAGCGATTTACTTGGGGGTCGTGCGCTCTCTCCTGGAGATCCTAGAGAGGCTCTCTCAGTAGCGAACCTCCTACCAAAGGTCCGGCTCAAACCGATAGTTACCACGGCGGCGTGCAAGTGGCCATTTCGCCCCTCAACCGAGCGACCCACGGAGGCGAAGATAGACCACGATGAATTCGCGGCGTAAAATGCCCCACCTCCAAAGTCGAGCAGGCTTGATCTGCCAATCTGGTCATGGTGACGCCACTGTTCGTCAGGAAGACCGGCGTGAAAAAGAGGGTAAATGAAGTCGACGCCGCTATAGGTGTGCATCCACTACCCCGTGCCCAAAATAGAGAGACGGGGCGTTAGAAAGTAACCGAGCGTAAACTCAACGTCGCTGCGGTTCGGGGAAATGCCCAACACGCGCTCCACAAACACATACGAATAGCGAGCCTGGAGATACGCTTTCGGCAAAACCGGATCCAGGCGACGGCCGAAGTTGGTGCCCAGGTGATATTCGCGTTGGTCTCGTCCGACGGCGGAGTGTGCAAAGTATTCGTAGCTGTGGCTAGGAATGACTGTTGTGAAAAAGGGTGTGAGTACTACAGGACGCTTGCTGAGATTGTATCGAACGTCGATCGTGAAGTCCTGAAAGGTTGAGCGGTAGCTTCCGTCGTCGATTGGGAGTTGGTGCGGAAATGGCCCGCTGTATTTCGCGACGATATAAGGCACAGCCATTCTTAGGGCAAGCCGGTCGGTGAGAGAGTAGTCCACTTCCAGGGTCAGCGCGTCTGAGTGGATGTGGCCCCGGTCCACCGCCTCGCCTCGGGAAAAGAGGTGATCGCGGACATAAAGATTCTGATAACTGAAGGAGACAATTCGTATTGATTTACCGAGTTTTCAGAGCGGCATCGGTGCGATGTGGAGGACTACACTGAGGAAGAGTGAAACCGGGCAAG
>QHXW01000243.1:5698-15063 GCA_003223115.1 Acidobacteriota bacterium
AATATCATGGCCTCATCGAGCGCCGCCAGATAACGGTCGATGCTACCCGGCGCCTTCAAGATGCAGTGGAATTTTCTATGGACGGTCGCCGCATCAGCTTTGTTGAACTTATGTACAACCGGTAGCACAAACGGCATAGACGGGGCCGACCGCACCTGCTGTTCCAGGCCTTCCGCATCGACAACATCAAGCAAGACAAGGTCGTATTTCCCGGTCTTCAGCGCTTCATCAAGCTTCGGGCGATCCTCCACAGCGAAAAACTTGTAGCCGGTCTGTTTCAGAGCGGGTTCAAGCCCAAGCTCCCTTATAACCTCGGGGACAGCAGAGTTCTGGCGTGCATAGGCAAGGATGGATGCGGGATGAGTACGGGCGTAGACTTGCCGGAAACGTCCGCCTCCGACAAGCAACATCAGTTTATCGCCGCATGCAAACGCGACCGTACTGGCAAACGTGGCCGCAATCAGGAATCCGGTAACGAAAGGCTTTCGCACGTTTCTACTTCCACAGCGGTGGCTTCAACTAAGAGGAGTTACCACTCGCCTTAGGCAACTCTGCACCGTCACCTGCTTCAATCGATTGGCGGATTATGACCGGAAACGGGTGCAATGTCAATCCATCCCCGCTTCAACATCCATCCCCGCTTCAACCCACTTAAATGGAACCGGTGTGCAACTCCATAACTGTACGTCTAAAATCCTGCTGGTCTTTGGCCTTTCCGATGTACGTACGGCCTGCCGGCACTCCGACCGCCCCCTCCGCATTTGGGGGTCTCCCTTCCCGAGCGAGAGACGCGAAGTCCCCGGAGCGCGGTTGGCATGGTAGGCCGAACATGCGCTGTTGGCGACCGGTAGTTTCACGTGCCAATCGAGCGGTCTGTAGTATCGGTCTCACCGGTCGTCGTCTTCGCCATTACCATCATCTCCATGGAGCGATTGCAAAGCGTGCTGGAAGGTGAAGCGTCCGATCTTTTTTCCTTGTTTGATCCCATCCTCGACCGCGGACCGGAAGTGAATACCAGCATAAATGCGGGATTCGCCGTTCTCGGCGGCAGCTTGGGAAAAGCTTACAAAAGAACGTGTCAGGCCTGCGAACGGAACGCCGCTTGTGGTCGTAAACGGAACATCGTCGTCATGGAAAAATCGACGCAACACCTCCGAAGCAGCGGCGCCAAGGACGCTGTGGGTGGAGGTGTAGTCGGGAATCGCAGGGGTGTTCAGCAAAGTCGACCACATCGGATCGGCGGCTGTCCCGTCGTTCCCGTCGGTGTCGCCGGCACGAATCGCCGTCACCGGGCGCCAGAAATTGAAGTCGTACTTTGTCTGGAATCCCGCGATAAAGCCGTCGGCCATAGCGAGATTAACGAGAGCGAGCAAACGAGCCGTTTCCCACGAGTCACATCCGTGAGACTGAGCAACTACGCGAGCGATCCGGCTCCAACCCGCCGGCGACGCTTCATACCAGAAACGCGCAATGGAGGTCTGCTCGGCCGTTCGGGTGATGCTGTTTTTCTCGCCGATGTCCTTCACCTCGCTATAGTCACGGGCGTATGTTTGCCCTGATAGTCTCGGCGGGCCATCCGGCTCGAATTGTGTACTCCGGCGCAAGACAAACGGGGTCACGTTGCCCCAACCAGGAAGTACAGCGGGCAGGTACTCGGCAGGCGCCGGTGGATCGAACGGAACCGGGTTCGGCGTCGGCTGCCAGTCACCGGGCTGTGAACCTGGTGTGTAGGGCACCAAAGTGGTGGCGTGATCGGTGCTGCGGAGCGAGAGAATCGCAGCCGCGGCGGCCTGTCCGATCGCGATTCCGTTGCTCTTCGCGGGGCCGTCGGCAATTCCTGCCAGTGCCGCGGCATATACGGCATCGACCCGCGCCAACGCTAGCGCCTGAAGTGCTGGCGTTCCGAAGCCTGGGAATGCACCGACTCCGATCGCACCAACGAGTGCGTCCCTTGCGGACGCCGCAATCGCCGCATCCGCGGATGTGCCCGTTGGCGCGTGGCCGGTGAAAGCATATCGCGCATAACGAGAGTCGATTGCGTTCAGGGCGTCGTGAATGGACAGTTGTGCGATCGCGAGCGTCCTCGATTGAACAATGCCGTTCTCTCCCGCCGACAACGTGGCTTGGACAGCGACCATGTTCCAATTGCTTACCGGGTCCACCGCGGCGGACGCGAACCTAGCCGAGACTGCGATGACGCCGAGCCTTAGTACCGTCGATACCCAGCGAACTGCGTTCCTTTGATTCATACTCCGCTCCTTCGTCTTTGCATTTTTTCTCTCCTCGCTTTTTCGCTCGTTCTCTGGGTAATGAAGCAACGCCACGTTTTTGTTACACACGCGAAGGCCATCCTGGAAATGCTCATCACAACCTGCGACCGGCTGCTACCGTGTCCACACGGCTCCTGATAGACTCTGTTGTAAGTCGATGCCGGGCGGAACATCGAGATTTCAAACGACTTCCTGGAGCCTTGTGTTCGCCGCAGCCGGCAATCCAACTACTGAGTCCAAGAAGGCCTTAGCAAGCTTGTGCCAGATGTATTGGCATCCTGTCTACGCATTCATTCGGCGTAGTGGATATGATCAGGACCAAGCCCAGGACCTCACCCAAGCCTTCTTCGCAGCCCTTCTAGAGAAGAACTATGTGCGCCACGCTGATCAACAGAAGGGCCGATTTCGTTCGTTCTTGCTCAGTTCCGTCAAGCACTTCCTTGCGAATGAATGGGACCGGGCATATCGGCACCGAAATCGAAACGTGGTACGGCCCGGAGGCGGTCGAACATAGGACTCCGGAAAGTCTCTTCGAGCGGCGCTGGGCACTGTCGGTGCTGGAACAGGTGATGACAAAGCTGCGCCTGGAGTTGGCGCCAAAGGGGAAAGGACATTTCGATAGGCTTGTGGGCTTTCTGCAAGGCGATCCTATGGGAGTCCGTTATGAAGCAGTTGCTGGAGAGATGGGTGTTTCAGCCGGAGCATTGCGCACCATGGTTCACCGGATGCGGCGAAAATACAGGGATTTGCTGCGAGCCGAGATTGCCGAAACGGTATCCACTCCAGAAGAAATTGACGAAGAGATCCGTTTCCTTTTCTCCTCACTGAGCGCGCGATGAGCGAACCGGGCCGGTGTGAACGATGCGGAAACGCTCTGCCACCTGGGAACGCCCTGGCTGGCCAGTGCCCACGCTGTCTGCTTGAAGCGGGCTTGCCCAGGGACGAGGCGAGCCGCGCAGGCCTGGCTCCGGGCGCGCAACTCGGACCCTATGAAATTTTGGGTCCTTTGGGCGTGGGCGGTATGGGGGAGGTGTACCGCGGGCGGGACTCGCGGCTCGACAGGATCGTCGCTATTAAGCTGGTGCACTCTCAACTGGCCGGCCGTGCTGATCTCCGCCAGCGCTTCGAGCGGGAGGCCCGTGCACTTGCCCAACTGAATCACTCGAATATCTGTACGATCCACGACGTCGGTGCGGATTTTCTCGTGATGGAGTGGCTCGACGGGCAGACGCTCAAGGACAAGATCGCCACAGGGCCCTTGGATGTCGATGAGGCGTTGGAAATCGTGCTGCAGGTCGCGCGAGGCCTCGAGGCGGCTCACGAACGGGGCATTCTCCACAGGGATATAAAGCCTGCCAACATCATGGTGATGCCGACCGGACAAGCGAAACTGATGGACTTCGGTCTGGCTAAGTTCAAGGAAGCCGCAGCCGCGGAAGGCGACAGCACCGGAACCTTGGGGCTGACAGAGGTGGGGGTGGCGATCGGGACGCCGTCATACATGTCGCCGGAGCAAGCTCGCGGGGGCGTTGCGGATCAGCGGGCGGACATTTGGTCGCTTGGCGTTGTTTTGTACGAAGTCCTCACCGGACGGAGGCCATTCGCAGGAGAAAGCGGCCTGATCATACTGCGGTCGATTCTGGACGACGAGCCGGAACGCCCGAGCGCCCTGCGGGAGAGCTTGCCAGCCGCCCTGGACCACATCGTATCTAAGGTATTAGCGAAAGATCCCTCGGCTCGGTATCAGTGTGTCCAAGACCTGGTGGTCGACCTTCAGTGTGTTCGCGACAGAAAACTCTTGCTATTCGCCCAGCAGTCAGGGTCGTCCAAGACGAAGCCGGCCGATGGTAACTCCGTGCGCACCGTCCAACCCAGACTGATTCTAGGAGTGGTCGCCATGGTATTAGCCGGGTTGGCGGTGGCGTACTGGGTGGCATCGCGCAGCAGACCGTCGGCTCTTGGCACCCTACCACACATTGAAGCATTGGCGGTGCTACCGCTTACCAACGTCTCTGGCGACGCGGCCCAGGAGTACTTTGCCGAAGGAATGACCGATGCGCTCACAAACGACTTGGCACAGATACGGGCACTGCGCGTGATTTCGCGCTACTCAGCGAGGCAGTTCAAGGGTACGAAAAAGGCGCTGCCGGAGATTGCGCAGCAGTTGAAGGTCGATGCCGTAGTGGGAGGCTCGGTGCTTCGGTCCGGAAACCGGGTGCGAATCACCGCGGAGTTGATCCAGGCCTCCACAGACCGGCACCTGTGGGCCGGCACCTACGAGCGGAATCTGGGGGACATCCTGGATTTGCAGAACGAGGTCGCGCTGGCCATCGTCCGCGAGATCCAAACCAAGTTGACACCTCAGGAGCAGGGACGCCTGACGCGCAGCCGCCCTGTCAACCCCAGCGCCTACGAGGTCTATCTTAGGGGTCGGATCTACTGGGATACGTATTCGGCAGAATCGTTGTCGAAGAGTATCGAGTACTTCGAGCAGGCCATCAAGCTGGACCCTGGCTATGCCGCAGCCAATGCTGGGCTGGCAACTAGCTGGGCGGCTCTTGAGTATAGCGGCGCTGTCACGCGGGAGGAAGCTCGCCCGAAGGCGCTGGAGGCAGCAAGCAAAGCCCTGGCAATGGATGATTCTGTTGCTGAAGCTCACGTCGCAATGGCGATGGTGCGAGCCGTAGAGTGGGACTGGGCGGCGGCAGAGAATGAGGTCAAGAAGGCGTTACAACTCGATCCCGGTTCTGCACAGGCACACGAGTCCTACAGCAACCAACTGCGACATCGCGGGCGGCGCGAAGAAAGCATCGCCGAAGCGAAGCGTGCACAGGAATTGGATCCTCTCTCACCAATGACCAACGAAGTTGTTGCTAACGCGTACGTGGGAGCGCGCCAATTCGGTCTAGCTATTGAACACTATCAGAAAACACTTCAGCTGGACCCTAATCGATCGAATACGCATTACCTCCTTGGGTGGGCTTATTTTTACAACGGAATGCAAGAAAAGGGTATTGAAGAAATTCAGAGGAGTCTGGCTCTGGAGGGGGCTGATCCAAGCCTCTCTGCGGATCTGGCATACATCTACGCTGTGCTGGGCAGTAAGAGCAAGGCTCAGAAGATCCTGGAGCGGTTGCAGCGTCTATCGAAAAAGCTGCCCGTCGAAGCGGAGCACTTTGTGCTTATCTATGCCGGGGTGGGTGACGAGGACAAAGTCTTCGTGTGGCTCGAAAAAGCTTACCAGCAGCACTCCAGAATGATGACTTGGCTCAAAGTCGATCCGAGATTCGACCGCCTGCGTCCGGACCCGAGGTTCCAAGAATTGACGCGGCGCGTCGGGCTGATCTAGTTAGATCCTAGCTGAAAAAATGCCATTCGGTTTCGTGGTTGTGAGAGTTTTTGGGTTACCTTCGCGGATAGCTGTTGCTAACAGCCCATACCACCACGAAAGTGTCGCCGGTGGGTGGATCCACGGGTGATCTAAAAACGCGAGAGGCCACTCGTGCGCAGGTCGGCGGAGTCCCATTGGTGAAAGACGAGGGTGGTTGAGAATGATGGTCTCGGGCGTATGGCGGACTGATTAGCCCGATCGCCCCAGACCAAGCGCATCAGGGCCGCCTCGGCTTCCGGCGCGCCGTGATCGTGAAGGAAGACAAAGCCGCGAAGTTTTCCAACATCGATGGGCTGACCTAAATCGGTTTTCACCGTGGCGCCTTAACCGAAGCCCTCCTCGAAGTCGTCCGAACGCTCGTTCGCGAAGGGCTCGTGGACACCGTGGTATCAGAGCGGGCATTGCGCAAGCTCCAATCGTGACAGCAATGCTTCAGCCGTGAACTACTTCAGGTGTGTACACCTTCAGCGTAAGGCTCTCATGGCCTTGTGCTTTGCGACAAACTCATCGATTGCTCCCCGACGCATTTCCTGCTTGGTCTGGCGCAGGTCGATGCCGAGCTTTGCGAACCAACGCCCGCGGAAGAACTTAAGCTGCGGCTTGGGTTCGAATCCCCCCTCTCCGCCAGAATTTTCCAACATTAGCATTCACAACCCCACCAACCGGCCTCCGTGCAGCTTGACCTGGCCGGTTTCAGCCGGTAATCTCAACCTGAGACAGTATCAGTAAGGAATTGAAATGCTTCACCACGTTAAAGACCTCTCGCCCGAACAGCGTCAAGCCGTTGAGAACCTCCTCGGGCGTCCGGTGGCGGAAGACGAGTCCGTCAGCATCAAAGGCATCCGGCCTTCAGCCATTATTCCCTCCCGGTTGTCACTGGATGAACGCAAAGAAGCGCTGGAGAGGCTTCGCCACTATTTCGCCAAAGTCGATGAGCAGCGTAAACCTGTGAGCGATGCGGAAGAAGAGGAGATCATCAACGAAGCTCTGCGCTCCACGCGGCCTAATTTCAGGCCGATCCATTGAGGGTCGTCCTCGACACGAACGCGCTGATTCGCGCACATGGCCGAACGTCAACACAGGCAAGAATACTCCTCGAAGAACTGCTGCGTGCCGACCATGAGCTGATCACTTCAAATGAACTGCTCGCCGAAGTGACGAAGGTTCTGCGATACCCCAGGTTCCAGGCGCTGTACGGCCTCAGTGAGGCCGATCTTCTCGACTATACGCAGCTTCTGCAAAGCGTGTCGCAGGTCGTGATCCTGGACTCAAGTTATCGCGCGCCGTTGCGTGATCCAAATGACCTGATTGTTCTGCAAACCGCCGAGCGGGGCGAAGCCGACATTCTATGCACCAACGATGGAGATTTCTACGATCCCACGATCCTTTCCTACTGCACGGCCCGCGGCATCGAAGTGTGTGATGAGTCTACACTGCTTGAACGGTTGATGCAGGGCGGCTAGACTAGTCGGTGAAGGCGACGCGGCAGACTCCCATCTGCAAGACTATTTCACAACTTCCGTTTTATTCGCCCTATGAGGTCACGCTGAGGACGCCTTCTTTAGGGCAACGGCGTTCATGCAATAGCGAAGGCCGCTAGGAGCGGGGCTATCGGGAAAAACATGGCCGAGGTGGGCGTCGCAGGTGTTGCAGATGGTTTCGACCCGCTTCAGAAAGCTGGGACCATCGAAACGGTACGCGATGACATTGGCCTTCACGGGTTGCGTAAAAGAAGGCCATCCTGGTGCGAACGTGGCGGAAGGTATGCAGTGACGTCATGAAGTTCGCCTTGCGGCACGACTTTTTTAAGCCAAGCCACAAGTTTTTCCACTGGCCTCCGGTCTCCGGGTTGTAGAAGACATAGTCGCATTTGCGGATACCGTGCCATCCCTTCACCACACAGAGCGCTTTCTCTTTGAGCGGCAGCTCCAGCAGACGCCGGTTTTTTCGCACCAGAATCGTGAGGATCATCGCGGTTCGATGTGAAATACTTGGTGCTCCTGTCGGGAGAGAACTGTTCCTTGTCGTCGTAGTATTCGCCGCTAGTGAGCTGGACCCACCGGTCCGGTGCGACGGGAACAAAGTTCTTCGCAGGCGCCACGTAGATGCGGTAGCGTTGCTGATCGGCGCCGATCTCCATCAAGAACCCGACCCACTTGTCGTCCCTGGAATAGTAGGGGTTCCACAAGTTGTGCTGGGAGTCGCTTAACGCGATCGCCACCTTACCCGTCGCCACATCCACCAGCGCAATTTGAGCGAAGCCAGCGCCAAAGGCACCCTTCTGCGTCAGCAGCCGCGTGTTATCGGCCGAAAAACCGCCCGGTGTCCCACAAGCCTGGCAGACCAGGCGCGGCGCGCCCCCGGCCGTCGAAAATGGAGTAGATGTCAGCCTCGTTTTGGGCGCGGTTCAGCAAAAGTAGACAACAAACGAGCCATCTATCGAAATCGAGGGACGTGAGGCTCTGCGGTATCCTTCCATCCGGCCGATGGCGGAGCCGATTTTCGGCCCGCCGATGTGGGCGAGGAGCGGGCCGCATGCGATCAGGTGCTCAGTCGCGATCTGGCCGACGGTTGCATCATTAACACCGACATAATTCGCTTTCAGCCCCGCGATCTTGCGGTCGATCAGGACGTACGGCACCTTGTGTTCTTCTGTGGCACGGAACAGATCTTTGCAGGCCGGAGTCTGCGCTGAAGCTAGCACGAGGGCATCCACACGACGGTCCAGCAGCAGCTTCACTTCGTCGCGCTCTAGCTGCGCGTCTTCTTCTGAAATCGAAATCATCATTTGGTAACCAAACAGCCGTACCTTCTCGGAAAATGCCTCTGGCCACTTCGGCGAAAAATGAGGACCTCACATTGGGAACTACTAGTCCGATGGTGTGTGTGCGCCCACTGACAAGGCTGCGCGCAATCCAGTTGGGTTGATAATTTAGCTTTTGGACGCGCTTAAGGATCCGCCGCTTCGTGGCCGGACTAATATTGCTCTGGTGGCGCGGTGCCTTAGACACCGTAACAACAGACACGTTAAGATCACGTGCCATATCCTTCATGCGAACAGGCATAGGAAGTGTGTCGAACGAACCCTAGCACAGGTTGGCGAAAAGATTCACGCAAAAACAGCGCAGAGCACTCGCACTCACGTAGTTTGCGGCGCTAGAGTTATTTTCAAGGCCGGCGTATTCGCCGAAAGCGAGTCCGTTGAGATCACCGCGAATCATGTCCGCCTCACCACCCATGCAATTTTAGCTTGACCCACTGAGTGTCTTTTTCCGAGTGGCATAGCAGGCAGGCGTTGGGGCTCTCTTCAGGACCGAAGCGCGCCGTCATCTCCGCGCTGGGAATATCATCCATCTGGTGCGTGCGCGCCCGAAACAGAACGCTGTTCATGATCCGAGGCATGTGGCAAGTGACGCAACGGCTGGCATCTGCAGAAGCCGGGTGATGCGTGTGCGCGCTGGTATTGGTTGCGAATTTGCTGTGACACTGGACGCACATGCGATCCTGATCGTTCGAAAATTTTAGCGAAGTCAGATTCGAGGAAGAGTCCGGCCCGTGTGGTTGATGGCAGTGCCCGCAATGCGCCTGGCCCTTGCGGAAGCAGGCCGTACGCCGAAATGCCTCTACGATAAAAGTCGTTTCGCGAAACCTGCCGTCCTTGTAGAAGGCCCGTCGAGAGACATCGCTATACGGCTGGCTTAATG
>QHXW01000244.1 GCA_003223115.1 Acidobacteriota bacterium
GGAAGCCCACAGCACGACGAGCGCCGCCGGAATGGCCAGGGCGCCGCAGGCGATCAACTTTTTGCTCATTAGTTTGCCGTCACTTTCAGATTGTCGAAAAATACGCCGTAGGTTGCATCGCCGAACAGGCCGGGGCTCCCTTCTCGATTGCCAATCGGATCCGCACGATCGATCAGCCACTTCTCGGGCTCACTCTCGGAGGTGGGCCACGCCTTGCCTTGAATGCGCGTCCCATCCTCCGTATTTTCCACTCGCAGCTTCAGGTGATACCAGGTGTCCGGCTTCCAGGAAAAAGGCACTGCTACATTGGTCGCCGTCTGGGGCTGCCATGAATATAGTTCCAACTGCTGGTTGTTGCCGAACAAGACCAGCGTATACCGTTGGGCTGTGACGCCGGCATCGCCCATCTGTCGCCGCTTTTCCGTCGCGCGCACATCGGCTTCAACCGTGTAATTCGACCAGTTCGTCGGACCCAGAAAGATGCGCATACGCTTGAACAATGTCTCGGTGGGCGCCTTGGCCAGCACTTTGCCGCCATCCAGCTCGCTCACTTTGAACTGCCCGGCTGTCGCGCCCACCCAATGCGCGGGCACTGCGCCCACGGCGACGGATTCAAAGGCTTCATTCCACGGCAGCGGCGGCACCACGCGCACGCGTGCGGCGCCGGATATACCGCCGATCGTAGCTTTCACCAGTCCCGCTTGACCCGTTTTGTCTGTGGCGGCGGTGAACCGCCCGTCATCCACCGATCCTTTCAAACCCTCGAGCGACCACGTGGCTTTTTCCTCGCGCAGGAATTCTCCGTGTTCATCAAAGAGCCGCGCTCGAAAATTCGCGCTTTGCCCGGATGTCAAAATCACTTCGGTGGGAACCACCTGGGCCCACGCGGGGGCGCCGGGAGCCGGGGGCGGAGGCTCGTCGACAGCTGACTGCGCGGGCACTCGGATCTTTTTCCCGATGGCGTAGAGCGCGTCGCTCGATACGAAGTAAACCCGTCCACGGGAAATCGCCGCGGAAGCCACTACCGGCTCCGGAATTTTTTCGTTGAAGAGGCCTTCCTGGCTGATGGGCAGTTCCACGCCGCTGAGAATTTCGCAGCGATCCGTATGCGGCCGCAGAATATAAAATTTGCCGCTCTCGGTCCCGACGTAGATTTTGCCGTCGCCCAATACCAGCGAAGATTTTTGCACCGTTCCCAGGTTCTGCTTCCAAAGCTGGCGGCCAGTCACCGCGTCAAACGCATAAATGTTAGAGCTGTTGTCGACTTGTAAGTAGCGGTCACCATCGACAATACCCGATGAAAATTCTCCGATGAAGCCTTTCACGGTCCACTTCGCCTGGGCCATGGTGATGTTGCCTTTGGCCGTCGCGTCTATGGCGGCCAGCATTCCCATTTCATTCCCCTCGAGATTTTCCTGGCCGTGCGACACCATGACCGTAGTTCCGTTCAAAACCGGGGCGGTATTGATGGCGCGCTTGCTCAACAGAAAGTGCCAAACGGGTTCGCCCGTCGCGATCTTGATGGCGTGAACGCCGCCGTCGCCGAGTCCGGAAATCAACAGGCGAGTTCCATTGATGCGGGCGACAACAGGCTGCGAATAATCGGTGTCGAAAGGACGTCCGCCGGGCGTGCTGATCCAAACGGTCTCGCCCGTGCGCTTGTCGAACGCCATAAAGCGAATGGAGCGGTTCGCCTGCTGGCCCCAGGTGGAACTGGCCGCGCTGACGATCACCAGATCACCATCCACCACCGGCGATACCGTGCGCCCGCCATGCGTGGTGAACAAATCGAATTCCTCGTCGAGCGAGCGCTCCCATAACTGCTTGCCGTCCTTCGAAAGCGCCAGCAGCGTGCCGTTGACTCCGAAGACGTACACATTACCGGTCTCGAGATCGGCGGCCGGTGACGCCCAGCCCACGCGGTGTGGCGGCACATCACTCTGGAAAATGTTGAAGCGGTGCTCCCACAGCAGTTTGCCCGTGTCGGCGTTGAAACACATCACGCGCTCCTGCTGGGTCTCGCCTTTGCCCGCGGAGTTTTGCAGATACAGGTGATCTCCCAGCACGATCGGCGCGGAGCGGCCCCCGTAAGGAGCTTTCCATGCGAGATTCTGGCCCGAGAGGGACCATTTTTCCGGAAGGTTCTTCTCCCGTGAGATGCCGTCGCGATTCGGACCGCGCCAGTCCGGCCAGTCTCCCACCGCCGGCAGGCGTGGAGGAGCGGCAACAAGGACGACCGCGGAGATCAACGCGAAGAGCAACAACGGCAATCGCTTCACAAGTTTAGCGTCCATTCGGTAGGCTCCCTGAAATGCACGAGGTTGAACCTCAAGATATAATTTGCGGCAGTTTTGAGTCAAGGAGCAGTCCGCGCACACTTCGAAGTGCTCCTCTACTATTCTGACGCCCGAATCGCATGAACGTCACTTGGTTGTGATTGCGCTCATCAGGCCCGGTTCTAACTGATTTTCAATCTCATTGCCCAGAGTCTTCTTCAGCCAATCCACCATTTCCTGTTTCCAATGCAGCATCGGCGCGTTCTTCTCCCAGCTCAGCATGCCGTGGCGGCCGCCTTCCACGGTGATCACTTCGCACTTTTCGCCGGCTTTGCGCATCATCTCGCACATCTTGGGTGATTGTTCGTAAGGCACCTGCTCATCATCATTGCCGTGGATGAACAGAAACGGTGGCATGTTTTTGGAAACGAGCGTAGTAGGTGAGAGCTTCTCCAGTTTCTCAACCACGCCGCCATCCTGCCAGGTCTTGAAGCCCATGAATTCCAGCAATCCCGGGTCGTGTGGTTTCGAGTGATCGGCAGGCTCCCTGCGGCGCTTTTCGACTTGCAGCACCAGGTCATTTGGCCCATAAAAATCCACAACGGCAGCAACCCGCGCATCGCCCTTCGAAGGCGCGCCGGCGTAGGCCACCAGGTATCCTCCGGCGGATTCCCCAATCAGCGTGACGCGTTTGGCGTCCACGTGATACTTCGCGGCGCTGGCCGTCACCCAGCGGACCGCGTTCTCAACATCGTCCACCGCGGCCGGAAATTGATAATCGGGCGCAAGCCGGTAGTTGACGGTGAACCACGCGAAACCGGCGTTTGAGAGAACATCGAACAGCGGCGTCACATAGGTTCTCTTGTTGCCGTGCGAGAAACTACCGCCGTGTACGATGATGGCGGCAGGAAACGGGCCGTTGCCATCGGGCACTTTGAGATCGAGCGTCATCGGGACGCCGAGGGGCCGGGAAAATTCGACGTCATTCTGCTCCACGGCGAATGCCGCCGATACCAGAACCAGGCCGAGAATTAGGAATCTGTGCATAGTGCAAATTGTATCTGAGAGAAGTCTGGATCGCGCGTGTGCTCGCCCACCCACACCGAGCCGCGATCGTCAGCGAGCGGTGCCCATTCCATCACCGCAGCCGGTCAGGCGTCGCGTCGAAGTCGACGATCCGTGATCCTCTCGGAAGCCGCGACTCTCCCGGACCCGCATTGTATCCGGGTTTCGCCTGCGAGCTGGCATGCTGAAGACCACTGACGAGACACCAGTTGCCTCATGATAGCGGGCGGAATTGGCGCCGAGGCCGGTTTGGCCGTCGAAGGTGGCTGATCCGTGGCGGTGAAAAGTTAAGCTCGGAAAATGAATGGGAGGAGGTCGGTCACGTCGACAGGACGCTATACATCCGTGCGGCTGAGGTAGTAAGTAGAATGTGGAGATCTGATCCCGAGGTAACTCCCTATCAGTGACGCCCAGAACGAGAAGGCAGCTCGCTTCCGCGCTCTTCATGACGGCCCTGGCGCCTTCGTAATTCCGAATCCATGGGATGCCGGCTCCGCCCGGCTTCTCGCCGGCCTTGGCTTCCAGGCATTGGCCACATCGAGCGCTGCCTCCGCCACTGCCATTGGTCGAAGGGATGGCGGGTTGACGCGAGATGAGGCCCTGGCGCACGCGCGCTTGATTGTCGACGCGACGGATTTGCCCGTCTCCGCGGACTTGGAGAAGGGATTTGGCGACGCGCCGGAAGTCGTGGCGGAAACGATCCGGCTGGCGGCCGAGGCGGGGCTCGTCGGATGCACGATCGAGGATGCGACTGGCAACCAGGACAATCCTCTTTATGATTTTGGCTTGGCCGTCGTGCGGATTGCCGCGGCCGCGCAGGCGGCGCGTGCACTCCCGTTTCCCTTTATGTTGGCTGCGCGAGCGCATAATCTTCTCTTTGCCGCCCCGAGCCTGGACGACACCATCAGCCGCCTTCAAGCCTTCGAAAAAGCTGGGGCCGATGTGCTTTTCGCCCCCGGCCTGCCTGACCTTGTCGGGGTGCGCGCAGTCTGTTCGGCAGTTTCAAAACCTGTCAATTTCATGGTGGGGATCAAAGGAAAATCATTCTCCTTGGGTGAACTCGCCGCGGCCGGAGTCAGGCGCATCAGCCTTGCAACCTCACTCTATCGAGCGGCAATGACCGGTTTTCTCGACGCGGCACGCGAGGTGAAAGACACAGGTCAGTTTGGTTTCCTCGACCAGAGCGTAACAACGCCGGAGCTGCACAAACTCATGCGGATTTGACCGCGTTAATAGCACAAGCCGCTCGAGCGCCTGAACTTTCGACAAGCTCTAAACTAGAAGTCGACCAGAAGCTCGGTCTCGACGACTAGACGAGAAGCCGCAGGTTTGGCGAAAGACATGCCAGCCCATGCGCTACAGAACTCCTAAGGAGCGAAATTGGGTTCGTTCCACAGGATTCATAAGTGGGACGGGGGCCCGCTGGGTTGCCGTGGCTGGACCGGAGCCAGGAGTAATCGGGCCAAGCCTCGAAGGACATATGAAGCCCGATAAGTGCTGTGTGGCATCCGGCAGTGCCTGCGCTTGTCGGAAGAAGTGAAAGCTCGGTAAATTTAAATTATAGTGATAACTCGATAAAGCCCCTTGCCTGGTCTCGCCAATGAGCCCCGATATACCCGATATACAGGAGGTCTTGATCTTAGTAAAGTAACATTGTTGCTTGTAGAGCTAAAACACGCCAGCCCGTGCGCTACAGAACTCCTCGAGGAGCGAAATTGGGTTCGTTCCGCAAAATTCATAAGTTGAATGCACTCCCGAAGCGAAAACTGCAACTCGGGGGATCAAAGGATGGCGGCTGGGTGTATACTGACCTGGAAGCCAAAATGGAAATTCCGGTTAAGTACGTGCGCTGCTCGGCGGGAAGGCCGCGCAATACCACTGCCTTCGCTTTCTTCTCGCGGCGAATAACCATTTCCCTCAGAGGCTCCGGCAAAAAGGGCGTCTCAAAAAAGACACAGCCGATTGGATCGGCAGCGTGCCATGGAGACAAGGAAATGACAAAGCTCTTGATAGGGCCTCGTTGCGTTGGTGTTCTTGTTGTCGGGCTTGCACGCCTA
This sequence comes from Acidobacteriota bacterium, assembly GCA_003223115.1. GTDB lineage: Bacteria > Acidobacteriota > Terriglobia > Bryobacterales > Bryobacteraceae > QHXW01. The sequence goes on from QHXW01000244.1 coordinate 5,399, forward strand.
TACCGCTGTTGACACGAACATGAGTTTTCCGGTCACGTTCGCCATGTTCATCCCTTGCGCGGTGGGAGGCGCGGGAGAAGTTGTGACGCTTAACGGAAATCTCCACGTGTTGCTCTCCAGTACCGTTAACGCGAATCACATCTCAACCTACTCGCATTTTCAACCCCAAGGAATCAGCGGAGTGGGCTCGGTCAGTGGTGATAAATACCAGGCCACGGGTATTACGCGGTTTAGCTTTGAGGCCGATGTGGTGGCCTTTCCGTTCATCCAAACATTAGTTAACAACTTCAAAATCATCGGTCAGGGACCCGGCAACAACTTCCTGGTTCATCAAAACTTTCACCTGACGGTGAATGCAAACGGGACAGTGACAGCCTTCGCCGACAATTTCAGTGCCGAGTGCAAGTAAAGAAGTTATTAGGAGCGAAGAAATCAATCCTTGGCCAGACAAAGCCGCACACGTCAAGGCCACGGCGTTCATCCCGGCCTGGTAGGGCGAGGTGAAGGCGTCATGCTGCACTTTGGAAGACGATACAAGGTCACGAACCAGAACGTAATGGCATCACAGTTCAATTCAACGAATCGCGCACGGAACTCGTGACACAGGACGACCGCCGAATTCCTCAAGACACCATCATTCTAGTCCCGGATTCATTTCATTGGGACCCGAACTCCGAGACGCTCGGACAGCACCCGCTCAATCCAAACTTCTACGATATACAGCTCGAGGGATCAGTTCGCGTTTTTGTGTCCAGGAGAGTTGCAGCACAAGCTCACGTTTTGGAGCAGTCGGTTGAAGAAATGACCGGATGAGCAGGCGACGAAAGTTCGGCTCCGGCGGACGTTCGGATTGATGCAGGGTGGTCTCACCGAATGGCCAACTTCACGGCATTCGTCACTGACGGCGGGGGTGGAGGCTCCAGCGTCAGCGCCCCGCCGCCTAAGGAGCAAGAAATGGACGTATTTCCGGCGCCACCCAGGCTCTGTGGTAGAAGTATATTGATTTGATCGAATCCCGCGATCTGGAATTGAGCGCCCGCGTATGTAACGGAAAGCGTCTGTCCGGCGATCGAACAGGTTGAGAGTGATGCGGCAGCCAGCGCAAAACCTGTTCCGTAGAGACTCAGGTATACCGGTGATCCTGACAAATCGATGGGGACTGAGTTGCAGATCGGTCCCACGCAGGCGATGACGGGAACCGGAGTTACGGCGTGACCCGAGATGCGCACAGTGCTCGCCGCAGCCAAGCCGTCGCCGAGCGTGAACAAACCGGCCGCGAGCGTGCTACTAACCGGCACAGACACGCCCTGGGCAACCCCACGCGTTCAATACTGATCCACGCAAATGCATCACTCGAGGGCATGAGGTAGTTGATTTGCGTAGGTGAGACGTAGAGCAAAGGGGCCAGCCTATCGCCCTGATGGCTTCGGTCCTGCACATGAAGCCGGATGCCTCCCAACGTTGTGGGCCACGGATAGGATTTTGCGGCCTCGGTGGCCGACGCGAGATTCAGCCCGAAGGCCGAGACAAGCGAACCCGGGCCTACGGGCAAGTGTAGGTCGCGGACGAGATTCCCGTGGCTGTGAAGCCATTTCCGGGGCTATCATTCGGCATCACGGAAACGCCGACTCGGACGCATTGTTGTATCCGACGAGGCTGTATCCAGAAGCCAGATCCGGCAGCCCGTCCCCGTTGAAGTCGGCCACCGCCGTTGACCGGTGATTGTAGATGCACACAACACCGCCCACCTCCAGCGCTCGAGGATTGCAGGCCTCGGTGGCGATGCCGGCAAAAACAGGAAACCGGAACGTGCCATCGCCCTTGCCCGTAAGCAACGCGTCTCCGGCGACCAGATCCAGCTTGCCATCGTGATTGAAGTCGGCTACAGCCGTAAGGCGGCCCGGCTCTTGTTGTAAGGGGCGGGAACTCGGGCGGGTTACGCTCGAAGACGCCCATGGTGACGATGGGCGCGCCGAAGGTTCCGTCGCCGTGCCCGGGTAGGATCACGATTTCCGTTCCATCCACCGATGATACGCCTGCGATATCCAGGTGGCCATCACCATTGAAGTCACCCGTCTGCATTGTCTGCGGATTCATCAGGCTGGTGACCGCTGCGGCGGGCCCGAACGTGCCATCGCCGCGGCCGAGCGCAATCATCAGTTGACTGGATGCGCTGACCACCAGGACGTCGGGTTGCCATCGCGATTGAAATCGGCAACCAGCACCGCGGTGCCACTGAACACCTGCTGCGCGGCGCGGAACGTGCCATCGCCCGCGCCCAGCATGACGGAGGCGCCGCAGACCAGATCCGGTTTTCCGTCGTGATTCACATCGGCGACCGTAACCAGATAGGCACAATTGTCGGGAGCGACAGACGTGCCCGGTTCAATAAAATAAACGTACCATCCCCCCGGCCGAGGTAGATTTGCGTACCCACCCCAGAGGACAGGGCGACCGTCGCCGTTAAAGTCGGAGGCGAAGGTGGAGGCCACAGACCCCGGGCCCGACGGTAGATAGTTGGCGTTGAACGAGAAGCCGGCGCGAAAAGTCCCATCGCCGTTGCCAAGTAACACATCTACGAAGGGTATAAGCTCAGTTCCAGAGTACAGGATGTCCATCTTTCCGTCGCCATTGAAATCGGCAGTTGCGATGCACAAAGAACACATGTCGGCGCTTGGGAGGCGCCGGATTCAAAGGCGTTAACCGGCGGCAGAAAAGAGATCGTCTGTGCGGACAGACCTACGCCGCAGAGTGTGAGAATTGCGATTCGATTCGAAACTGACATTGTGCCCTACCAAAATGCAACTGCAGGGCCGTTTCATCCTGACTCTTACTCACTCAAACGTGCGGCATTAGCGCAAAATAGAATCTTGACCTTCAAGTTGATCATCTCAGCCTTTCCCGACGGCGGAATGATTCCCGATCTTCACTCCTGCGAAGGGGCGGATCTTGCGCCGGGGCTTGAATGGCTGGGACAACCGGCCGAGGCCAAGAGCTTCACGTTGATTGTGGACGATCCGGATGCGCCTAACGGAACTTGGAATCATTGGCTGCTCTACGATATTCGGTGTTCGTTACACACGCTCGCGCAAGGCCACAAGCCCGGCAGCGTCGGCGTCAGCGGCACTAACGATTTCGGCCGCGAGGGATACGGCGGGCCGTGTCCCCCGAAAGGACATGGGCCGCACCGGTATTTTTTCAAACTGCACGCGTTGGATGTTCCATCCCTCGGCCTGGTGCGCGGTGCGAGACGCGCCGAAATTGACCGCGCGCTCGAAGGCCACGTGCTCGCCGAGGCCCGGTACATGGGCCGCTACGAACGCAAGTAGGGCCTGGCTGCCGCTTACTCGAACTTCCTGGGCTTACTCGAACTTGGTAGTGTCACCTGACCAGGTGAGCGCCTCCGGTACCCGCCCGGCGGGCGCCAGCATGGCCCGGTAAACCACGTGCACCCTGGATTTCGCCGGGATCCAGCGGAAGCCCGGCATGCCGAACAAAGTTCCGCGGTCGATCATTTTGCGCCGCGACTCCGGCATGGGCGAGGCGCCGAACTCCATCCCGCGCGTGAGCGTGCCCTTGTTCCACGGCGGGCTGCTTCGGCTGTGATTCTCTTCCCAAATTCCGAGCCATGGAAAATCCGCCCGTCGCCACACGTAGCCGAAGGCCATCTTGCTGGCGGGTGAGAACGCGACGAAGTAAGCGTGCTCGCGATGCGGGTCCATCATATGCGTGGTAAATCCGGCCGACACGGGCGCGCTGTTATAAACGCGCAGATCGGTTGACCCGCCAACCATGCGGGGTACATTCGGCCAATCAAATTCCGCGCCGGGCTTCTGATAATCGCCAGTGTCGCTCATCGGGCCTTCGGAGACCTTCGACTTTGTGGCCGATGCCCGGAACTGGGTTTGGCCCCGCTCGAGAAACGGTGGCCCTAGGGTCACGTGCTCGGTCCAGCCGATGGGCCTGTCTGAGGCCGACAGATTTTCAAGCGTTTCTCGGACTTCGATTTCGCGGTCGCCGGCAAAGCGAATCTCCCGCTCCAGGCGAAGTTGGGCCACCGGGAGTTCAGCCCGCTGTGTCAGACCCTCCGATGAGGTCGCGACCTGATACTGGGCCACCGAAGCTTCGCCGTGCACAGTCAGGCCCGCTGCCGCCTCTTCGTCCGACGGCCCTCCGAAAAAATCCAGGCACAGATTGTGCCCCATGATTCCAGCCAGCAGCTTGCTCTCAGAATCGCGGCCGTATTCCGGATGTTTTGCCAGATTGTAAGTGGAGGGCTCGATCGAAGGCCAGGGCGGAGTCCACAGGGGGTTCACCCCCGACGATTTGTCCAGAATTTCGGCAATGTGTCCACCTTCATGAAGCACGGTGACGCGTAGTGAATTGTTCTCAATGGAAGATGCGCGTCGGCCGCGGTATTTGACTTCGGGCATAGGTAATCATTATGCACAGACGCAGGCGGATTTAGCGTCCCGCTCACATGAAGTAATCTTTGACTTTTTCGAACAGGCCCTTCTCGTTGGGCTTGTTGTCGGTGGGTAAAGTTTCGCGCAACTGCTCGAACAGTCTCTTCTGTTCGCGGGTCAACTTAGTTGGCGTCGTGACCTCAACCTGCACCACCAGGTCGCCGCAGCCGTGACTGTTGACATGCGGCACGCCTTTATGACGGATGCGGAATTCGGCACCGGTTCGCGTACCCTCCGGGATCTTGAGCTTGTGCGGTTGCTCGAGCGTCGGGATTTCGATCTCGTCGCCGAGTGCCGCCTGCGCCACGTTGATGGGAATGGAGCAGTACAGGTCGTAATCCTGACGCTCGAGGAAGGGATGTTCCTTCACCTTCAGCACAACGTAAAGATCTCCGGGAGGGCCGCCGTTAGGGCCGGGTTCACCTTCGTGGGAGAGCCGCAGCCGCGTGCCATTATCGACACCCGCGGGTATGTCGACTTTGATCTTGCGCTGCATCGGGCGGTAGCCTTGGCCCCTGCATTCCGAGCACGGCGTCTTAATGATCTGACCTCTGCCCCCGCAGTTGCCGCACGTCCGGCGCACCGAAAGGAAGCCCTGCTGGAAGAGGATTTCGCCGCGGCCGCGGCAAGTGGAACAGGTCGTGGGCCCGCTGCCCGGTTCGGCGCCCTTGCCCTCACACCGGTTGCAGATTTCCGAGCGCGGCACTTGAATCTCCGCCGTCAGACCGAAGACGGCATTCTCGAACTGGATCTCCAGGTCGTAGCGCACGTCTTCACCGCGCTGCGGCCGGTTGCGCCGCTGGCGCTGATTGCCGAACAGATCACCGAGGCCGAAGAAATCGCCAAGAATATCGCTCAGGTCGAAGGCGGACGGATCGAAACTGCCCGCGCCACCCATGCTTTGGACGCCCTGCAGGCCGAAGCGGTCATAAGCGGCCCGCTTCTGCGGATCGCTCAAGACACTATAAGCTTCGGCAGCTTCTTTGAATTTTTCTTCGGATTCTTTGTTGTCCGGGTTGCGGTCCGGGTGAAATTGCAGCGCCAGTTTCCGGTAAGCGCTCTTGATCTGCTGGTCATCGGCTTCACGGGTGAGGCCGAGCACTTCGTAGTAATCTCTTTTCGTCACGGGCATGGCGCGGCTTCAGGAAGACTTTACAGCAACTTTGACCATGGCGGGCCGCACAAGCCTGCCTTTGAAATTGTAGCCTTTTTGAAACTCCTCCAAAATGGTTTGATCCGGCACGTCATCGGTCTGAACTCTTTCGACGGCCTGGTGCAGATTGGGGTCAAATTTTTTCCCTACCGTGTCCATCGGCTCGAGGCCCATCTTCTTTAGCGCTTCGTAGAGCCGGCTATAGATCAACTCCACGCCCTTGGTATACCTGGTGTCGGCGGATTCCACTTTCAGGGCACGCTCGAAATCGTCCAGAACCGGCAGGATCTCACGGACGAACTCCATACCGGCATACTGCAGAAAATCAGAGCGGTCGCGCTCGGTTCGCTTGCGGAAATTGTCGAAGTCAGCCTGCCGCCGCAACAAACGATCGTAAAGTTCCGCTTTGTCGGCGGCCAGGCGGTCTCGCTCCGCGGTTAAGGCGGCCACCTGCGCATTCAGGTCCGTATAGGACGCGGGGTCCTTTTCCTCCGGTGACGGTGACATCGTACGCACTTCCGGGTCTAGATTCTCGCTGCTCACAATTTTAGATTAACAGATGCTTCCGGTGATGGAAGCCGGGCTGGCCGCTCAAGTGGGAAGGCTCTCGAATGCCCGGCCGATATGCAGCACCGCCGACATGGCCTTTTCGTAATGCATGCGCATGGGACCCAGTACGGCAACCTTGGCTTGCATACCACTGGGCATGGCGAATGTCATCCCGATCAGCGCCATCTCCTTCATGGCCGGGTGGGCCTCTTCCAGGCCAATGCGCACCGCGACTTCGCCCGTCGGCAGTTCCAGGAAACGGTCCAGCAATTCGAGCAGCCGTTTCTTTTCCTCAAGCGCGCGGAACAGGTCGCGCATTCTCTCCCGCGTGAGGTGCAGGTCCACCGCCACCAGGTTTGAAGCGCCCTCCATGTGGACTTCGGGCGTCTGCTCACATTCGAGCAAGCCCTTTTGGTAGAGCAGCGTCAATCTCCGCAGAATAGCGTCGTAGGTGGCGCGCTCTTCTTCGATTCTGCGCAGCAATTCGCGCCGGGCTTTATCCAGCTTCCAGCCGCTGAAATGGTGATTCACGTAATTGCGGATGGAGTTCAGATCGTCGGCCGAGAGTGCCTCATCGAGCATCACCACCCTGTTGTGCACGCTATGGTCGCCGGTCACCAGGATAATCAAGACACGGCGGTCCGCTAGAGCCATCAGTTCCAAACGGTGGAGCACTTGCGAGGTGGCCGGCAGGGCAGCGGCAATCCCCACGTTCAGGGTCACCTGCGTCAGCATCCTGGAGGAGCACTCAACGCGACTCTCCACCGTGTTCGCCTCGCTCAATTCCAGACGTAGCCGCTCTCCCTCGGCAAAGCGCATAGGGCGCGCCGTGAGGGAATGGACATAGCTGCGGAAGGCCCTCTCGGTCGGAATGCGCCCAGCGGAGGTATGGGGCTGGGAGAGATATCCGGCATCCGTCAGGTCCGCCATCACGTTGCGAATCGAGGCAGGGCTCAGCGGGTGATTCCGGCGCCGGGCGATGTACCTCGAGCTAACCGGTTCTCCCGTTTGGATATAGGTGCGAACAATCGAGTGCAGAATCTCCTGCGCCCGGGCGTTTAACGCGCCGTCGTCCCCCATAAGCCGGTAGCCAGATCCCCCCTTGGCACTCTCATTGTATTCGCTTGAAAGCAAAGGGTCAATATGTATGCTGGCAGCATTCGCCTGTTACCGCCTGATAGAATAGCGGGTTTAATCCCTGCAGAATGTGGAGGTATACGTGGGCGCACCGAAAGCGCTGCTGCGTGTGTACAGCTATATTTTCGAGCTTCTGGTGATTGTGTCTGGCGGCGCAATCGGCTGCTTCGCGCTCTACAACCACACTCCCTTGAATTTGCCGTTTCTGCCCTGGAGCGCCCCCCAGCTGGCTTCCGGGCTGTTCTATTCCACTCTGGTGGGCCTGTTCACGCTGGTGCTGGCGGTAGCAGGCAAGCTGCGCGCGTTGTTTTTTCTGTGGAGCCTGGCGGTCTTTGTGGTGCTTTTTCGCGGTTTCTTTCTGACGTCGTATTCCTTTGCAGGGCCGGTGCACTTCAAAGCAGCCGTGTGTCTGACGGTGTTTGCACTGATCGCCACCATCGGCGCGTGGCCCTGGACCAGGCGACGGGAGCCGATACGGCGTCCGATGAAATATTGAAGATTCTTCTCCTGTGTCCTGACTGCATTCTGTCTCCTCCTGAATCTGAATATTCACTTACCGCTCGTTCTCTTTGCGCAGTTGTTGCCAGCGCTCCAGCAATTTGCGGGCTTCATCGGCGCGCCCGGTCGGCATCAGCAACTGCCCCAGCAGATAGTTCGCGGATGCGTTCTGCGGATCAATTTGGAGCGAGCGTCGTAACATCGCCTCAGCGTTTCCGCTATCGCCTTTTTTGGAGTAAGCTTTGCCCAACAGAATGTACGGGCCGCTGAAGGTGGGATTCAGCCAGATGGATTTCTGCAGCAGCGGAATGGCGGTGTCCCATTGTTCGCGCCGCGTATAGGCGTCGGCCAGCCGGTAATAGGCGGTGCCGAAATCCGGATTGAGCGCGATCTCCTGCCTTAATTCCGAGATGGCTTCGTCCAGGTGCGCGTGAAAAATGGCCAGTTCACCCAGCAGAAAGTGCGCCGCGGGAATTTTTGGATCGATCTCGAACGCGCGGTGCAGTTCTTTTTCCGCCTGTTCTTCGAATTCCTGCCGCACCATCATCTGCGCAGTAAGCAGGTGCGCGGCCGCTGAATCCGGCGCCACATCAAACATGCGAGCGAACGCTCCGCGCGCTTTATCCGGATCGACGCTTTGAATGTAACTGTTGCCCAGCATGTAGAAAATCTCCGCGGTCCCCGCACCTGATTCCTCCGCTTTCTCGAGCCACGGAATGGCTTCGCGCAAATGGCCGCTCAGATAATGGCTGAGTCCCAGCATTTGCACTGATTCTTTATAGATTGTGGTGTCCTGGGGCGCCTGGCTCACTGCGCGCGTCAAAGCTTCAATCGCCGCCGGATATTCCCGCGAGCGATAGTGGAGCAATCCGGTTAAATACGCCACCTCGCGCTGCGATTGATCCAAGCCCCTGAGCGCTTCACGCGCGTCCTTGAGTTTGCCTGCGTCGATGAGCGCGCGCGCATGAACAATGGGACTTTGGGCGGATGCCTGACCGCGAGCCGAAGTTTCTACCTGCGGGCTCGAAACCTGACAGAGCCACAGCAACGCGGCGAACGCGAGGTGCACACCATTTAATATAGTTGAACGCTGTCTCTAACTAAGACCGCTTCTTGCGCGACGCGGCCGAATGCGCGGTCTTTTTCGCCGACACCGGTTCCTTCAGCAGATTCTCCACGAACATCCGGATGTTTTTGTCCTGGTCCTTCAGGAAATCATCCGAGCCCGAGAATTGGCCGCGGATCACGCGTTTGCGGTCCAGGAAGACTAACTCTGGAACGTAGGTCATCTTGCCGGCCGGATGCGCCATATAATCTTGCGCGGATTCTCGCGGCGCCCAGCCCATGGGAAAAGTGACTCCAAACTGCGCGATGAAGCTCGCCACCAGTTGGTCCGCATTCGGGTTGAATGCCACGCCCAGAATCTCCAGACCGCGCGGACCGTATTCCTTTTGAATGCCGCTCAGAACCTGAGCGGTGTGCTGGCAGTGCGGTCAAGTGGTGAACAGGAACGCCAGCAAAACCACCTTGCCCGTGTACTGGCTCAGCAGTAGCTGGCTGCCGTTGGTCATGTTGATGACGAACTCGGGCGAAGGCCGGGGCACTGGCTGTGGGAACGCCGAGCCCACCAGCCCAAGAACAATGAGTGCAAAAGAGCGCCGCATGACCCCAGTTTAGCGCACGAGGTCCAGAGGCCAGCAACAAAGCGCCGTTGCCGTCACTATCAATAGCCAAGGAGTCCGCCCCTTGAAAATCTCAGACTTGCGCCGCTAGCAACTAAAGCACCAGCCGCGTACCACACTGGCTCCCGGCGCGTGAATGTTATCCTAATTAGGCCTACTGCTCGGGGCCATTATGCGCGTGATTCAATATTCAACGGCGCACGGGATCACCGTAACCCGCACAAAATCCAAGGCGAGTTACCGCAAGGGCCTCCGTCATCTCTTACGGGAACTCGATACCTATCGCGGCTTTTATCTTTCCTCCGGCTATGAGTTTCCGGGCCGGTATTCACGCTGGGATTTCGCCTCAACCAAGCCGCCGCTCGAGATTCTGGCTTTCGACCGGCGCGTCGAGTTCCGGGCGCTCAATGTGCGCGGTGAAATTCTGAACCAGATGTTTTTCGCCGTGCTGCGCGAACATCCTCACTGGGAGTCCTTCGGTCTGGTGCCTGGCGGCGTGCTGTCCGGCACGTTGAAGCCTTTGCCCAAACTTTTCTCCGAAGAGGAGCGCAGCAAGCAGCCCTCGGTTTTCTCAATTTTGCGGGCGCTCATACAGGAATTCCACAACGAGCAGGATACGCGCCTGGGGTTGATCGGCGCTTTCGGCTACGATCTGCTGTTCCAGTTCGAGCCCATCGAAAAACGTCTGCCGCGCAGCGGACAGAAGGACCTGCACCTGTTTCTCTGTGACGACATTTTCTTCATGGACCGCAAGAAGGAACAGATCGAGCGCTACCAGTACGAATTCGATTACCAGGGGCTCTCGACATTGGCGCTCGAGCGCGCAGCCGAGCCTGTTCCCGCCGCTCCGGAGCTACCACGCGGCCCCATCGAGTCAGATCACAAGCCCGAAGAGTACATGGCCAAGGTGGAGACCGTGCGCGAAGGCATGCGCCGCGGCGATTACTACGAAGTCGTTCTGCACCAGACGTTCCGCACGCCCTATCCCGGAAAAACCTCGGAGTTGTTCGAGCGCATGCAGCGCGCCAGCCCCAGTCCCTACGAATTCCTTTTGCAGTTCGGCGATGAGCAGTTGGTGGGGGCGTCTCCGGAAATGTTTGTGCGAGTGGAAGGACAGCGCGTCGAAACCTGCCCGATTGCAGGCACCGCACGCCGTAGCGGCGACTCGATACACGACGCCGAAAGCATTCGCGAGCTGCTGAATTCCAAGAAAGAGGAATCCGAGCTCACCATGTGCACCGACGTTGATCGCAACGATAAATCGCGTGTCTGCGAGCCCGGCACGGTAAAAGTAATCGGGCGGCGCGTCATCGAGTCTTACGCCGGCCTGTTCCATACTGTGGACCATGTGGAAGGTTTTCTTAAGGAGGACTTCGATTCGCTCGATGCGTTCCTGAGCCACATGTGGGCGGTCACCGTGATCGGCGCGCCTAAGAAGGCCGCTGCGCAGGCCATCGAATCGCTCGAAAAAGAAGCGCGCGGCTGGTACGGCGGCGCCATCGGCATGCTGTCGCTCTCGGGCGATATCAACACCGGCATCCTGATTCGCACCACATACCTGAGAAATGGAATGGCAACTTATCCGGCGGGCGCCACACTACTCTACGATTCGGTTCCGGCGGATGAAGAGCGCGAGACGCGTCTGAAGGCCACTGGATTTTTCCGCATTCTGGGCAGCGAGCCGGTCCAGGCGCAGGTGGAGCTTCGCGAACTTGAAGGCGCGGGCGTTAAGCTGCTGCTGGTGGATAACGACGATTGTTCCATTCACACGCTCGCCAACTATGCCCGCCAAACCGGCGCCGAAGTGGTGACCTATCGTGCGGGCTTTCCGCCGGACCTGATCCGCCAGATTGCGCCTCACCTGATTCTGATTTCCCCCGGCCCGGGCCGTCCGGTGGATTTTGGCGTACCGGATCTGGTGAAGCAGGCCGTCCGGCTGGCTGTGCCGGTCTTTGGTGTCTGCCTGGGTTTGCAAGGGGTGGTCGAGGCCTTCGGAGGAGAGTTGGGCGTTCTGCCATACCCGGTCCACGGCAAGCCGTCCTGGATCTCGCACCAGGGCAAGGGAGTTTTCGAGGGTCTGCCGGAGCGCTTTCAGGTGGGGCGCTATCATTCGCTGTTCGCTCGCCGGGAGACTTTCCCGTCTTGCCTAGAAATCACTGCCGAGTCCGACGACGGCGTGATTATGGCAGTGAAACACAAAGATTTGCCCATCGAGGCGGTGCAGTTCCATCCGGAATCCCTCCTGACGTTGGAAGGTGATTACGGGCTGCGGCTGATGGAAAACGTGATCAGGCTGTACGGACACCCGGCGTTACAAGCTCAACACGTCGTGCACAAGTCGTAGTTTTGCTTTTGCAGCAGCGGGTGCACCACAAAGCCAGAGCTGACCGGCGAAAGCCCGGGTGAAACGCGGGTCTGGGACAGTCGCGGATTCCTGGAGAATCGCGGATCTTCGACTTCGACTGCGACGCCTGTCCCACGACGAATCTATCTGACCAACTCCAGCGAGCGCCGGAACAACGGCTCGAACTCCGCTGGCGTTCCTCCGGATTTGGCTTTCCGCACTGCTGCTTCGGCGGCCGCCCTTGCACAACCCAGGTTGAGCAGCGCCGAAAGCACATCCTGATCCACTTCGCTCAGCGCAGGCCGTGCCGGCTCCGTTTCGCGGCCTATGGGCGCCGGAAGTTTATCGCGTAACTCGAGCACGATACGCTCTGCCGTCTTCTTACCCACACCGGGAATCCTCACCAGCCGGTCGATTTCGCCTTGACGTATGGCGCCGATCAAATCAGGCGCAGCCAGACCGGAAAGTACTTTGATGGCGAGCGACGGACCGATGCCACTCACGGCAATCAGCTTCTCGAACAGATTTTTCTCGTCCTGCGAGGAGAACCCGTACAGCAAGAGCGCATCCTCGCGTACATGCGTGTAGATTCGCAGCCGGACTTCAGCGCCAGCCTCGGGAAGGTGCGTGAACGTCGAAATCGGGATATGCACGTCATACCCCACGCCGCCGGCCTCCACGATGGCCTGGTTCGGATGCTTCTCGAGCAATAAGCCGCGCAACACCGCGATCATGAGTTGAGTTCCATAGTATGGCACGCGCGGGGTAAGGCATTTCCTAATCGAACAATGCCGAGCAACTGGAGGAAGGCATCAAGCCTCCTCGCGTCCGCCCAAGGCCAGAGCCTCGGCGCAGTACGAGATCATGCACTCGACCTTCAATTAGAGATATGAGCCCTTCCGTTTCGCGTGCGGCCCACTGCCCAGCTTCTGGACACGAGGTCGAGGCCGCGCGCACGCCCGCTCGTCGGAGCGTGAACTACAATTAATTAAGAATCATCTGAGCGCAGCGCCCTATCCAGGATGACGAACTCCACGCATTCCTCACAAGAGTTGTACTCAAGAACTACAAGATCATTGCGGCTTGCGACGTTCGTCTTGGTCCGCTCATGTTTCTTGTGGGGCCAAACGGGGCCGGAAAGAGCAATTTTCCTGGACTCGTTGCGCTTCGTTACAGACTCCCTTCGGACCTCACTGGAGCATGCATTACGTGACAGGGAGGCATCAACGAGGTACGCCGCCGCTTTGGGGGACATCCAAACCATTTCGGACTTCGGCTCTATTTTTCCTTACCAACCGGCGAAGTGGGCCATTATGCGTTTCGCATTGGTGCGCGCCCTCAGGGCGGCTTTGAGGTTCAGGACGAGGAATGCAAGGTCCACTCTGCCGATGCTCGGGGAATGTGCAGCATTTTTAGTCAAGTCTGGTGAGGTCGTCGAAAGCAGCCAACCGGGCCCGGCCGCGTCCATCGACCGCCTGTATCTGGTAAGCGCGTCCGGCTTGCCTCAATTCCGGCCGATATACGACGCACTTTCCCGGATGGGTTTCTACAGCCTCAATCCGGACCGGAAAGGTGATCTACAATCGCCGGACGCTGGAGAGTTGCTTGCCGAGATGGCAGCAACATCACCAGCCTGCTGGTCCGCGAAGAAACATAATCCCGACCGCAAGCAGCGTATTGAGGACTATTTATCGAAGGTTGTACCGGGCGTGCACGGAGTTGACGTGAAAGTGATCGGCCCCAAAGAGACTCTCGAGTTTCGGCAGCAAGTCGCCGGCTCAAAAGACCCTTGGCGGTTTCAGGCAGCAAATATGTCCGATGGAACTCTACGCGCGCTCGGTATTCTGGTGTCGTTGTACCAGTCAAGTAACGGCGGCGCGGCTCGGGTTCCTCTGGTTGGGATCGAAGAGCCGGAGATCGCACTCCACCCGGCGGCCGCCGGGCTGCTTCTAGACAGTCTGCGCGAAGCCAGCCGCTCCACACAGGTGATGGTAACCAGCCACAGCCCTGACTTGCTGGATGACGAAAAGCTCGACACGGGATCGATTTTGGCACTCTACGCGGAGGGTGGAGGATCTACTCACGTCGCGCCACTAGATTAGATAAAGCTGGCCGAGAAGCCGTGCTGAACCGCCTTTATACACCCGGCGAATTGCTTCGCATGAATCAGGTGAGGCCTGACCCCAGTGCCGCTCCCGATAAGGTTGATACGCAGTTGCGGCTAGTAGACAAGGAAAGCATCTGATGCGAGCACGCATTGGCTGCATCGTCGAAGGACATGGAGAAACGGAATCGGTACCAATTCTGGTTCGGAGAATCGCCCACCAGTTTGATTTCTCCTTGCACGTCGACATACCTCATCCGATCCGAGGAGCAGGCTTCTGAAACCAGGGGAAGTTGGAAAGAGCTGTCGCTCTCGCGGCGCTAAATGTCCGGAGCGACGGCGGGATTCTCGCTATCTTGGACAGTGATCAGGATTGTCGGGCGCAGCTCGGCCAGGAATTGCTCCAGAGAGTTCGCAACGCGCGAGGGGATCTGCCTGCCGCGGTTGTGCTGCCGAAGTGCGAGTTCGAATCTTGGTTTCTGGCTGCGGCCGAATCGCTTCGTGGCCGGCGAGGATTGCCAAATGACCTCGAACCCCCACCTCTCCCAGAAGAGGTGCGAGGCGCTAGCAGTCTGCCCAAAGTGGAACATCCAAGCTGCCAAACCGCCATAAAATCCAAACCAGCGGCTTGTGTTATACAAGACGGGCGAAGCCCTGGCCATTCACAGGTCGTACAATGGCCCGGTGGCGCGCCGCCGTTTTTTCGTCGATCGGATTCAAAATGGTTTCGCCGAGTTGAGCGGCGAAGATGCCCGCCACCTGGCGCGTGTTCTGCGCGCTGAAGCCGGGCAGCAGTACGAGATCTCCGACAACGAGCGCATGTATCTTGCGGAAATTTCCGAAACCAAGGCCGGCCGGTTGATCTTCCGTGTTCTCGAGCCAGTATTTATCGGAGAGCAAGCGGATGCGCTGCCCGCGATCACACTTTTCGCGGCGCTCATCAAGTTCGACCGTTTCGAATGGATGGTGGAGAAGGCCACCGAACTCGGCGTCGCCGGCATCGTTCCCTTCGAGGCGGAACGCAGCGAGAAAGGACTGGCCCTTGCTGCCCGGAAGCGCATCGAGCGTTGGCGCAGGATCGCCCGCGAAAGCAGCCAGCAGTCGCGGCGCACCCATCTGCCTGAAATCGAGCCGCCCCGCGCCTTTTCCGAGGTGCTTTCAGATGCCTCGCGTCATCGCTATTTCCTGGACGAACAGCCCGGCGGACGTCCCCTGCTCGAGGCCTTTCCGCCGGTCTCGGGGCGCGTTCGCGAAGCTACAATTGCGTTGCTCATCGGTCCCGAAGGCGGCTGGACGGACTCGGAACGCGATCAGGCTCAAACGGCAGGTTGGGCGCCTGTTTCGGCCGGCCCCACCATTCTACGCGCCGAAACAGCCGCAACCGCCGCCCTGGCCATTACGCTTAACGCCTGGTGGGTCTTCATACATTCAACACAAGGCTCTTTGGAAACAGGTCCCGACTGCCGATAAAATGAAATGAGATGGGGCATGTCCTAGGGTTTGCCGCGGAGATCCTGATCATTCTACTGATGGGCTATGTCCAATGGCAGATTGGCCGGCTCATCTTGAACTACGCCCTCCGGTTTTCGCCTGGTGCGGCTCGAGCGGTTCGTTTGTTTCTCGTTGCAGCGGGAGTATTTATCGCTTCCGGCCTGATCTTGAGCATCCCCAAAGCCAGCGCGTTGCCGCTCCCATGGATTTTCGCGGGCTGGAACCGGGGAGCCGCCTTGCTTTGGACCTTCAGCTCCAGTTGTGCCTGGGTGGTGTACCGGCTGCTTTTGTTGATGCGGATTCCGGCTCGGAACTTCAGTCCAACTCGCCGAGCATTACTCCGCGCAGCGGGTGGCGCAGCCGTAGCCGCTCCATTTGGTCTGGTGGGTTTTGGCGCGCTGGTCGGACGCACCGACTTCCAAGTCTGGGAAGTGGACGTTCCAGTTCCTGGTCTTCACCCGGATTTGGCTGGTTTGCGGCTGGTGCAGCTCAGTGACATTCACTTGAGCGCTTTTCTGAGCGAGAAGGAACTGGCCCGGGTGATCGATGCTTCGAACCAGTTGCGCGGCCACGTGGTCGTGGTCACCGGCGACCTGATCTCAGTGCGCGGCGATCCGCTCGATGCCTGCCTGCGGCAATTGGCGCGTCTGCGTTCGGATTCGGGCGTGCTCGGTTGCCTCGGTAATCACGAAATTTACGCGGAATGCGAAGACTACACCGCCTCCCAGGGAGCGCGTCTTGGCATGCCGTTCTTACGCCGCGAGACTCGCCGGCTGCGTTTCGGAGACGCGTGGATGAACTTCGGAGGCGTGGACTATCAAAAATTCAGTTTGAAGCCTGACTACTTGCGGGGCGCTGAACACATGATCGCGCCCGGCGCCCTGAATATTCTGCTTTCCCATAACCCCGACGTGTTTCCCGTCGCGGCGCAGCAAGGGTGGGATCTCACACTGAGCGGCCACACTCACGGCGGACAGGTGAATGTAGAAATCCTGCATCAGAACTTAAACCTCGCCCGGTTTTATACGCCATACGTACAGGGGTTTTACCAAACCGGCCGCTCGTCCATTTATGTGACGCGCGGAATCGGAACCATCGGTATGCCCGCCCGCTTGGGCGCAGCGCCTGAAATCACGGTGCTACGCTTGAAAAAGGTTTGACCTCATTTGCGCTATTTAATCTTCAGTGACATCCACGGAAACTGGGAAGCTTTGCGGGCTGTGGTCGAAGCGGCGGCGGGCAAATTCGATCAAACCGTCTGTTTGGGCGACCTGGTGGGTTACGGCGCTGATCCCAACCCGGTTGTGGATTGGGCGCGAGCCAACGCCGGGGTGGTGGTGCGCGGTAACCACGATCGCGCCTGCTCAGGTTCAGAAGATCTGGAGTGGTTCAATCCGGTAGCGCGCGCGGCTGCAGAATGGACGCAACGCCAGCTCACACCCAACAATCTGATTTACATTCAGGAGCTTCCGAAAGGCCCTATCGCACTGAACGGATTTCAGGTAATGCACGGGTCGCCGCTGGATGAGGATGAATACATGGTAGCTGTCGCGGACGCCGGACCGGTTTTCGCATATTTGGAGGCGCCTCTGGCTTTCTTTGGCCACACCCATCTTCAAGGCGGCTTCGAATATTGCGGCAACCGCGTGCGCACCATCGCGCGGCCGCGAGCACGCAAACAGGATGACGTCCCGCTGCAACTCGATCCTGACTGCGCTTACCTGGTGAACCCTGGCTCAGTGGGCCAGCCGCGAGACGGCGATCCGCGCGCCGCCTACCTGCTCTACGATTCAGAAGAACGGTATCTGGTCTTCCATCGCGTCACCTACGATGTGACCGCCGCGCAGGCCAAGATTGTGAACGCCGGCTTGCCGGACTTGCTGGCTGCGCGCCTGGCAATCGGAAGATAGGTGATTCAGGCAGCAAGCAGCCGGTCGCGCCTGAATCGCGAGCGGCGCAACATTGCTCAGGGACTCTCCCGGTTCGCGACCGGCGAGTAAAACTCTTTCACACGCCGTGCCGCCGCGCGTCCCACCACCCGCGCGAGTTCCTCTTCCGGTGCGTTCCTCACCAGCTCTGAGCTGCCGAAAGCGCGCAACAGTTTCTGCACAGTCTTGTCGCCCACGCCCTCGATCTGATCCAACTCCGACGTGAGTGTTTGGGCATTGCGCCGCGTACGGTGGAAAGTCACCGCGAAGCGATGCGCTTCGTCGCGAATCGATTGGATCAGGTGCAGAATGGGCGAAAAGCGATCGAGCGCCACCGGTTCGCTCTCCTGCCCGTAAACGTAGATAATCTCTTCACGCTTGGCAATAGCGGCCAGCGGCTGGTTGATGACGCCCAAACGATCCAGGGCCTCCGCCGCTGAATGCAATTGGCCGATCCCGCCGTCGATCAGGATCAGTCCGGGAAATTCCCGATTCTCCCGCTGCAGGCGCGAGTAACGGCGTGTCACCACCTCACGCATGCTGGCGAAGTCGTCGTTACCGATGACGTCCCGGATAATAAATTTTCGGTAATCCGATTTCTTCATCCGGCCATTTTCCCAGACCACCATGCTGGCGACTTTGCCGGTGCCCTGAATATGCGAGACGTCGAAGCACTCGATGCGCGACGGCGCATCCGGTAATCCAAGCGCGTCCTGGAGCGCTCCCTGAATGGCGCGGGAGGAAGGCTTCATCACCCGGAATCGCTGATCGAAACTGTGTTTGGCATTGTTTTCGACCAGGTTGAGCAGGGCTTTTTTCTGGCCGCGCTGCGGAGTGTGGATCTCCACTTTGCGATTGCGCTTCTCCGAGAGCAGTTCCTCGAGCGCTTCGCGATCTTCGAAATCCACCGGTACGTGAATGATGGACGGAATGTGCTGCTGGTCCAGATACATCTGCTTCATCAGCGCCGAGAAGAACTGGGATTCATCGTACTCCTCCTGGTCTTCCCAGAAGAACTCGCGCCGGTCCACGATTTGGCCGTTGCGCAAATGAAAGAGATTGACAGCCACGAGCGGGGGCTCCGCATGCGCGGCGAAAATATCGATGTCGTCGCCCTTAGCAGCAGCCATTTTCTGGCGTTGGTCCATCTCTTCGACGGTTGAGAGCAGATCCCGGAGCGCGGCAGCCTCCTCGAAGCGCATGACATCGGAGGCATCCTGCATCTTCTGGCGCAGAGCGTCGGACAAATCTCCGTGCCGCCCTTCGAGAAATAACTTCACATTACGCACCACGTTCGTGTATGTCTCATCGGTGGTCAGACCCTGGACGCAGGGACCCAGGCAGCGGTGAATGTGGTACTGCAGGCAAGGCTTGGGATGAAAGCGGGTGAGATCCACCTTGCAGGAAGGCACCAGGAAGTTGCGATGAATGAAATTCACCAGGCGGTAGGCCAGATTGGCCGGAAAGAACGGGCCGTAATAGACCGATCCGTCTTTGCGCAGACGCCGGGTCACGTAAACGCGCGGGTACTTTTCATTGGTCAGTTTGATATACGGGTAGGTCTTGTCGTCGCGAAGCAGAATGTTGAAACGCGGCTTCCACTGCTTGATGAGATTGTTCTCGAGCGCCAGCGCTTCTTTTTCGTTATCGACCAGGATGTAATCGATGTCGCGGGCCTCGGAAAGCAGCGTGCCGGTTTTGACATCCGCAATGCGTTCGTCCGAAAAGTAGCTGCGCGCGCGCAATCGCAGGCTCTTGGCCTTGCCCACATAGATGACTTTGCCGCCAAGGTCCTTGTACAGGTACACACCTGGCCCTAGAGGCAGCTGTGCGGCTTTTTCTCGGAGTTCCTGCGAGGGCAATATAATTTAATTATGTCACGCTGGTTGCGAACACTGGGAGTATTGAGCCTCGCAAGCGCATGTCTGCTGGCCGCATTGTGGATGTCTGCGGTGGAGCGGGCCATCGCGCAGGAGAAAGAGCCCGAGAAGCAGCACCAGCTTCAGAAACGCGATGAAGGCAAACCCCAGACTCCGGAGGAGCAAGTGGCTCCCGAAGAAGACGACAGCCTGAAGCCCAAGGAGTACACGTTCAATCCTTTGCAGGCGGAAAAAGAACTTCGGGTGGGTATTTTTTATTTCCACAAAGGGAGCTACAAGGCCGCGGTTATCCGGTTCCGCGAGGCCACCAGGTGGAATAACAATCTCGCGGAAGCGTTCTTGCGGCTGGGTGAAGCCGAGGAAAAGGAAAAAGACTGGAAAGGGGCGCGCGAAGCCTACGAGAAATATCTGCAACTGGCCGGCGAGGATAAGCGCACGCCGGAAATCCGTAAGAAGGTTGGCAAACTCGCCAAGAAGAGCTAGAGCGCGCGCGATCGATTTCGCAATTCCCGCTGAATGATCGCCACGATGCACTGAAAACCGCGGGGCCAGTTCTGGCCCGGCATCAGCTTCCGGCGGTCCACCCAGGCATCGAAGCCGCTCTCTTCGAGCTGATCGCAGAGGCGGTCAACCGCGGCGGCGTCCTCCTGCACGTAGGCCACGAACACTTTCGGTGACCTGTGCGCGACGAAGCGATAGCCCCGTTTCCCGTGTGGACGGAAGCTGCGCCTCCGGCTGCGCCGGATTGAACAGGCTGTGACGGTGGGGCGTGCCGATAGCGGCGGTATGCTGCGAGAGGACACGGCCGCAGTCACGGGCCCTTTCTCCATTGGCGCGTATGCCCCAATGGAAGCATGGCCCCAGGGCAGGCGATTGAACATTGGCGAGGCTCTTGGAGCACTCCGCTAGTTAGTTACAGGCCAAGCGCCCAGCCCGTCGATGACCATGGTTTTGCCTTCTTCCAGGCACTGAAGAACCATGCGGGCTACGTGAGCGGCCGTCGCCCAGTCACCGTTGGTCCGCTCCGAGCTTTCTTTATTTTTCGCTCAACTGGAATTTCCATTTCGTCCCGGGAGTGAACTTGCCCAAGCCGGGAAGGCTGGCCGTCTCCCCTTTCTTGAGTCAAGAGATGATTTGGTTCACCACATGATCCAGTTGGTCTGCTGCGGTAGCCTTCGCAATGCCTGTTTCTCTCGCCAGCCGCGCCCGCGAGGTTGCGACTTTTTCATTTGCGTTCATGCTCAGGGGGCCAAGTTCTCATCA
This sequence comes from Acidobacteriota bacterium, assembly GCA_003223115.1. GTDB lineage: Bacteria > Acidobacteriota > Terriglobia > Bryobacterales > Bryobacteraceae > QHXW01. The sequence goes on from QHXW01000244.1 coordinate 25,894, forward strand.
GCCGCTAGGGGTTCACCATCGTCCCGCCGTTGGCGAATAAACCTGGGTGATTCAACGTGTTGTCAGGTGTGGGCGGCGGCCGCAACGACTCCCCGCAAGGGTGTGACTGGCATCCATTTTGATGAAGTGATTTTAATTGTCGCTTAAGGCCCAATTCATTGCTGGTTCGATATCATACGCGGTGACGAGGATATTCGTCACCCCAAAAGGAGAGCTTAAATCATGAAGAAACTGATGACCGCCGTGCTGGGTTTGTCCCTGTTGACGGGTCTCGCAGCGGTTTCGTTCGCCCGCCCGGACGACACCAAGAAGGAAGAGAAGAAAGCCAAGAAAGCCAAGAAAAGCAAGAAAGCAAAGAAGGAAGAGAAAAAGGAAGGTTAAGCGCCTCCGCACTTCTCGCCTGGATCGCCGCGCAGTCCAGCAGTCCTTCAGCCCTGCGCGGCGAACCGGCTTGCTAAGAATCCCTCCTGTACGGCATCGCCACCTGCAACCAAAAACCTGCAACCAAAAATTGACTCAGCCCCGGTGATCTAATAATCTCTACTTGGACACAGGAGATTGCTTAGCACGTGAAGTTGCTTGGCACGCGCCGATGAATATTTCTGTGAAAGGTGAGTACGCGCTTCAAGCCGTTTTCGATTTGTCTTCCCAGCCCCCGGGCCACCCGGTTAAAATTGCCGACATTGCCAGGAGACAAAAGATCCCGCAGAAATTCCTGGAACTGATCCTAGCCAGCTTGAAACAAGGGGGGTTCGTGGAGTCGCGCCGCGGAGCCGAAGGCGGTTACCTGCTGGCGAAGGGACCCGAGTCCATTCGAGTGGGCGACGTGATCCGGTTTATCGAAGGGCCTCGTGACGAGCGTACTCGCGCCCGCAGGAACGCGGTGTCTCCCTTCGCGGACATGTGGCAGCGCGTCGATCGAGCGGTTTCTGAGGTGCTTGACCAGACTTCTTTCGCCGACCTCGAACGCCAGTGGAAAGAGAAACGCACGAAATTCGTTCCGAATTGGGAGATATAGCGAGTGTTCTACGCAGACAACTCATTGAGCATCGGCCACACACCGCTGGTCCGCTTGAATCGGATTGCGAAAGGCATACCGGCCACAATTCTGGCCAAGATCGAAGGACGCAATCCGGCGTATTCGGTGAAATGCCGCATCGGCGCATCCATGATTTGGGATGCGGAGAAGCGCGGCCTGTTGAAGCCGGGAATAGAACTGATTGAGCCCACCAGCGGCAACACAGGCATCGCTTTGGCGTTCGTGGCCGCCGCGCGAGGCTACCCGATCACGCTGACCATGCCTGAAACCATGTCACTCGAGCGCCGGAAAGTCTTGCGCGCGCTCGGCGCCAATCTGATTCTCACCGACGGTTCAGAAGGCATGAAGGCATCGCTCGCGCGAGCCGAAGAAATGGTGGCTTCAGATCCCGACCGCTACCTGATGCTGCAGCAGTTCAAGAATCCGGCAAATCCGGACATCCATTTCAAAACCACTGGCCCCGAGATCTGGAATGACACTGAAGGCGCCATCGATGTTTTGGTAGCGGGCGTAGGCACGGGCGGCACGATCACCGGCGTTTCACGTTACATCAAGAAGCAAATGCGCAAGAACATTATTTCGGTGGGCGTCGAACCCGGCAGCAGTCCAGTCATCACGCAAACGCTCAAAGGACTGCCGATCCGGCCCGGCCCGACCAGCATTCAGGGGATCGGCGCCGGCTTCATCCCAGACACACTCGATCTTTCAATGCTCGATCGCGTCGAGCAGGTTACCGACGAAGAATCGATCGAGACGTCCAGGCGGCTGGCGAGAGAAGAAGGGATTCTTTCGGGAATTTCCTCCGGCGCAGCCGTTTCCGCGGCGCTTCGTCTGGCACACCAACCGGAGTTTAAAGGCAAGATGATGGTGGTGATTTTGCCAGATGCCGCTGAGCGCTATTTGAGCAGCGTGCTGTTCGAAGGGATGTTCGACGACTGAGAAAGGCCGAAAAGGCGGATGATTCATACCATCCCGGCTGCGGTGCCCCTAAACGTGCTGTTGCACTCGGATCAGGTTTGGGCTATGTTTCTCTGAGATAAAAGAGTCGCCGGACGGAATGCAAAGACGTTCGCCGCTGCGCTCGCAACGGACAAAAAATAAGCGGGCGCATATTGGGTGATAGGGGTGAGTGCGCCCGCTGTCGTAACGGGGATTTGATATATAAGACGAAGTAGCCTCCATTTTTGTTACGAGAATTTGCGTTTTTTTTTAGTGATCAACTGTAACAAAAGTGTCCCAGAAGTCCCAAAACCGCACATTTCACTCCAATTAATGTTTTGATATTAGCTTAGGTTCTTGTGTTGGACTCTAAGCTAGAATCGATCGCAATGAAGCGTGTCGCCGGGGCCGTTTGGGTGTTCGCATGTATCGTTTGTACGCATGCGCAGCGTGCGCAGGCGCCTGCCAAACCAGATCCCGCGCCGGCGAACCCGGTCAATCAACTTCCAACCACGAAGGCGCCGCAGCAATCTCAACCGCCTGAGAAAGCCGAAACGCCGGCTGTGCTTCAAAACACGGGAAAACCAATCATAGTTCCGTTCCACTGCACCGATGACGATATGCAGTGGGCCGGGATGAGCTGCACCGAAGAAGAGCCTTGTCCCATCTATCTGGAAATTTCAGCCGTGGAAACCGTCGGCAAGCGCATCGTCCTTCTGGGCAACCTGCATACGGTATCGACTACGCTCTATTCGGTAATCCTCTCGAGTGATGACGACGGCGCAACGTGGGGCGAGCCATACGAGCGGATGCGCGGCGCGACACTCGATCATGTTCAGTTCGTGGATTTTCAAAACGGCTGGGCCAGCGGGCAGACCATGGTGCCGGTGGCGCGAGATCCGTTCCTGCTGATTACGAGCGATGGCGGAAAAAGCTGGCGTCTGCGGCCCATCTTCAGTGAGAGTAGCGGAGGAACGATCCTGCAGTTCTGGTTTGATTCAGTGTCTACCGGCGCGCTGGTGATCGATCGCGTGGAGAATGCGGATTCATCGCGTTATGAACTCTACGAAACGCCGAATGGCGGAGAAACCTGGATGATCCGGCGCACCAGCGACCGCCCCATCGCGATCAAGCGGGCAGCTTTGGAGAGAGCGGATTCCGGCTGGCGTGTCCGCGCTGATGCCCGCAGTAAATCGTACGCGGTCGAGAAAAACCAGGGCGAGCGGTGGACCAGCATCGTCAGATTCCTGGTGCATGCCGGTAACTGCCAGCCAGCCCCGCGAGTGCCGGCTCAGGCCCCCGAACCCGTTGAGACACCGCGGGTCGAGCCACCCAAACCCTCACCGGCCCCAGCCCGGCCGCCCAGCTTGAAGCCGCCTCCCAAGAAATGAAAACCGACCCGATTGAGCTGGAACTATTTCGCAATCTTTTCGTGTCGATCGCCGAAGAAATGGGTGCAGTGCTCCGCAAGACGGCTTATTCGACCAACATCAAAGAGCGCCGGGACTATTCGTGCGCCGTGTACGATGCGGCGGGCGAAACCGTGGCGATGGGCGACCACATGCCGGTGCATCTGGGGGCCATGCCGCTCTCGGTACGGCATGCAATCGAGGCGCATCGGATCGGCCCCGGCGATGTCGTCATCCTGAACGATCCGTTCCAGGGCGGTACACATTTACCGGATATCACGGCAGTGTCAGCGGTGTTTCTGGAGCGGAGTAAGCGGACGTCCTTCTATGTCGCGAACCGTGCGCACCACGCCGATGTCGGCGGCATGAGCCCGGGATCGATGCCGCTGGCGCGCGAGATCTACCAGGAAGGCATTCGTATTCCACCGGTGCTGGTGGTACGCGGTGGCGTCGTCGACCGCGGCATGATGCAACTGATTCTGGCGAACGTGCGGACACCTGATGAGCGCGAAGGCGACCTGCTGGCGCAGATGATGTCCAACAAGAAGGGAGAAGAACGGCTGCGGGAACTAGTGCGCAAATACGGCTTGGCACGCGTGGAACGCAATATGCGCGGGTTACAGGACTATAGCGAACGCATGACGCGAGCTGCGATTCGCAAACTGCCGCGCGGCGTTTACAGATTCACCGATTATCTAGACAACGACGGCGTGAGTAAGAAGCCGGTCAAAATCCAGGTTGCCATCAACATTCGCGGCGATCACGCTGAAGTGGATTTCACCGGCTCCGACGCGCAGGTTGAAGGCTCCATCAACGCCAATTACGCGGTGGCGCTGTCGGCGACCATGTACGCTTTCCGTTGCCTGGTTGCCGAAGACGTGCCGTACACAGCCGGACTGATGCGCCCCATACGGGTGATCGCGCCCGAACGGAGCGTGGTGAATGCGAGACCTCCGGCGGCCATGGCGGCGGGAAACGTGGAGACTTCGCAGCGCATCACGGACGTTCTGCTGGGCGCCTTGGCGAAGGCCGCTCCCGATCGCATTCCTGCCGCGAGTTCCGGCACTATGAACAACCTGACCATGGGCGGGTGGGACGCACGGCGCCGGCAGACTTTCGCCTATTACGAAACCATCGCCGGCGGCATGGGCGCTTCGCGTGTAGCACCTGGCCTGAGCGCTGTCCACACCCACATGACCAATAGTTGGAACACACCCATTGAAGCTTTCGAGCGCCAGTACCCGATGCGCATTTGCTGCTACGAAGTTCGGCGGGGTTCAGGTGGTGCAGGCAAGCACGCGGGCGGCGATGGCATCGTGCGTGAAATCGAGTTCCTCACGGCTACCGATGTCACCATCCTCTCCGACCGGCGGGCGCGCGGGCCATACGGTCTCAACGGTGGCAAGGCCGGCAAGCCTGGGCGCAATTCGTTGCTGCGCGGCAAAAAGAATATCGCTATACCAGCCAAGGCCAACTTCATGTCGCAGCCTGGCGATGTGCTGCGCATTGAAACCCCAGGCGGTGGGGGATGGGGAAGAAAATGAGGAGTCAGGAGTGGGGAGTCAGGACCCACATGGCTGCAAAGGGAAGGCGGCAAGAGCAGCTCTGCTATCGGGCGATTGCAGGGATGGAGAAGGGAGGCGAGCGATGGAGACTGTGTGGCAAGACTTGCGATTCGGGCTCCGCATGCTGAGCAAGTGTCCTGGCTTTACGGCAGTCGCGGTGTTTGCGCTGGCTCTCGGCATCGGCGCTAATGCCACGGTGTTTACCATCGCCAATGCGTACCTCTTTCAGAGTCTGCCATTTGTTGACAGCGGGCGAATTCTCTATATCTCGGGGATCAACAACTCGACGGGCCGGGGTCGCGGTGAGTCCTATCCGGATTATCGTGACTTTGAGTCCCAGGTGAAGTCCTTCGCGTCGCTGGGAGCCTTCTCCCGATCGGACGTAGACGTCAGCGACAAAAACGGTCTGCCGATCCAGTACAAGGGCGCTCAACTGACCTTTAATTCGTTTTCCATCATCGGCCAGAAGCCGATAGTGGGCCGCGGCTTCCTCCCCGAGGATGCGCGTCCTGGGGCTCCGCCGGTCGTCATTTTGAGCTACAGCCTTTGGGAGAACCGCTACGGCAGGGTTTCGTCCGCGATCGGGCGAACGATCCGGGTAAACGAAATCTCCACTGTGGTGATTGGCGTCATGCCGCCGGGCATGCAATTCCCCGGCAGCAGCCAGTTGTGGATACCGCTGGTTCCGGCGGGCGATTGGGAAAGGCGCGAGTACCGCCGTCTGACAATGTTCGGGTGCCTGGCGCAGAGCGCAAGCCTGGAATCGGCACGCGCGGAGATGATCACCCTCGCCGGCCGCCTGGCAAGCCAGTACCCGGCGACGAACCAAGACATCGGCGCTAAGGCGGAAACTTACAACGATTACTTTACTGACAGCGATATGAGGCTTGTCTTTCTGGCGTTGCTGGGCGCAGTCGGATTCGTGCTTTTGATTGCATGCGCCAACGTCGCCAATCTGCTGCTGGCTCGTGCTGTAGGCAGGGCGCGCGAAATTTCGATCCGCACGGCGCTCGGCGCGGGACGCTGGCGAGTCGTCCGGCAACTCCTGGCCGAAAGCGTGATGTTGTCCGCTGCCGGTGGAGTGCTTGGATCGCTGGCGGGAGTGTGGAGCGTGCGCATCTTCGAGACAACCCTCATCCCAGAGGACACGCCTGCTTACCTGACGTTCACCATGGACTACCGGGTGCTTGCCTACCTGGCCGCGATCACCATCGGCACGGGGATCCTGTTTGGGTTGGCGCCCGCGCTGCGTCTCTCGAAACTCGACATCAACGCGGTGCTCAGGGAGGGCGACCACGGTGAGGGCACGGGCTCGCGCGCGCGGCATCTCTCGAGTCTGCTCGTCGTCACCGAGATGGCCCTGGCTTTCGTGCTGCTCGTGGGAGCCGGTCTCATGATCCGAAGTTTCCTGAAGATGGCCCGAACGCCCATCGGCGCACGGACCGACCATCTGATGAGCATGGATATCATGCTACGAGCCAAGAAGTATCCCACTGAAGCGTCGCAGATTTCATTCCACCAGCAATTGAGAACGCGCCTGTAAGCGTTGCCGGGCGTCGAAATGGTGGCCATGGCTTCGAATTTGCCGGGTGACGGCTGGACTGACTTCAATTACGAACGCGAAGGCGCTCCGCCCGTGGACCCGCGCAGGCAGCTGCGGACCGGAGCCGTGATCGTGAGCCCAACGTATTTCCCGGTCCTGGAAATCCGGCCGCGCCGCGGACGGATCTTTTCCGAGTCGGACGGTGTGGCCGGAGTCCCGGTTGTGATTGTCAATGAAAGCTTCGGCAGAATGTCCTGGCCGGGCGAGGACGCGCTGGGAAAACGACTCCGCCTCGCTACGCGGACTTCGGGCGCCGCGGCCAGTCCGGTGGCACAACCATGGCTGACGGTCGTGGGCGTGATTCCGGACATCGTCCAGAGCGACACAAGTCAAGGCTCTCACGACCCGCTCATTTACTTGCCCTACAGGCAGCTGCCGCAGCGCGAAATGGTGGTTGCCGCGCGCACGCTCGTTCCGCCCGACAGCCTGAGTAATGTCTTTCGGCGCCAAGTGCAAGCCTTAGATGGAGATCTGCCGGTGACCGATCTGCGAACGCTCGACGCGATGCTCTGGGAGCGGACTCGAAGCTGGCGCGTCTATGGCAGCATGTTTTCTATCTTCGCAGCCATGGCTCTGTTGCTGGCGTCGGTCGGATTGTACGCCGTGATTGCGCACTCCGTAGGCCAGCGCACGCAAGAGATCGGCGTCCGCATGGCGATGGGCGCTTCCACGTGGAGCATCCTCAGCATGGTGTTGGCCCACGGCATGCGTCAACTGATCATCGGTCTCGCTGCGGGGCTCGCGGTGTCATTCGGCCTTAACCGAGTACTGGGCGCGTTGCTGGTGGGCGTGACACCGGCCGATCCCCTGACTTTCGTGACGGTCGCGCTGGTACTGGCGCTGGCAGCCGTGGTTGGCAGCGCGATCCCGGCGCGCCGGGCCATCAAAGTCGATCCGATGGTGGCGCTGAGGTACCAGTAAGGTTCAGACGAGGCAGAATGCGTCAGGGCCGAGGCGGCCCGGTTTACAAGATCACGGTGGGACGCGACGATCTGCACATTCGTGATATGGGCGCAGTCTTTAACGCTGCGTATGGGACGCAATAACCTGGGCGGCCTTCATCGGTTCGGACCAGGACGCGGCCGTGGCAGGCGATGTGGCCATGCTGGCTCATGAGGTGACGCCTGTGCCGAAAGCGCTGCGCTCGCACGGGCTGGACGTCATGGCGATTCACCAGCATATGACCACCACCCAGCCCATGATCTTTTTCCTGCATTATTGGGGCGCGGGCCGGCGGATAAACTGGCTACAGGTTTCAAAGCAGCGCTGGACGAACGAGCCGCGAACCACAAAGTGCATGAATGCATCACACTTGTAGCGGAGGGTCTGCCGGAAACCAGCAGCCTCGCGCTCCATCAGATACGTGCATCGTCAAAAATGGATTGAGTTTCTCGGGCTGAAGCGCAACCTGGTCCTACTCCTCGCCGCCATCATCGCGATTGGCGCGGGTGAAGAGACGTGGATGCGATTCGTGCCGAAGTACCTCGAATCGCTGGGCGCCGCGGTGTTGGTCATCGGGCTCTACGACGGCCTGAAAACACTGCTGGGCGCGCTGTACGCATATCCCGGCGGCGTGCTGGTGGACCGCTGGGGACATCGCAAAGCGCTGGTGGTCTTCACCGCAATATCCATCTGTGGTTATGCCCTGGTGCTCGCGATTCCCCACTGGGGGGCGGTCATCGGCGGCACCTTCCTATTTCTTGCCTGGAGCTCATTTTCGCTGCCAGCGATGTTTACGCTGGTGGGCGCAAGCCTCCCTCCTTTGAAGCACACCATGGGAATCGGAATTCAATCGCTCATCAAGCGGGTGCCCATCATTATCGGCCCGATTGTTGGCGGCATTCTCATTGACCGGTTCGGTGTGGTGGGCGGCGTGCGCATTGCGCTCATGATCTCCATCGTGATGGGTCTGGCCAGCATGGTGGTGCAGCAGCAGATCAGAGAAGATCCATTTGGTTCCGGTCAACAGCCCGGCGGCTTTCTCGCGGTGGTTCGCGAATTTCATCCGGAGCTGCGGCGGTTATTGTTCAGCGATATTCTGGTGCGCTTTTGTGAGCGCATTCCTTACGCCTGGGTGGTGATCTATGCCATGGATGTGGTGGGCGTGAGCGCCACTCAGGTTGGCGTGCTGACAGCCATCGAGATGATTGTGGCGGCGGCGTGCTACGTTCCGGTGGCGTACCTAGCGGAACGGTATGGCCGGGAGCCATTTGTGATCGCGACATTCCTCTTTTTCACACTGTTCCCGCTCACGCTGGGAGTGGCGCACTGCTTTCCGCTGCTGATGCTCGCCTTTGCCGTACGTGGCTTCAAGGAATTTGGCGATTCACCGCGCAAAGCTCTTATCGTGAGCTACGCGCGGCCCGAGGCGCGGGGCCGGACCATAGGCGCGTATTATCTGATCCGCGACACCTTCGTCAGTCTGGGGGCGCTTTTAGGAGCCTGGCTGTGGAAACTCGGCCCTGGAGTGAATTTCTGGAGTGCGGCACTGCTTGGCGCTTTCGGCACGGCAATCTACTGCGCCAGCCTGATGCGCAGACCGGGCGGCCAACCAACCGCGCTATAGATAGAGTCATGGATTTTCTGCGCAAAGGGCGGTTGATGCGAAACCCACTCTTCTTGATTCCGTTGCTGTTCTGCGTTCCCGGGTATTCACAACTCACGCTGGAGCGAGCCGTTCATCAGGCCATGAGCCAATACCCGGCGGTGCGCGCATCCCTCCAGCAGGTATCGGCCGCGGCGGCGGGAATTAATCTGGCGCGTACCAGTTACCTGCCGCGCGCGGATTTTTTGGGACAAGTGAATCGCGCGACGCACAACAACATTTTCGGCATGCTGCTGTCGCAGTCTGTGATCTCGCCGATCTCGGGTCCGGTGCTTGGGACCAATTCGCACGAGAGCGTGTGGGGGAGCGGTGTGGGGGTGCTGGTTTCCTGGGAACCCTTCGACTTCGGATTGCGCCGGGCGAATGTTGGAATCGCGGAGTCCGCCCGAAATATTGCCAACGCGCAGGTGGCGGTGACGCAGCTTCAGGCGGGGATAGCCGCGGCTGACGCTTATCTCACCATTGTGGCCGCACAACAGACCGTGGTGGCCGCACGGGCAGGGGTAGAGCGCGCGCGAGTGCTGAATCAATCCATCGAAACTCTGGTGAAAAATGAGCTGCGTCCCGGCGCGGAGGCCTCACGCAGCCGCGCGGAGCTGGCGCTGGCGGAAACGCAGTTGATCCAGGGGGAACAGGCGGTGGACGTGGGCCGGGCAGCTTTGGCGCAGGTGCTGGGAGTTCCGCCACAAAGCATCACGGTCGAATCGGAATCGCTCCTGAAGCTGCCGCCCGAAATTCCGGGGGAAGCTGCGGCAATATCGCAGCATCCGCTGGCCATGGCGCAGAGCGCCGCAATCGAAGAGGTGAAAGCGCGCGAGAAAGCGCTCGACCGGTCGTACTATCCGCGGTTCAATCTGGAGGGCACGACATATGCGCGCGGCACCGGGATACAGGCCACCGGCATGACGGGCGGCGCTGCCAGCGGCTTAGGCCCGAACATTCAAAACTGGGGCGTCGGGGTGTGCGTCACATTTGCGGCGTTCGATATACCCTCAATTCGCGCGCGCAAGCAGATTGAACATTACCGCGAACTGGCCGAGACAGCGCGCTATGACCAGGTGTTGCAGGATCTGAACGGTCAGGTGGAGAAAGCCAAAGCCACGCTGGCAGGCACCCGGCGCGTAGCGCAGAATCTTCCCATTCAGCTGGAGGCGGCGCGCGCTACCGAGCAACAGGCAAGCGCGCGGTATAAAGCCGGGCTCACCACGATCGTGGAGGTAGCTGAGGCCGAGCGTATTCTCACTCAAACGGAAATCGATGACGCGCTGGCGCGGCTGAGCGTCTGGCGGGCGCTGCTGGCCATCGCGGCCGCACAGGGTGACTTGAAGCCTTATGTGGATCAGGTGAGCCTCGCGCGCTGAAGTTGGCTACGATGAGTATTTTCAGAGAGCGTTGTCTTTTTAGATCGCGGAGCTTTTCGCGGCACGCGTCAAAGGTGTCTTTATGTGACTAGTTCTCACCGCCATGCGGCGGCCCATCACGATTCTGGTCGCCGTCATTTTAATTGCTTTGTGCTCTATTCTCGCGCTGCGCAGAATGTCCGTCGACATTTTCCCTAAGCTGGGCGCGCCCGCTATTTTCGTGGCGCAACCGTACGGCGGCATGGATGCGGCGCAGATGGAAGGCTACCTGACGTACTACTACGAGTACCACTTCCTTTACATCACAGGCATCGAACACGTGGAATCCAAAAACATCCAGGGCGTGGCTCTGATGAAGATCGTCTTCCACGAAGGCACTGATATGAGCCAGGCCATGGCGGAAGTGGTGGGCTACGTCAACCGCGCGCGGGCGTTCATGCCGCCTGGCGCCGTGCCGCCGTTCATCGTGCGCTATGACGCGGGCAGCGTGCCGGTGGCGCAACTGGTCCTTTCGAGTCCCACTCGCAGCCCTGGCGATATGCAAAATATCGCGCTCAACCAAGTGCGGCCGATCTTTGCTACCCTGCCCGGCGTTTCGGCGCCGCCGCCTTTCGGAGGTAACCAGCGGACCATCGTGGTGCGTGTAGATCCCGAACGCATGCGCGCCTACCGCATCTCACCTGAAGAAGCCATTGCAGCTGTGAACCGCGCTTCCACGGTACTGCCGTCGGGCAACGTGCGCACCCGGGACTTGATCCGCATCGCGTCAACCAACGCGGCTCTTGGCGGCAATATCCAAGAACTGCTCGATACACCGGTGCGCACCGGAGCGGGTCCCGCCGTTTATCTGAGTGACATTGGAACCATTCAGGATTCGACGGACGTGATTGTAGGCTACGCGCATGTCAACGGACGCCGCACGGTCTACATCCCGGTGACGAAACGCGCCGACGCTTCTACGCTTTCCGTGATTCGTGCCACGCGTGAAGCGCTGCCTCGCATGCGCGCCGTTGCGCCTGAGGACGTCAAGATCGACTTGGTATTCGACCAATCGGGTTACGTGGTCAACGCAATTCGCGGCCTGGTGAATGAAGGGTTATTGGGCGCTTGCCTCACCGGTTTGATGGTACTGCTGTTCCTGCGCGACTGGCGCAGCGCGCTCGTAGTGGTGGCGACCATTCCGTTCGCATTGCTGGCAGCGGTGGTGTCGCTCTGGGCCATGGGGCAAACCATTAACATCATGACGCTGGGCGGCTTGGCCTTGGCCGTGGGCGTGCTGGTCGACGAGGCCACGGTGGCCATCGAGAGCATCCATACGCATCTTGCAGGAGGGATGCCGCGCGCGCGGGCGGTGATTGAGGCGTCGCGCAAGACCGCTGTGCCCCGATTTCTGGCAATGCTGTGCGTGCTTTCCGTGTTTGTGCCCTCGTTTTTCATGGTGGGTGCGGGCCGGCAGTTGTTCGTGCCGCTATCGCTGGCCGTCGGAATGGCGATGGTATCGTCCTACCTGCTTTCGAGCACGCTGGTGCCAGTGCTTTCCACCTGGATCATTCGCAAAGGGCGTGTGAGCGAATCGCGCGGTCTGTTGGAGAGGCTAGGCTCGTATTACGGTTCTTACCTGCGGCTGATTTTGAAATTGCGCTGGCCTGTGGTCGCCGCGTACGCGGTGGTCTCGGCCTTGTTACTGGTTATTCTCTATCCTCGAATCGGCACAGAAATTTTCCCGGCCATCACTACGCCGCTCTTTCAAGTCCGCATGCGCGCGCCGACCGGAACTCGTGTAGAGCGGACCGAGGTGATGGCGTTGAAAGCCATGGACAGCATCAAGGACACTGTGGGTGCGGGAAATGTCGACATCACCACCGGATATATCGGCGTGCAGCCGCCCAGTTATCCGGTGAACACCATCTTTCTGTTTACCAGCGGACAGCATGAGGCAGTGTTGCTGGTGGCACTCAAGCCAGCGGCTCCTCTAAACGGTGAGGCGCTTAAAGAAGAATTACGCCGGAGGTTGCACGCCGCGCTGCCGGACACCACGTTTTCTTTCGAAGCCGGCGACATCATCAGCCAGGTGATGAGCTTCGGCTCGCCCACGCCCATCGAGGTGGATGTCCAGGGGCCCAATCTTGCGGCAAATCGCGAATTTGCGGCCAAGTTGCGGCTCGAGCTGGCGAAAATACCGGCGCTGCGTGACCTCGAATACGCGCAGACCCTGGATTTTCCGACGTTGAACGTGAGTGTCGACCGGAATCGCGCTGGCCAATTCGGTGTCACTATGGCGGATGTCGCGAAATCGCTGGTGGCCGCGACATCGTCCAGCCGTTTCACCGATCCCAATTTCTGGCGCGATCCAAAAAGCGGCAACGCCTTTCAGATCCAGCTCGAGATTCCGCAGAGCAAGATTGCGTCGACGGAAGACGTCGGCAATCTGCCGGTGATGAACCACGCCGACGGGTCGAGTGAACTCACGCGCCCGCTGGTCTCTGACATTGCATCGCTGAAATACGGCACGACCATGGGCGAAGTGGACCGCTATAACATGCAGCGCGTCGTGGGACTGACCGCCAACATCTCCGGAGAGCCGCTTGGTAAGGTTGTGGACAAAGTGCACGAAGCCATCGCACGAGCCGGAGCTCCGCCGCGTGGCGTGTTCGTTTATGCTCGCGGACAGGTGCCGCCATTTGAAGAGACTTTTTCCGGATTGCGCAACGGTTTGCTGCTATCCGTGGTGGTGGTGTTCTTACTGTTAGCGGCGAATTTCCAGTCGTTCCGGCTGACGGTAGCGGTAGTCGCGGCCGTACCGGCGGTCATTTGCGGCGTGTTGCTGATGCTGTGGTTCACGGGCACCACGCTCAACGTGCAATCGTTTATGGGAGCCATCATGGCCATCGGTATTTCCGTGGCCAACGCAATTTTGCTGGTGACATTCGCGGAGACTAGCCGTAGCGAGGGGCGCAGCGTGGAGGAGGCAGCGGTAGAAGGCAGTAGCGGGCGCCTTCGCGCCATCATGATGAGCCACCGCCATGATCGCCGGCATGACACCCATGGCGTTAGCGACCGGCGAACGCGGACAGACAGCCGCGCTGGGCCGTGCCGTGATTGGCGGACTGGCATTTGCCACGATCGCCACGCTCACCGTGCTGCCCGCAGTTTATGCAATCTTACAGAAACGGGGCGAAGCCGCCTCCGCATCGCTGGATCCCGACGATCCTTCCAGCACGTACTATGAACGCGCGTAGATTGGTTTTCATCTCGGCTGTATATGTGCTGTCAATGGCGGAGCCGGCGCAAACCGTCGATGTCGTGAAGGTGGTTTCGAAAAAAGTCGAGCGCAAGATCGAGCTGCCGGGAGAATTTCTGCCGTATCAGAGTGTCGTGGTGCGGGCTAAGGTCACCGGATTTGTGAACAAAGTGAACGTGGACCGCGGCTCGATTGTGAAAGAGGGCCAGTTGCTCGCGATCTTGGAAGCGCCCGAGTTAACAGCGCAGCGCCTGGAAGCCGAGGCCAAAGTCCAATCCATCGAATCGCAGCGCGCAGAAGCGGAAGCCAAAGTCGTTTCGGCCGAGAGCACGTATCAAAAGCTGAAAGGCGCATCGGCAACGCCGGGCGTGGTGTCGGGCAACGATCTGGTCATCGTGCAGAAAGCAGTGGACGCAGCGCAGGCGCAGGCACATGCGTTCGAAGAATCGGCCAGAGCGGCTCGATCGTCGGTCCAGGCCCTGAAAGACATGGAAGGTTACCTGAAGGTGACCGCGCCATTCCACGGCATCATCACCGAGCGCAACGTGCATCCGGGAGCGTTGGTAGGCCCGGGCGCCAGTTCACCCGCGATGTTTCAGCTCGAGCAGAATTTACGATTGCGGCTGGTGGTGGCCGTGCCCGAGGTGGATGTTTCGGGCATCGAACGCGGCGCACGCGTATCTTTCACCGTACCGGCATATCCGGGTGAATCATTTACAGCGCCTATCGCGCGCGTCGCGCACTCCATGGACATCAAGACGCGCTCCATGGCGGTCGAACTGGATTTGAATAACTCCTCGGGCCGCCTCGCACCCGGCATGTATCCGAATGTGCTCTGGCCCGTGCGGCAAGCGAAAGCCGCGCTGCTGGTGCCCGATTCGAGCATTGTCACTACAACCGAGCGGACCTTCGTGATTCGCGTTCACGATGGGATTGCCGAATGGGTAAACGTGAGCCGCGGCCCGGCAGCCGGTGACCTGGTCGAGATCAACGGCCCACTACGGGAAGGCGACCTGGTGGTGGAACGCGCCAGCGATGAATTACGCGCGGGAACCCGAGTCAATATCCAACTGACCTCTAAACCGTCGTAGAATTCGGGCAGAGGAACAGCAATGTCTGATACCGTTTCAGCGCCCAAATCGAGCCCTGATGGCGCTGCCGCAGACCACGTGTTCGGCTTCAGCACGCGCTCACTGCACGCGGGCCAGCGGCCCGACACAGACACCGGTTCGCGAGCGGTGCCCATCTATCAGACCACGTCCTTCGTTTTCGAAGATACCGAGCACGCGGCGAGTCTGTTCAACTTGCAGCGCTTCGGAAACATCTACACGCGCATCATGAATCCTACGACCGCTGTGTTTGAGGAGCGCATGGCCTCACTCGAGCGGGGCGTGGGAGCTCTGGCGGTGGCTAGCGGACAGGCGGCGCAGTTCATCGCACTCACCAGCCTGGTGCAGCCAGGTGACGAGATTGTGGCGGCGTGCACGCTCTACGGCGGCACGTATACGCAGTTGGACGTGAGCTTCCGGCGGCTGGGAATTAACACGATCTTTGTTGACCCGGATGATCCAGAAAGCTTCCGCCGCGTCATTACTCCGCGCACGCGGCTGCTCTATGGCGAGATCATCGGCAACCCGCGCATCAATGTGCTGAATATCTCAGCGGTGGCGCAGATTGCGCATGACGCTGGGGTACCGCTGGTGATCGACAATACCTTCGCATCGCCGTATCTCTGCCGCCCTATCGAACATGGCGCGGACATTGTGCTGCACTCGGCCACAAAGTTTGTCGGCGGACACGGAACATCCATCGGCGGCGTGATTGTAGACAGCGGACGATTTCCCTGGGACCGCGGCGCGTTTCCTCAACTGCTCGAGCCCAGCAAGGGCTATCACGGCATCCGATTTTACGAAACATTCGGCGATTTCGCGTTCATCATGAAGGCTCGCGTGGAAGGCCTGCGCGATTTCGGCCCGGCGCTCAGTCCCTTCAACTCGTTTCTTTTCCTGATGGGCCTGGAAACCCTGAAACTGCGCATGGAAGCTCACGTTGCAAACGCCCTGGCGGTGGCCCAATTCCTGGCCAAACACCCCCACGTCAGTTGGGTGAACTACCCGTCGCTGCGCTCGAGCCCGTATTACGAACTAGCGCAGAAATATCTGCCGCGTGGCGCGGGCGCCGTCATGACATTCGGCATTCGAGGCGGGCTCGAAGCCGGCCACCGGTTCATTGAGTCGCTCAAGCTGTTCTCGCATCTGGCCAACGTGGGAGACGCCAAAAGCCTGGTGATCCATCCGGCTTCCACCACGCACCAGCAGTTGAGTGAGGAGGAGAAGCGTTCAGGCGGCATCAGCGATGACATGATCCGGCTGTCGATCGGGATCGAAGACATCGACGACATTTTGTGGGACCTGGACCAGGCGCTCGAGGCTGCGCATCACTCATGACGGAAGGACAGTGCAAGTTCGATCTCGCGGATGGCGTGAGCGGTAACTCGCCGGTGAACCGTAGTCGCTTCGCCATGACTGCGGCGGACCGGCTCCGCGTATTAAAAACGTACAAGCACATCGCCATGGTCGGGCTCTCATCAAATCCGTTCCGGCCCAGCCACTTCGCGGCCATCTATCTCTTATCGGCAGGCTACCACGTGGTGCCGGTGAATCCGCGGGAGAGCCAGGTTCTGGGGCAAAAATCGTATCCCTCGCTGCGTGATGTGCCCGGGCCGATTGAAGTGGTGGACATTTTCCGTGAACAGTCGGCAATCCCCTCCATCGTGGAAGAGGCGATTGCGGTGGGCGCGAAAGTCATCTGGATGCAGTTGGGTGTGATTCACGAAGCCGCTGCCGAGCGTGCGCGACAGGCCGGCCTGGAAGTGGTGATGGACCGCTGCATGAAGATAGAGCATGCGCGCTTTTTCGGCGGGTTGAATACCATCGGCATGAATACCGGAGTGATTTCCTCGCGCAAGCGTTAGGGTCGAGTCGCTGCAGACAAGCAGGATTGCCCAGGAGGAGTGGCTGGGGATTCAGTCTAAGGCTCTGTCAGGTCAATCTCTTACCGGGGTGTCGTAACAATCTCCGGACATTCCGCCGTATAATGGTTCTTGAGGAGATTTGTGTCCCTGCGTAATTTTCTGCGCCTTGCGGCGCACATCCAGTTGATGCCTGTGCTTGAGAGCGGGGAGGAAACCCTTGTCGGCGGCCAGGCAGTGATCGAAGGCGTCATGATGCGCGCGCCCCACAGCTACTGCGTGGCGGTTCGCAAACCCAGCGGCGAAATTGTCACCCACGAAATGCCGGTGCCGCGGATGTCCGAGAAGTACAAATTTTTCAAGTATCCGGTGTCGCGCGGTCTGGGCGTACTGGCTCAGGCCATGACGCTGGGCATCAAGGCGCTGAGATTTTCGGCGAACACCGCCCTGGATACAGGCGGCACAGGCGCCACCACCGAGAAGCCCAAAGAAATCTCGTCCTGGGGTGTCACGGCGAATCTGCTGTTTTCGCTCGTCTTGTTCATTTTCCTCTACAAATTCGTGCCGCTCTATCTGGCAACGTCGCTGGGCAAACAGTATCCGGCGCTCAGCGGAACTATCGCTTTCAATGCCACCGACGGGCTGATTCGCATCTCGATTTTCCTGGTGTTTCTCTTCCTGGTGTCGCGCTCGAAGGACATCCGGCGCGTGTTCCAATACCACGGGGCCGAGCACAAGGTGGTTTTCAACTTCGAGTCCGGCAAGCCTGTGAACGTCGAGAACGCTCAGTCATTTTCCACATTTCATCCGCGGTGCGGCACCAGTTTTTTGTTGGTGGTGATGGTGGTTTCGATGATCCTTTACACCTTCATCCCATTCCATGGTTTCTGGATGAGACTGGCTTCCCGGATCGTGCTTCTGCCCGTGATTACAGGCTTGAGCTACGAACTGATCCGCTTCGCAGCCCGGCGGCGCGGCTCGCTGCTGGCAACTATGGCGGCGCCCGGGCTCTGGCTGCAACGCATCACGACACAACCGCCATCCGACCGGCAGGCAGAAGTGGCCATCTGCGCCTTGGATCACGCCATGACGCTCGAAGCCTCGCAGGGCGGACCGCTCGTCATCGCTTAACGGCCATGCAATTCACCGGCAAACTCGATCAGATCGAGGTGCGTTTTCAGGAACTGGAGCGCCAGCTCTCGGATCCCGTGGTACTCAATGACGGCGACCAGTACCGCAAGGCTGCAAAGGGGCACAGCGAGCTTTCGGAAATCGTGTCCGGGTACCGCGAGTGGAAAAAGGCCTCAGGCGACCTGGCACAGGCCCGCGCCATGATTTCAGATTCGGATCCCGATCTGCGGCAGATGGCACATGAAGAGATCGAGCATCTGGAACAGCAGTTGGTGAAGCTAGAGGACCACCTGAAAGTTCTTCTGTTGCCCAAGGACCCGAACGACGAGAAGAACGTCGTGCTCGAGATCCGCGCAGGTACGGGCGGCGACGAAGCCACATTATTCGCTGCGGAAATTTTCCGCATGTACTCGCGTTATGCCGAAACGCAGCGCTGGCGCGTCGAGCTCACGTCATCGAGCGAATCCCCGGTGGGCGGGCTCAAGGAAGTCATTGCCCTGGTTAGCGGCGATCACGTCTACAGCAAGCTGAAATACGAAAGCGGAGTGCATCGCGTACAGCGAGTTCCCGTAACGGAGCAGCAGGGCCGCGTGCACACTTCGGCGATCACGGTCGCGGTCTTGCCGGAGGCGGACGACGTCGAAGTCGAGATCGACAACAAAGACCTGCGCATCGATACTTTCTGCTCTTCGGGCCCGGGCGGCCAGTCCGTGAATACCACCTATTCGGCGGTACGCATTACCCACCTGCCCACTGGCCTCGTGGTTTCCTGCCAGGACGAGAAATCGCAAATCAAGAACAAATCGAAAGCGCTGCGAGTGTTGCGGTCGCGTCTTTACGAAATCGAGCTCGAAAAACAGCAGGAGCAACTAGGAGCCGAGCGTCGCAGCATGGTGGGCACCGGCGATCGCAGCGAAAAAATCCGCACCTATAACTTCCCGCAAAACCGCGTGACCGACCATCGCATCGGGCTGACCTTGCACCAGCTCGACCTGGTGATGGAGGGCCGGCTTGAGCCCATCATTGAGGCTCTCAGCACGCATTATCAAACCGAAAAGTTAAAACAGGAAACCACAGTGGTGGCCTAAAGGGGCGCAGTGGCGCTCTTGACGGTTCACGACGCCCTGCTCCAGGGGACAAAAATCCTGGGCGAAGGCGGCATCGCGGTGCCGCGGCTCACCGCCGAAGTGCTGCTCTCTCACGCGCTGCGCTCCCGTCGGGAATTTCTTTATACTCACCCGGAACGAGAGTTGCGCGAGGTCGAGTGGATCCATTTCGGACGTTATCTGCATGAGCGTCTCAAGGGCAAGCCGACCCAGTACATCACCGGACACCAGGAGTTCTACGGGAGAGAGTTTCTGGTGACGCCAGATGTGCTGATTCCGAGACCGGAAACCGAGCTCGTGGTCGAAACAGCAACGGAGGCAGGCCGCGCGGCGGGCCGTATTCTGGACGTGGGGACGGGTTCAGGCGCAATCGCCATTTCACTGAAACTCGAGACGCAATCTCTTGTGCGCGCGACTTCTTTTGTTTACGCCACGGAGATCTCGCGGGGGGCGCTGGGCGTGGCACGTGAAAACGCGCGCCGCCTGGGAGCTGACGTCGAGTTTGTGCAATGCGATCTGCTTACGGCAATCGCGGACCGCTCGATGGATGTCGTGGTTTCAAACCCGCCTTATGTGCCGATTGCCGACCGTGAGGGGTTGCAACGGGAAGTGCGGGACTACGAACCGGAGGTCGCGCTATTCGCTGGGCCGACTGGTTTTGAAATCTACAAACAGTTGATCGCCGACGCCAGGCGCGTGCTTCGCCCCAATGGCTCGCTGATCCTGGAGCTTGGCTACAATAGCAGGGACCGCGTGGTGACTTTATTGCGTCAAGGCTGGTGTGATGTGCGCACGGTGCCGGATCTGGCGGGAATTCCGCGGGTGTTGGTGGCACGGCTTGCAAGTTGATCCATGAAGACTATCTTTCACGTCGATATGGACGCGTTCTTCGTGTCGGTGGAAGAACTTTTCGATCCGTCGCTCAAGGGAAAAGCTGTGGTGGTCGGCGGGCGGCCGGACGAGCGTGGCGTGGTGTCTGCCGCTTCTTATGAAGCGCGAAAATTCGGGGTGCATTCCGCCATGCCTCTACGTACGGCGTACAAACACTGCCCTCACGCCATCTTTGTGGACGGCCACCCCGAACGCTACCGCGAATATTCCGGGCGCGCGTTCCAGGTTTTGTTGCGTTTTTCGCCGCAGATAGAAATGGCTTCTATCGATGAAGCCTATATCGACATGAGCGGTACCGAGCGGTTGCACGGACCGCCGCTACGCGCGGCGCATGCGCTGCATGAAACTATGCGCGCCGAAACAAGCCTGAATTGTTCCATCGGAATTGCGGCGTCGCGCCTAGTAGCGAAAGTCTCTTCTGACCAGGCGAAACCCAACGGCGTGCTCTGGGTGATTCCAGGCCAGGAAGTAAACTTTCTTGCGCCGCTCGATGTGCGAAAAATTCCGGGCGTCGGTAAAGTGACTGAAAAGAGTTTGCACGCGCTCGGGATTCGCAAAGTCGGTGATCTGACGCAATTCGATGAGTCCTTCCTTGAAAGCCGTTTCGGCAAGTGGGGGCTGGCGCTTGCGGGCAAAGCGCGCGGTCTAGATGCCGGCGGCTGGTTTGATAGTGACGTCGGCGCCGACAGCGATCCCAAATCGATCAGTCACGAGCACACGTATGGCGAAGACACCGGGGATAGCGAGGTGCTCGAAGCCACGCTGGCTCGCCTTTCCGAGATGGTGGGCCGTAGGCTGCGCGAGAACCATCTCTATGCCCGTACTCTCCAGCTCAAACTTCGGTATTCGGATTTTTCGACCTTCACGCGCGCGCATACGCTCGAACGCGCTACCCAGGTCGACACAGAAATCTTCGATGAAGTGCGTTCGCTATTCCGGCAGAACTGGAAGAGGGGTTCGCGCATACGGCTGCTGGGAGTGCACGCGTCGTCGTTCGAAGCTGCCGAGCCACAGCCCGATTTGATCGGGGAGGACAAGCACGAGCGCTGGAAAAATGCGCTCGAAGCCGCGGACCGTCTGCGCGACAAGTACGGCGAATCGGCCGTATCACTCGCTTCGGGAATGAAGGGCGGCTTCCGCGAACGCGTCCACGAAAATCCCGTGGGACTGCGAGGAAAGCAGAAACCCGCGGAGCCCTAGCTAGCTACTTCACGGCGGGCCGCACGGGCAGCAAGGTAGCTAGCGCCGGCCGCGGGTGCTCGGAACCGCGAATGAGAGGGACCGGCCAGCCGCTTTTCCGGCAGCTTCTGAGAATAACGCCGCCTGTGTGCCACACTGATGAATTCACCGATGCCGGAAGGCTCGTTTCTCTATTGCGATGTCAGTCTGCCCGTTCCGCTTGACCGCCCCTTCACCTATTCGCTTCCTGAAACGCTGCGCCATCGGGTGAAACCAGGTTGCAGGCTGATCGTGCCGTTCGGCGTGCGCAAGATGACCGGAGTCGCATTGCGTTGCCACGACGAGCCACCTAGCGTCGAAACGCGCCAGGCACTTCGCCTCATCGACTCCGAGCCGGTGTTGGATGAAGAATTGCTCAAGTTGGCGCACTGGATTGCGAATTACTATTGCGCGCCGCTTGGCGAAGTACTGCGCGGCATGCTGCCGCTCGCTAACGACATTCGCTCGGGCAAAACTTACGAGCTGACCGACCGGGGACGTGACGCAACGCGCCAGTTGCTCTTCGATGCCGGTCCTGAAGATCCTGTGGCTCAAGTTCTGCGCATGCTCGAATCTCGTCCTCTTTCGGCGGTGTATTTGATGAAAAAGCTTCCGCTCGCCGATAAGGTGCTGCAATCGCTCGAACGCAAGGGCTTCATCATCGCTGAGCACGTGCAATCCGAGCGCGATCCTCTGCGTGCGGCGTCAGATCGGCTGCGGGTGGAACTCGAGCACGAGCCCGGCGACATGAAATTGCCAAAAGCGGAGCGCGAGCTGATCGCCTTTTTGATGCTGCATCCCGGCTCGCACAATCTGAAGGATGTGGAATCGCAGGTGAAGAACTCGAGCGGCGCGGCCCGTTCTCTGGCACGCAAAGGCGTCTTGAAGCTCAAGCGCGAGCCCCTGGCCGGACCTCCGGTAGGCCCGGTGAGGACGCAACATCTGCTAAACTCCGCTCAACAAGAAGCGTTCAAGGCCATTCAGCAGGCCATCGAGAGCAAACAATTCAGAACATTTTTGTTGCACGGCATCACAGGGTCAGGCAAGACCGAGGTTTATCTGAACGCCATCGACGTGGCGCTGGACGCTGGACGCGGAGCCCTGTTGCTGGTCCCGGAGATTGCCCTGACGCCGGCAATGGCGGGCCAATTTTACGCACGATTCGGCGATCGCGTCGCCATTCTGCACAGCGCCTTCACCGATACCGAGCGCGCCGAACAATGGCGGCGGATCAGGGCCGGGGCGGCGAGCGTGGTAGTGGGCACGCGCTCCGGCGTCTTCGCGCCTGTGCGCAATCTAGGGCTCATCGTTGTGGATGAAGAACACGACCAGAGTTACAAGCAGGAAGAAACGCCGCGTTATAACGGTCGCGACGTGGCGATTGTGCGAGCGCAGTCGGCCGGCGCCTGCGTGGTTCTTGGTTCCGCCACGCCAAGCCTCGAAAGCCGTTACAACGCCGATCGCGGCAAATACACTCTTATAGAGCTGCCGGAGCGCATTGAGCAACGACCGCTGCCACAGGTGGAACTGATCGATATGCGCGAAGAATTTCTCGACACACGAAAGCAGAACCCGTTTTCGCGGCGCCTGGTGGAAGCGATCAGCCAACGGCTCGAGAGCGGCGAGCAGGTGATGATACTCCTGAACCGCCGTGGTTTTTCGGCCTTCGTCGCGTGCCGCTCCTGCGGCGAACGGATTGAATGTCAAAACTGCGCCGTGACGCTAACGTATCACCGGCGCGACCGGCGGCTGCTCTGCCACTACTGCAACTACGCCGAGCGCGAGCCCAGAGTCTGTCCCAAATGCCAGAGCGAACACATCTATTTTCTGGGCCAGGGGTCGGAACGCGTGGAGAGTGAACTCCACCGCGAGTTCCCGCGGGCACATATCGCGCGCCTCGATCGCGACACGGTTACCGGCCGCCGGCGATACGAAACCATTCTTCAGGGCTTCCGCGAGCGGAGTTTCGACGTGCTGGTAGGGACACAGATGATCGCCAAAGGTCACGACATCCCAAACGTCACGTTAGTGGGCGTCATTTCGGCCGATATTGGCCTCAACCTGCCGGATTTTCGCGCGGCAGAGCGCACCTTTCAGCTCTTGACGCAGGTAGCCGGACGCGCCGGACGCGGCGACTTGCCGGGACAAGTGCTGGTGCAGACCATCAACCCCGACCATTACGCCATCCGTATGGCTGCCGCGCACGATTATCAGGCATTCTATGAACGGGAACTGGGCTTCCGGCGCATGATGCACTACCCGCCCTTCAGCGCTATGGCGAACCTGCTGGTGCGCAGCGAGAAACAGGAAGAGGCGTTGCGTATGAGCACGGAGTTGGGGCGCCTCTTCACGCCGCCACCAGAAAAAATCAAGATCCTGGGCCCGGCGGAAGCACCTCTCGAGCGGCTGAAGAACGAATTCCGGTTTCAGTTGGTCATGAAGGCTGCCAGCCGCAAGACGCTGACTGAAGTATTGAGACGCGCGCGCGAATTCGCGCTCGAGAAAAAGTGGCCCGCGACGGCGCTGGTCATCGACGTAGATCCGCTGACACTCATATAAGGACTTAGAGGGCTTGTTTTTCCCTTTTTCTTCGCCCACAATGGGGTATGGCGCTTACCAAACGGCAGAAGCAGGTTTTGGACTTCATTGCCGATTTCGTGGAAGACAACGGCTACAGCCCCAGTTACGAGGAGATCGCGCGCGGCTTGAGCCTGGCATCTCTGGCCACGGTACACAAGCATATTCAGACGCTCGAGACCAAGAGCTATCTGAAGCGAGGATTCAACCGCAGCCGCTCACTGGAATTGGGTCCCAAGTACGCGCAGGAACACCGACGTCAGCGCGACCGGGAAATTCCCCTAGCGGGTGTGATCGCGGCTGGAAGGCCGGTGGAAGCATTGGAGCAACGCGCCACTGTCAATTTCTCCGAATTTACGGGAAAGCGCGACCTTTTTGCGCTCGAAGTACGCGGCGACTCGATGATTGATGATCACATCTGTGAAGGCGACATGATTCTGCTCGAGCGGACCAACGAAGTACGCGACGGGGACATCGTGGTGGCGCTGATATCCGGCTCGGAAACAACTCTCAAGCGGATTTACCGCGAGCCTGGGGATCGGATTCGCCTCCAGCCTGCGAATGCGCAACTCCAGCCGATCTATTTTCTCGCCTCTGATGTGCAGGTGCAGGGACGGCTGGTGGCTGTGCTCCGGAAATATCAGTAGCGATTCGTTCGAACGCCGTTCAGTTCTGACTCGCGCGGCGGCAGCCTAATTGTTCCGGGAGGCCAACCCCAGCTCCTCTTCGGCGCGGCGCCAGTCTTCTTCAGGCGATCCACCGCTGCGGCCGCGTGCTTCCCAATAGGAATAAGCCAGGCGAGAGACGGCCTCGCGATCCATGGGAGTTTCGGAAGCTCGCGACTTTAAAGCGGAACGATCCGTGATGGTTGCGGAACGGCTGGTTTTGACCGGTTCCTTGGTGGTTGGAGAGCCTGAACTATTGGCTCTCGTCGAGCGGCTCTTGGCTGGGCTCGCGGAGGCGGCACCAGTTGAATAAGAGTGATTGTTTCGCGCCATAGGATTATCTCTCCCGAGTGATCTTTCGTTCATTTTAACAAAGTGCATCGCCTTTTTTAAGAAAAAACCTTTTTATCGGTCTGATAAGTGGTCCGGCGCGCATTCGCTCCGGGCTGCGTCTGGTTCTTGCGCGTTGTATAGTGAGGTTACCGTTGGCATTGCGACTCTCGATTGTTCTGAGTTGTACCTTCGCAGCAGCTGTTGCGCAGGCAGCACCCCGTGTGATCGCGGTGGATGTGGATGGCATCATTCACCCGGTGACAGTCGAAATTGTGACACGCGCGTTCGACCAGGCTGCTCACCAAAACGCCGAACTCGTCATCATCCGTCTCAACACACCCGGTGGTCTGATGGAAGCCATGCGTGAATCGGTGCAGAAGATCGTCGCCTCCCCCGTTCCCGTTGTGACCTACGTGACTCCGGGTGGCGGCCGCGCTGCTTCGGCGGGCTTCTTTCTGCTGGAAGCCGGTGACCTGGCAGCCATGGCGCCCGGCACCAATACCGGCGCTGCCCATCCGGTGCTGATCGGAACGGAAATGGATCCGATCATGAAACAGAAGGTGGAGAATGACGCGGCGGCCCTGTTGCGCAGCATTACAGCGAAACGCGGCCGCAATAGTGACCTGGCTCAGAAAGCGGTGCTCGAGAGTAAGTCCTTCACTGACAAAGAAGCCCTCGAAAATCACCTGATCGAGTTCGTGGCCTCAAGCGATCAGGACTTGATTCGCCAGCTCGACGGACGCCAGATCACCCGTTTCGATGGACGCACGCAAGTGCTTCACTTGAGCGGAGTTGAGATCGTCAACTACGAAAAGAATACCCGCCAGCGGGTGCTTTCGGCGATCAGCGATCCCAACATCGCGCTGATCCTGCTGGTGCTCGGCGCGCTGGGAATTTACGCGGAGTTTTCCACCCCCGGGCTGATTTTTCCTGGCGTAGCCGGCGCCATCCTGGCATTGCTGGGACTCTCGGCGCTTTCGATGTTGCCCATCAATTGGCTGGGTGCAGCGTTGCTGATCCTGGCGTTCACATTTTTCATTCTCGAAGCCAAGTTCACTTCCCATGGGGTGCTGGCCGCCGGTGGAGCCGTGGCGATGATCCTGGGCGCGGTGTTGCTGATCAACAGTCCGGTGCCCGAGATGCGCATTCACCTCTCGACGGCGATCGCGCTGGCCCTGCCGTTCGCCGCCATCACGGTATTTCTGCTGTCGCTGGTCATGCGCGCACGCGCCAATAAAGTGGTGACCGGCAGCGAAGGAATGATCGGCGAAGTGGGCGTAGCTTTGGAGGATCTCAATCCGCAAGGCCCCATCTTCGTGCGCGGCGAATATTGGAACGCGGTCTCGCCTGTGCCGCTCAAATCGGGGGAGCGGGTGCGGGTTACCGCTCTAGATCATCTCAACCTGACTGTGGAACCGTTCCCAAAATCAACGGGAGGCTGATATGCCGTTCGACCTGTCCACCATTATCGTGATCCTGATCATCGTGATCTATCTGGTGTCGTCGATCAAAATTCTGGCCGAATACGAGCGCGGTGTGATATTCCGGCTGGGCCGTGTCCTCCCCAGCCCTAAAGGGCCGGGACTTATTCTGGTGTTCGCGCCTATCGATCGCATCGTGCGTGTTTCACTGCGCGTGGACACTTTGGAAGTGCCGGCGCAGGATGTCGTGACCCGCGATAACGTAACGGTGAAGGTGAATGCAGTGATCTATTTCCGTGTAATCAATCCCACACTGGCGGTGATCGAGGTCTCGAACTTCCTGTACGCCACCTCTCAACTGGCACAGACTACTTTGCGCAGTGTTCTGGGTGAAGTGGAACTCGATGAGTTGCTGGGCCAGCGGGAAAAGCTCAATGTTCGGTTGCAATCGATTCTCGATCAGCACACCTCGCCCTGGGGCGTGAAAGTCACCATGGTCGAGGTGAAGCAGGTAGATCTCGCCGAACAGATGATCCGCGCTATTGCCCGCCAGGCCGAAGCTGAGCGCGAGCGCCGCGCCAAAATTATTCATGCCGAGGGTGAATTCACGGCCGCGGACAAGCTGTCGCAGGCGGCGGCAATTATCCAGACACAGCCTGCTGCAATCCAGTTGCGATATCTGCAGACCCTAGTGGAAATCGGCACGGAAAAAAATACAACCATTGTCTTCCCGCTGCCCCTCGATATACTTTCTACTTTAGGGCGCGCGTTGGATCACTATGCCCGAGGCGGCGAGGGATCGCCTCCGGTCAAGATGTGATGCTCCGCACGCAGGCGAGTTTCTATGGCGAAAACTGACGGCGAATACGAACTGGTGCTGGGCAATCGGCAACTGCTCTGCGCATTTTTCATTGTTGTGGTCTTGTTCGGTGTATTTTTCACAATGGGCTATGTGGTAGGCCGCAACTCCGGGCCCGGCCCTTCAACGGCTTCAGCCACGTCCACCGCGGCAAACAGCCAACGTCCCGAAGCCTCGGGACCGGCCATTCCACAGGCGCCGCCGGCGAACTCGCCTGCGCAGGAACAGAGAGACCCGGCTCCTAAAGAGACCAAGGCCGTTTCACCTCCGGAAAAAACTGAACCGAGACGCCAGCCCGCCACTCCGCCGGCGAGATCATCACCCGCTCGCGTGCCTCCTGCTAGTTCGCAAGCCCCGGCCGGCAAGCCGTCAGGCGGATCTGCTGTCACTTCGGTAACTCCGGGCCCGGGTCGAATGTACCTGCAAGTCGCGGCCGTGGGACAGCCGCAGGCCGATGTGGTGGCCGACACCTTGCGCCAGAAAGGATTCCCGGCGCTTCTCGCCGCTGGCCCCACTCCGGCCCTTCTCCGCGTGATGGTGGGACCGTTCGCTGACGCCTCGATGCTGGGTAAAGCCAAGGCGGATCTCGAAAACGCGGGCTTCCATCCCATCGTGCGAAAATAACAGCAGCCACGTGGAAGCATCACTCCCGCCGGTGCCATAAACCCGTGCTCGATACTCCTTTGGTTCAAATCGACGGCGCTCAAGCGCGCCCGCGCCTTCCTCAATGGGCCCGTAAAAACCCGACACATTTCGACTCACTGCATTTGATGAAAACGGAACTGCGGCGTTTGAATCTGCACACGGTCTGCGAATCCGCGCGCTGCCCCAATATTCACGAATGCTTTCATCGGGGCGCTGCCACGTTCATGATCCTGGGAAATCTTTGCACGCGAGGTTGCGGGTTCTGCTCCGTTCCGAAGGGATCGCCGGCAAAGCAGGAAATGGGGCTCGACCCCCAGGAACCGGCCAACGTGGCACGTATGGCGGCGTTGATGAATCTGCGCTACGTAGTGATCACCAGCGTCAACCGCGATGATCTCGAGGATGGCGGCTCCCGGCATTTTACCGAAACCGTGCATCAAGTAAAGCGACGGCTGCCCAACGCTCGCGTCGAGGTGCTTACGCCCGATTTTTGCGGAGACCTGGAGGCTGTGGCGTGTGTGCTCGATGCCGCTCCCCACGTGTTCAACCACAACATGGAGACAGGCCCGCGCCTTTACCGTCGAGTGCGCCCCCAAGCTGATTACCAACAGTCTCTTGGTGTGCTGGCTTTTGCTAAACGGCACCGCCCGGACGTGCTCACCAAGTCCGGATTCATGGTGGGCCTGGGCGAAACCGAAGACGAGGTGCGAGCGCTCTTGCGCGATTTGCGGCGGGCCGATGTCGATGTGGCCACCATCGGCCAGTATCTTCAACCGACCCGCCGGAATTTGCCGGTGGTCGAATACATTGAGCCCGATCTGTTCGATTCTTACCGCGAGTACGGTCTTTCGATCGGTTTCAAAATGGTGTTCAGTGGACCGCTGGTGCGCAGCTCCTATATGGCGGACCACGTAAGCCAACAGGCGCACGTTACAACCCGTTGAACTATATTCTGGCGGTCCTCAGCGCGCTTCTGCTGATCCTGACATTCCCTCGTTTCGACTTCGTGTGGCTGGCGCCTGTTGCGCTGGCTCCCCTTCTAGTGGCCGTGACTCGCGAGCGCCGCGCCGGCCCGCGTTTCCTGCTGGGATATCTTGCCGGGGTGCTTTACTGGTGCGGGGTGTGCTATTGGATCGGCGGCGTCCTGGCAAAGTTTGGCGGCATTAGTTCGGTGCTCGCGTGGCTGCTGTTGGCGCTGTTCTGCCTGGTGAAGGCGCTGCATATGGGATTTTTTGCGCTGCTGGCAGGTATGGCGATGCGGACCGCCTGGGCTGTTCCAGCAGTGGCGGCGATTTGGGTCGCGATTGAGATCACACACGGCTGGCTGGGTTTTGCCTGGCTGGCGCTCGGCAATGCGGGAATCGACATGAACGTACCCATGCGCCTGGCGCCCTACACCGGAGTTTACGGGCTGTCGTTTGTGTTCCTGATGATGGCGACAGCGCTGGCATTGCCTCTGCTGCGCCGCCCGCGACGGCAGGTACTGTGGGTGGTGGCTTTGCCGTTACTGATGCTGCTGCCACGGTTGCCCGATTGGCAGCGCGGAAACCAGATCGCCATTCTCACGCAACCCAACATCTCCGAGACCGAGACCTGGACTCCGCAATCGGTGCAAACGATGGAAAGGCGTCTGGCTTATCTGTCGATGAACGCCGTGCTCGCCGATAAAAATCTGTCTCTGGATCTGGTGGTCTGGCCCGAAGTACCCGCGCCGCTCTATGCCGACGACCCGGATTTTTTGCGTATGGCTGCCAATCTGAGCCGGCTGGCGGGTGGGTATTTTCTGACGGGCGCGGTGGGGCACACGCCGGACGGGGCGCCGCTCAACTCAGCTTTGCTGGTGTCCCGTTCAGGCGATGTATTGGGCCGTTACGACAAGGTGCATCTGGTGCCATTCGGCGAATTTGTGCCCTGGCCGTTCGGTTTCGTTAACAAGATCTCCACTGAAGCCGGCGATTTCCACGCAGGTAAGAAGGTGGTTGTGTTTCCCATGGGAGAACACCGCATGTCGGCCTTTATCTGCTACGAGTCCGTTTTTCCAAACTTCGTGCGGCAGTTTGTGCTGAATGGCGCTGAGCTTCTGGTGAACATCTCGAACGACAGTTGGTTCGGGAAAAGCCCAGCGCGGCTGCAGCATCTAACAATTGTGCGCATGCGCGCCGCCGAGAATCGCAGATGGATATTGCGGTCTACCAACGATGGCATCACCGGGACCATCGATCCCGCGGGCCGGTTGCTGGGCACGCTGCCGGACTATCTGGAAGCCGCATCGAGCAGCGGATATTCATACATCAAGGAAACGACGT
>QHXW01000034.1 GCA_003223115.1 Acidobacteriota bacterium
GTTGAGAGATCTTGTTGAGCTTGTCGGTGCCAGCCTTGTCCTCTTCGATGGTCGAGATGAACTCCAGGTATCGCCGGTTGGCAGCCAGCAACAGTTGGCGCCATGGGTCCAGGCTGTAGATGGTCTTCTTCATCTCTGCCCAGGCCAGGCGGCTGGTGCCGTCCTGGTGTTCTACCTCGCGGTAGTGCTTGAAAAAGGTTCACCACCGTGGTCTCCATCCGCAGGATCAGCCGGAACTGGTCATACATCTGGATCGACACCGGCCCCATGGTGTGTTGGATGCGCGTCACCGGTTGCCCATCTCATCCTGGTAGTTACCGTGGAGCTTCCGCCCTAGGAAAGTGGCGCTGTTATCCGGTTTCACCGTGTGAATGGCGGCTCGGATGAGCCGGTCATAGATGGCCTGCAAGGCGACCTGCTTGGCAAACACGATATCGGTGGCCAACTCGACTGGGTCCAGGCTCCAGTGATAGCTCAGGCCGAACTGCCGGACCACCGGGCAATATCGGTCAGCGAACTGGTCCAGCTTGCGGTGCACCATTTTCACCGAGAAGGGGTCCGCTAACTTCTGGGCCTGCTCCAAGTCGGCAATCCAGCCGAAGGCGTTGTCCAGCACACGATACTCGATCTGGCGCTGGCTTAACTGTCGGGCTAGATAACTGTGTCCATTGCAGTAGACCTGCAACCGGAAGGGACACCACGTGGGCACGCGTACGGAGCACAGCCCCAGATCCGGATCGATGAAATAGACGTCGTAGTGCAGGCATTTGCCGTCCGCTGGCTTCAGGTATGTCTGGTGCGTCTTTTTGTCGTGCCACGGTTTATAGCTGCCACAGGGCTCCATGGCCGACAGAATGCACACCAGCCCGGGCCCATCTCCTCGCTGGTCCAGCAGCTCTTGCACCCGCTTCTCCTGACGGAACCCGTTCTTTTTGCTGCGAATAAACTCGATCTCGATTCCCTTTTCCGCCGCCATATGCTCCAGGCTCTCCCGAATGGTATCGCGTAACGGTTCTGCCCACCGGGGATAGTCAAAGATGCGGATCTGGTGCTCATAAAAGTAATCCGTCATGCCCTGGGCGTAGCACCACTTCGGAACCGTTCCTTGGATGATGATTCGGTCGTAGCAGGAGAGAACGCGAGCCATCTGGCTCTGGTACCGCTCGGTCAGAAGTTCAACGCCCATTCGGGCATCATGACGGATATCCTCTTTGGTTCCGGCTTTGCCGGGTTAGGAAGCCATGCCACGATTCTTGCGGCAAGGTCTCGGTCTTCGTGTTTGGTCAACCACCGATGCCCTTCCTACGCTACGATTGGTACTCTCATGCAATCGTTTCACATTGCCGTACTGGCCGGCGATGGTGTCGGTCAGGAGGTGGTTCCGCAAGCCAAGCGCGTGCTCGAGAAGGTCGCGCGGCAGCAAAAGATCCAATTTGATTTCCACGATTTTGCGTGGGGATCGGATTACTACTTCCGTCACGGCCGCATGGCGCCGGCGGATGCCTTGGACGAGCTGCGTCCCTTCGATGCCATCCTGCTAGGAGCTGTTGGGCACCCGGAGATTCCGGACCACGTTACCTTGAACGGCCTGCTCCTGCCCATTCGCCGGGCGTTCGATCAGTATGCGAATGTGCGGCCGGCAGTGCTCCATCGCGGAGTCGAATCTCCGCTCGCACTGCGCAAAGGCGAGCAGATCAATTTCGTTGTGGTCCGCGAAAATACCGAGGGGGAGTACGCGCAGGTCGGCGGCTTCGTCTACCACAATCAGCCGGAAGAAGTCGCCATCCAGACAGCCGTTTTCACCAGGCGTGGGATCGAGCGCATCGTGCGCTTTGCCTTCGAGCTGGCAAAGCGGCGCAACGGCAAAAAGCGCGTCACCTCGGTGACAAAGTCCAACGCCCAGGGATTTGGCATGGTGCTTTGGGATCGGACTTTCGCGAGAGTGGCCGCGGAGTTTTCCGATATCTCCACCGAATCGCTGCTAGTGGACGCCGCCGCTATGAATTTCATTCGCCGGCCGGAAAGCTTCGACGTGGTCGTCGCCTCCAATCTTTTCGGTGATATCCTGAGCGACATCTCGGCCATTATCGTGGGCAGCATGGGCCTGGCCGCCAGCGCGAATTTGGATCCTTCGCGTCGCCATCCTTCGATGTTCGAGC
This sequence comes from Acidobacteriota bacterium, assembly GCA_003223115.1. GTDB lineage: Bacteria > Acidobacteriota > Terriglobia > Bryobacterales > Bryobacteraceae > QHXW01. Next base: position 2,160 of record QHXW01000034.1, read on the forward strand.
CGGTGCATGGATCGGCGCCGGACATCGCGGGCAAAGGCATTGTGAATCCCATCGCAACCATTTTGAGCGCTGCCATGATGCTGGATCATCTGCAGCTAACCGATGCGGCTCAACACGTGGACCAAGCGGTGGCGAAAGTTTTGACTGAAGGCTGCGCGCGCACGCCGGATCTGGGCGGCCGCAACAGCACCGAGGAGGTTACCGATGCAATTCTGGAAAATCTATAAACGTAGAATAGGTATTGTTGTCTTGCCTGTGCACGTCCCGTTGCCATTCTCGCTTGTATAATCGTCGCTCTCCAACGCGTGCCTGACGGCTCGCACTGGGTGGTGCACGAAAAGCCGGCGCTGGTGATCCAATACATCCGCGATTTTCTGAAATCACCGGTCGGTTCGTAGCTCGAGGAAGGCCTGTTCGATTTCGCTTCGCGCAGCTAAAGACGGAACCGCCAGTGGCAGCCGCGGTGGGCCGCCGTAATACGCGTTCAGCTCCATGGCGTGCTTCAAACCTGGCACGCCGTAGCATTCATCAATGACCTCCGCGGCGCGAGTGATGCGCTGCTGCCAGTCCGCTCCGGCCTCCTCTTCACGTGTGCGGTGCGCTTCCCAAATCACAATGGCGGCGTATGGGGCTGCCGCGGCGAATCCCAAAATCGCTCCGCACGCGCCGGATTGTAAGGCCGGCCACAAAGTCCGTGCGGAGGCCGCCAGTACTTGAAATTCGGGACGCGATCCACGGAGCAGAAAGCCTGCGTCCGCTGTGTTCACGGATGCGGCGATGATGTTGGGATGTTGCGAGAGCGGCGCCACCAGATCCGGGGAAATTCCCGCCGCGATCAACGGAATCCGAGCCCGGTCAGCCACCGTCTTGAAGTACAGCAATTGAGCACCAGGCCGCTGGAAGTCCGGGTAGTAACGCGGCGCTTCGACCAGCGCGGCTTCGAAACCAAGCCCAGCGGCGCGATTGGCGAGCGAGACGGTTTCCTGCACTCCCTCCACAATCGCACCCGCGATCAGCAGTTTTTCGGACGCCGCACATTGCGCAGTCATCTCCCAGAGCGCGCTTTTTTCCTCCGATGAAAGCAGAACGCCTTCGCCGGCAGGCCCGCAGATGACGTAGCCTGCCACTGTGGTGCGGTTCCATTTCTCGAGGTTGTGCTGTACCTTGACTTTGTACACCGCCCCGCTGTGATCGAAGGGCGTTGTGGTGTCGATAAAGATTCCCTGAAGTTTCATGCGCGAACCAACTATGTTCTCTCTCTACGTGGAATGCAGGCAAGAGGAGAAAGACCTGCTGGTGGCTGACCTCTGGGAACGCGGCTCGGTGGGCATCACCGAGCTCGAGGCGTCGGGCGGCCGCTGCGGGCTGCGCGCTTTCTTTGACGATGCTGATGCCGGCAAGCTGGCACGCGATTTCGAGCGCTACGGCGCCACTGCCCGCGCCGAAGAAGATTGCGATTGGATCGAGCTCGCCCGTGCGCGGCTTCCGCCGATGCTGGTGGGCAATCGTTTTTTCCTGGTTCCCGAATGGCGCGACGATCCGACGCCGCCCGGCAGGCTGCGCATCGAAGTGAATCCAGGCCTCGCGTTTGGTACCGGCGCTCACGAGTCCACGCAACTTTGCCTGGAACGGCTGGAACAAGAGCTTCGCCCAGGCATGAAGGTCTTGGATGTAGGCATCGGGGCGGGAATTCTGGCCCAAGCGGCGGAACTTCTGGGTGCGCGCCGGGTGTTCGGTTGCGATATCGATCCAGTAGCTGTCGAGATCGCGCGCCGCAAGATGTCGTTTGTTGGCTCGGTGGACGCGGTGCGGACCGCCTCAGTCGATCTGATCACCGCCAATATCAGCGCCGAGGCGATCGTCCAACTGGCGCTGGATTTGTTGCGTGTAATCCGGCCGGGCGGAATAGTGATTGCGGGCGGAATCGAGCTCCCGGAAGTGGGAGATGTCGAGCGAGCGCTGCGTGATGCCGGCGCGGCCATTCGAAGCTCGCACGTCAAAGGCCATTGGATGGCTTTGGTGGCCGCTAGATCCTAGCGGGTCGTCAGCGGCCGTTCTATTCGGAATATCCCGGAGGTTCCGGAAACCGTCCACGCGCCTCTTCGAGCTTCACAGCCACTTCGAGTACCAGTTCCTCTTCCCAGGGCCGGCCGATGATCTGAACACCCAGGGGAATGTTCTCGCTGGTCATGCCAAATGGAATCACCGCCGCTGGGAATCCCAGCAGGTTGAACGGTGTGGCGGGCATCATGGCTTCGAACAGTCCGATGGATTTCCCGTTGCCGGGCCAACGCCGCTCGCGGTGATGAAAAGCCGGCACGCCACAGGGCGGTCCGATAATGATTGGAACGCTTTCCATCTGGCGCAGCAGGGCGGCGCGCATGGCGTCGCGGTCGGCCAAATTGTCGAGCACATTGGTTGCGGTGGGCGCCGCTTCCTGGAGGGCTTGGGTAACGAATTCTGTTCCAGTCCAATGTGCGTCCTGCCCGCGATTTTCGATGATTTTCTTGATATGCGGCGCCGGGAGTTGCCCGAAGAAGAACCACCAGAGGTTGGGCGCTCGTTCGAGTCCTTTGGGTGTGAAAGGCTCCACTTTGAACCCGATCTGCTCCAGGGTCCTTGCCGCCATCTGCACCATGTCCCGAATCTCCGGGCGCACCGGCACTTTGTAGAACTGCTCCATCACGCCGATGCGAATGCCGTCGGCCTTGGGCACCTGAATCGGTACCGGAGCCGAGAATGGATCCTGCGTGTCGTAACCGGCCAGCACCGCAAACAGCAGCCGGACGTCATTGGCGCCGCGGGCCATCGGTCCACCGACTCCCAGCAGTCCTCCCGGATGACTGATGACGGGAAAGTGTCCGGCGGCCGAAACGCGGCCTGGCGTGGGCTTCAGGCCCGCGATTCCACAGAAGTGCGCCGGAATGCGAATCGACCCGCCGCCGTCGCTTCCGATTCCTCCGGCTGAGCAGTACGATGCGATGGCTGCGGATTCGCCGCCGCTCGATCCGCCCGCGGTGCGCGTCAGATCCCAGGGATTGTTCGTGCGGCCCGTGATGTAGTTGTCGGTTTCGTAGTTGTACAGGAACTCGGGACAGTTGGTTTTGCCCAGGATGATGGCCCCGGCCGCGCGCAATCGGGCCACCGCCGTGGCGTCCTCCTTTGCGCGGTGTTCCAGCCGGAATTTACTTCCACAGAGCGTCGGAAGCCCTTCGATGTCGAAGCTGTCCTTAATCGTGACCGGAACGCCGTGCAACAGACCCAGCGCCTCGCCGCGCGTCACCGTAGTCTCGGCCTGCGTAGCCGCCTTACGGGCTTCGTCTGCCAGCACACGTACGAATGCGTTGATCTTGGGATTGTGCTTCTCGATGTGCCGCAGGTGCGCGTCGACCAGATCCACCGGCGAAATTTGCCGTTCGCGGACCATGGTGGCCATCAGACAGAGCGACGAACGATTAGGCATGCACCCAAACTAACATGGGCCTGTGTGCGGGGAACCGCTCAGGAAAAACTACTTCTGGTCTTCCAGACCGGCCGATGCTGTGGTCATGATCGGCCAGAAGCCGGAGAAGATCGCCGTGGTTCTTCTCCATGATCCCGCGTATATCGCGGATTTCTGCGTGAAACTCGGAACGGAGCGCCTGAATTTCCGAGCGACCCCGAGGATTTCGCTCTCTTCAATTCCGCACGCACGCAGCAAATCGCGCACATCATTTAATTTGATCGGGCGTTGTCGTACAAGATACCAAGTAGCCATAGCGTGAACGTGGGCAAGTTCGCGATCGTGAGGGTCAACACCTGATTGGCGTCAATCGACATCTGGTTCTATGGTCATTGTTCGCGCGTCCGCATTGCAACCATGGTTAAGTGGGACCGGCGTCAGAGACCCGCGTCGTAGCCGGGCTTTCGCCGCTCTGCTGTCCGCATTGCAACCAGAACCCTCTACAGTCGTAGAATACCCAAACATGTTCTCCTCCCGGTTCCGTTGGGACCTGCGGCCCAACCGCATTGCTCAAGCACTCGAAGCCAGACGGCGCGCGGGCTCCGAAATCCTGGACCTCACAGAATCAAATCCCACGCGAGGGGGCTTCGATTACCCGGTGGATCAGATTCTGCGTGCGTTTGCCGATCCCCAAGCGCTCCACTACGAACCATCTCCGGCAGGCTTGCTGTCGGCACGTGAAGCGGTTGCCGCGTATTACTCCGCCCGCGATTGTCATGTGCATACCGATCGCATCCTGCTGACCACCAGCACCAGCGAATCCTACGCCTGGCTGTTTAAGCTGCTGGCCGATGCCGAAGATCAGGTGTTGGTCCCGCGGCCTTCGTATCCGCTGTTTGAGTTTCTGGCGGAAATGGAGATGGTTCAAGTGGAGCATTACCCACTCGTGTACCACGACGGTTGGTCCATGGATCTGGATGCCATCGCGCTTGCCATTACCGATCGCACACGCGCCCTCGTCCTGGTGAATCCGAACAATCCCACCGGATCCTTCGTGAAGCGCGGCGAACTCGAACGGCTGGTCCAACTGGCAGCCGCCCGCAACATCGCACTGATTTCGGACGAGGTCTTTACCGATTACACTTTGGGTCCCGACCCGAACCGCGTCAGCTCGCTTGCTGGAGTGGATCGCGCACTCACATTTTGCTTGAGCGGCGTTTCAAAAGTTGCCGGTCTTCCGCAGATGAAGTTGGGATGGATCATAATTGGCGGCCCGTCTAGACTTTGCGCCCAAGCTACGGAGCGGCTCGAACTGATCGCCGATACGTATCTTTCGGTGGGCACGCCGGTGCAGCACGCGCTCCCCCAGTTATTATCCGCGGGCAAGGCCGTACAGCGTCAGATCGCTGCCCGTGTGCAGCACAACCTGGCAGCGCTCAGGTCGACGATTCACGAAAAGTCATCGGCTCAGGTGCTCAACGCTGAAGGCGGTTGGTACGGGGTCTTGCGCGTCCCGCTGGTCCGCACGGAAGAGGAATGGTGTCTGGAACTGCTGGAGGGCGATGGCGTGCTGATACAGCCCGGTTTTTTCTATGATTTCGATTCCGAAGCGTTCCTGGTACTCAGTTTACTGACGCCGCCCGAAACTTTCCGTGCGGGCGTGCAGCGGATCATGGCGCGGCTATAGACCTGCCGATTGAGTCTTCTTCGGTTCTTTGAACACGTCACGCGGATTTTTGTCCGCGGCCACCGCGATATCGAACCAGCCGATCATCATTTCTTCCCAGGTTTGATCGCCCCAGCGGACTTCGGCTTTCGGATCGGGATTGTAGCGGTTGTTCGGTGAATTATCGAAATGCGCGGTGCATTCGATGCGCGTCCCCGCCGGCAACACTACCGGCTTCTCGTAATAGTAGAAAAGCTGCCAGTTGAAATCGTAGCGCGGTACGCGAAGCACGGTTTGAGTTTCGCCGGTCGGATAGGCCAGCCGGTATTCGAAATCCTTCCCGCGATAGTGCATGTGCGGCATGACATCGATCAGATCTACCGCCTGATGCAGCGTAATGCTGGAATCGACGCGGTACGCCGGATCGCCCGGAGGAATCACAAACTTGGAGTTCGTGGCATTGGCCGTGAAAACTCGTTGCTTCGGAGCTTGCTGTGCAAAAATCAGCCCGATGCGGCTGCGGTCGACACCGGGTTTGCCGTTGGCTGTGTAATGCAGCTGGAAAACGAAGTCTGAACCGGCCCTCACCAGCTTGGCCTGTCCCGGAGGCAGAGTCATCGGTAACAGGCCCGGAGCGAAGCCAATCAGCAATTCCGGCCCGTCCGCAATGCTATCATCGTCCTCTTTTTTGGATTCTTCCTTCTTTGATTTGTCCTTTTTCGATTCCCGTCTCTTGGGCACGAACGGGACACCGGGTTGCGCTTCCTTCAGCCATTTGGATCCGGGAGGCCGAACGAAAGCAATGATGTGATGCACCAGCGCGCGATTGCCGGGACGGGCTTCGGCGGCTTGCACCCAGGTATCTTCCTTGAACCCTGAAGGAATCACGACGTACTGATATTCCACAGTTCCCGCCGCGGGGACATCGAAATCATGCGGCATTTCGACGACGGTATCGGGCTTTCCGATGCTCCAGCCATCCGCCCACTCGACTGGCGGCGGCGCATCTTTTGCGTCTCCTTCTCGCGCTCCGGCGTCCGCCCAGGAAACCAACGTGTCGATTTCATCTTGCGCGAGCGAGCGGTCATTGGCGAACTTGCCATAGTGCGCGTCGGCAAACCATGGCGGCATCTTCTTCGTCAACACGGCTTCGCGAATGGCCTTGGCCCAGGGCCGCACGTCTTTGTACATAAGGAAAGAGATGGGGGCCACTTCACCGGCCGGTGGCAATTCTGGCAGCGCTTCTGCATCACTGGCAGGACGTCTTTGTAAAACGTGGGTTGCGAAGAAACAGTGGCAGCGCTGGCGAGCGAAAGGGCGCAGATCCCGACGCACAGGAATCGCGAGAGCATCAATGAACCTCCGGTATTGTCAAGTATACGGTTTTCTCCCCTTGCCGGGCCAGCGAAATGCGTTTTCCGCTTGTTTTTTGGATTTCCGGGCATGAGCGCCCGCTGGCGCTCCTCACCGCTAATCGAAAGATCTCGGCTCATTTAGGTAGCGTGCGAACCAATCGCGAGCCAACTGGGCCACCTCTTCGAGCGCCCCAGGCTCCTCGAACAGATGGGTAGCGCCGGGAACGATTACCAGCCGCTTTTCCGCGCTCAGGTGCCCATAAGCGTCCCGGTTCATTTCGATGACAGGTGAGTCGCGCTCGCCCACGAGCAGCAGGGTTGGCGTCTTCACCCGATGTAGTGCTGCATTGGCCAGATCGGGCCTGCCACCTCGCGACACGATCGCGCTGACTTTGTGCGGCCGGTCGGCAGCAGCTACCAGTGCGGCCGCGGCTCCCGTGCTGGCACCGAAATACCCAAGCCGCATGTGCCCAGTTAGGGGACTGGCCGCCAGCCAATCCGAAGCGCCCCGCACGCGTCCGGCCAGCAGGCCAATATCAAAGCGCACCCGCGCAGTCTCGATGTCTTCGCGTTCCTCTTCAGCCGTCAGCAAATCAATCAGCAGCGTGGCCAGTCCCGCTTCCCGCAGCACCTGTGCCACATGCCTGTTTCGGGGACTGTGCCGGCTGCTGCCGCTGCCGTGTACAAAAAGTACGATGCCTGTCGCGCTCTCGGGTATTGTCAGGTTGCCTTCGAGTTCCACGGAATCGGCGATCACATGTACGATCCGCTCGGTGGTTTTGGGAGAAGTCATTCCAGGCATGGCTCGTAAGTTGTGTTAAACGCCGCTCGGGAACAGGTTACCTCTGATGAGCGGGGGAGAGTTCCTTGGAAGCGCGCTCCAGCAGTTCGCGGATTTCTTCGTCATTGGTTTGGGAGAAATCCTCGTACCAAAAGCCCACGGAGTAAAACGGCTCGGGCATGGCCAGACAGATGAGTTCCTCCACCTGGCTCCGGAGTTCCGCGTTAGTCGGCTCCGCGGCGATCGGTACCGCGACTATGATGCGTTTTGGCTGCTGCAACCGTAATGCCGCTACCGCTGCACGCACGGTCGAGCCAGTGGCCAGACCATCGTCCGCCAGGATCACGGTGCGCCCGTGCACGTCCGTAGCCGGACGCCCTTTCCGATACAGTTGTTCGCGCCGTGCCAGTTCGCGCACTTCCTTCGCCGCCACCGAGTCGATCACGTGCAGTGTAATTCTCAGCGCCCGCACGACTTCATCATTGATAACGCGCACTCCTCCGCTCGCAATCGCTCCCATGGCTAGCTCTTCCTGTCCGGGGACGCCAAGCTTGCGCACCAGGAAAACATCCAGGGGGACATGCAATGCCCGCGCAATTTCGTAAGCGACAGGAACACCGCCGCGAGGAAGCGCGAGAACTAATACGTCAGGCCGGTCGGCATAGGAGCGCAGGCGTTTCGCGAGGAGTTGACCGGCTTGCTTCCGGTCGCGGAATTGCAGGTCCAGCATGGCCTGGCCGTCAGGCGTTTCGTGGATCAACCCGACGTCCTCCGCTTTTATTGTGGTCCCGTTGAAAAGAACATGCAAGGAGCGCCGGGCATCCGTCCTGGGGGATCGGCGCCTGCACTGCACAATGTCCGGCTGCACACCGGAGCGCATGCTGTCAGCATGTAGAATATCGTTGTGCCCACGTTGAGCTTTGATGAGGCGCGCGCGTGCGTCATCGACCGCGTGATGGCCGCTCGCACTCTGCAGGCGTCCGAAGAGGTCGAGCTCGAAGCCGCGGCGGGACGCGTGTTGGCGAAGGAAGTGCTTGCTGACCGGGATTTCCCGGCTGTCGCCCGCTCGGTCCGCGACGGTTTTGCGGTGCATGCGGCGGACGTGCCCGGTGCTCTGAAAGTAATTGGCGAGGTTCGCGCCGGTGAGCGCTTTGCGGGTGAAGTCGGCCGCGGCGAAGCTGTCGAGATCATGACCGGAGCTCCTGTGCCGCAAGGTGCTGATGCCGTCATTATGGTGGAACATGTCACTCGCGCCGCGGACAACGCAGGCGCCATCAGGACCGATCGCAGCGCCGACGTAGGTCAATTCATTAATCCTCAAGGGTGCGAAGCGCAAGCGGGAGAGGCTGTGCTCACTCCTGGCACGCGCCTGGGTTTTGCGGAGATCGCCATGCTGGCGTCAGTTGGGACAGCCCGCCCGGCCGTGTATTCCAGGCCTCGAGTCGCTCTTCTCGCCACCGGTGACGAAATCGTGCCGGTCACCGGAACCCCGGCAGAATTTCAAATCCGTAATTCCAACGTCTACTCACTCGTCGCGCAAGTGCAGCGAGCCGGCGCCATTCCGGCAATCCTTCCGGTGGCCCGAGATGAGTATGAAGATACCCGCACCCTGGTGGAACGCGGCCTCTCGATGAATCTTCTCCTCATCTCTGGAGGCGTCTCTGCCGGCAAATACGACTTGGTGGAACGCGTGCTCGCCGATTTTGGCGCTGAATTCTTTTTCGATCGCGTGCTCATCCAGCCCGGCCAGCCGCTAGTGTTCGGGCGCGTGCGGGATAAGTTCTTCTTCGGCCTGCCGGGTAATCCGGCATCCACCATGGTGACGTTTGAACTTTTCGCGCGTGCCGCGGTCGAGTTGTTGGCCGGCCAGGCGCGCTCTGATCTCGCGTTTACGCTCGCGCATCTCACTCAGGATTTCCGGCATAAGACCGGGCTCACCCGATTGCTCCCCGCCAACCTGTGCTCTGCCGAAAAGGGTCCGTTGCTCACTCCCGTCCGCTGGCACGGCTCCGGTGACGTGCCGGCGTTGACGCGCGCGAATGCATTTCTCGTGGCGGATGCGAATCGCCATGAGTGGAAAGCAGGCGAGCTGATGCGCGTCCTTCCCAAATGATGCCCGTCAAATGAAAAAACTTTCGCACTACGATCCCGCCGGCACGCCGCGCATGGTGGATGTATCCGCCAAAGCTACAACCACACGCACTGCGCGAGCCCATGCCTTCGTGCGCATTGCGCCCCGCGTTCTGGCTAAACTATCGCAGAATCCGAAAGGCGATCCGTTGGGAATCGCGCGCATTGCCGGCATCGCGGCCGCAAAAAAAACATCGGACCTTATCCCGCTGTGTCATCCGCTGATGCTCACGTACGTGGATGTGAACCTCCGCGTGGAAAAACGAGGGATTCACATCGAATCCAGCGCCACGACAACTGCGCAAACCGGCGTCGAGATGGAGGCCCTGACAGCGGCTGCGGTGGCGGCTCTGACCGTGTACGACATGACCAAGGCGCTCGATAAGTCCATTTCTATTGAGGACCTCTATCTTGTCGAGAAGACTGGCGGGAAGAGCGGTGATTTCCGGCGTACCTCTTTGAGGGGAACGTAATGGCGGCAGATAAACCCGTAGCCGTGATCACCGTCAGCGATTCGGTTTATACAGGCCGGCGCGTGGATGCCTCCGGCCCGTCGCTGCGCGCGCGCCTCGAGCAACTGGGCTTTCGGGTGAGCCTGGTGGAAACAGTGCCGGACGAGCTGCAGATGATCCGCGATCGTCTGATCTCCGTGGCGGATTCCGGTCAGGTGTGCGCGATTTTCACCACCGGCGGCACCGGCGTTGCTTTGCGGGATGTCACTCCCGAAGCCACGCGAACAGTGATTGAGCGCGAGATCCCCGGCATCGGTGAGCTGATGCGCACCAGGGGTCGCGACTCAACTCCTCTGGCGGCGCTCTCCCGAGCGGTGGCGGGTAACCGCGGCAAGGTGCTGATCGTCAATCTTCCTGGTTCGCCCAAGGGCGCGGTCGAGTCCCTGGATGCTATCGTGGAATTGGTGCCGCACGTGCTCGGTCTTCTGAGCGGCCGCACCGAGCACGCCACGGGGAAGGAACGCGGTGCCAAGCCCTAACGTCACAATTCACATGTTGCGTACCGGACTTGCTGCAATTCTCTGGTCCATGGTTACCGCCCTGGTGGCCTTCTGCCAGAACCAACCGCTGCCGCAACCGGGCGAAGAACCGATTCGCACAACCGTCAACGTCGTTTTGGCGCCTGTCACGGTGCTGGACAAGCACGGAAATCTGGTCAACGGTCTTCAGCCCCAGGATTTCCGTCTGCTCGACAACAACAAAGAACAGAACATCAAGGTGGACGTGGCTTTCCAGCCCATCTCCATGGTGATTGCTATCCAGGCGAATTCACAAGTGGAAGGAGTGTTGCCCAAAATCAACCGGATCGGCTCACTCATCGAACCGCTGGTGATCGGTGATCAAGGTGAAGCCGCAGTGCTGGCGTTCGATCATCGTTTCCGCGTAATGCAGGATTTCACCTCGGATACCAATAAGATCGAGCTCGGTGTGAAAAAGATCACAGCCGGCAGCTCCAGTAGCCGGTTGATCGACGCTGTGATCTACGCCGTACGTATGTTGCACTCCCGGCCCCCGAATCGCCGGCGCATTCTGATGCTGATCTCGGAAACGCGCGACAAGGGCAGTGAAGGCCGCGTCCGCGATGCACTTACTGACATCCAGATGAACGATGTGAGCGTCTACTCGGTGGATGTCTCACGCGCTTTCGCGGGCCTGACGTCGCGTCCTCAAGCGCCGCGCCCCGATCCATTACCACCCGCCGCGCATCCGCTGCCTCCCAACGTGCCGGCCACTCCCAACACTGTGATGCAGACCACCGGAGGCCAGGGCGGCTCGGCGAGTTTCATCCCCTTGCTTGTCGAAATCTTTAAAGACACGAAATCGATTTTCGTCGACAATCCTGTCGAGGTGTTTACTCGCGGAACCGGCGGAACAGAGTTTACCTTCGCCAAACAAAAAGCTCTCGAAGAGGCGATTTCGAGAATTGGCGAAGAGATCCACAGCCAATACCTGATCAGCTATCAGCCAAACAACAAGGAAGAAGGCGGATTCCACGAGATTTCTGTGGATGTCGGACGCAAGGAAGTCAAGGTCCGCACCCGGCCCGGTTATTGGCTGGCTTCCATACAGAAGTAAAATCCCGCCGTCTAATCGGCCGCGCGGGCTTTTTCCAACGCAAAATAGCGCCGTCCTCCGTCGCGGCTGGCTACACTGGAAATATGCGCATCGGCCGGAAGATCGCGCTCGGCGGCATGATCGTGAGCGCCCTGCTCGCGATAGTGAAGATCGTCACAGGTCTGATGGCCCCTTCCACATCGCTGGTGGCCGACGGATTGGAATCCGCCGGTGACGTTCTGGCTTCCGGCCTGGTATACCTGGGCCTGACCCTGGCCGCTAAGCCCGCTGATTGGAATCACCCCTACGGCCATGGCCGCGCTGAAACGCTCACCGGCTTCATGGTCGGTTTGCTGCTCGCCGGTGCCGGTGTGGGCATCTCGATTCATGCGCTCCTCAACGTCGGAGGAATTCATAGATCGCCGGCCACGTATGCCATCTGGCCCCTGATAGCCTCCATTTGCATCAAGAGCGCGCTGTTCGGCTTGAAATATCGCTTCGGGAAGAAAATCGGGAGCGCAGCTCTGGCTGCCGACGCCTGGAATGACGCGGTAGACATCATCTCCGGATCGGCCGCACTCGTCGCCGTCGGGCTTACTATCCATGATCCCAGCCGCTTCCTGGCGGCCGACCATTACGGCGGTTTCGCCGTCGGAGTCATCGTGATTTTTACGGGTCTGCGCGTCACTCGGGACACCGCGCTGCAATTGATGGATACCATGCCCGATGCCAAGCTCATGCGAGTCATCCGCGATACGGCACAACAGGTCTCGGGCGTGGAAGGTGTGGAGAAGTGTTTCGCGCGCAAGACCGGTCTTCAATATCACGTCGATCTGCACTTGGAAGTGGATCCCAATACTACGGTGCGCAATTCACACGAAATCGCCGAACGGGTGCGGGAGCGCATCCGCCGCGAGCTGAGCTGGGTGGCCGACGTTCTGGTGCACGTCGAGCCCTCACCGCGCAATCCATCGAGAACCAGTGTTACTCACCACGTAGAATAGCGAATTCATGCCCGTGATCTTGTAGGACAGGCGCCGCGCCCACGTTGTATTCGGGCTTTCGCCTGTCGTGGGACGGGCTCTTTTGTCTCTTTTGTCTCTCCTGCCTCTTGACTTCTGCCTCCTGTCTCCTCCCAGCGCTCAGCGCACTAATGGAATGTATGCCCGCAGGCGCGACTTGTATGCCCTGAAGGCCTCGCCGAAACGGCTCACGAGCAAACCGTCTTCCGTCCGAACACGAATTTCCGTCCGGCCAGAATCAGCGCCTGCGCCACAAGGAATACGGGCCACCTGGTGAGCAGCGCACTCGGGGCCAGAAAGAGGCCCGGCATCGAGGTGTAGATCGGGTGGCGCACCCAGCGATACGGTCCCGTTTGCACCAACTCATGGTCTTCGTTCAGACCGGCTTGAATGCGCCACTGCTTTCCCAGATGGCGTAAGGCGAAAAACGCGAGCAGCACGGATGCCGGGGCCAGAAGCATGGAGACTCCAATCAGCGGCACTGCCCAGAGGCCGGTGGGGAGGAATCGAGAGACTCCACACCAGAACAAAGCTAATGCCCTGCAGCAAAATGCCCCACCTTGACGTGGAGGCGATCACCACCGGCTTTTGTCCCGTGCGCTGCCTGTGGCGCCGCACAAAAACCAGCACCCAGAGGACCCAGCAAACGACAAGTTCGCCGAACGCGATGAAGAACAGTGTCTGCAAAGTTCCTGATCTGCTCTACCTATAGCTAGATCATATCCGGAAATGATTTCCGCAATTTGTGGAACCAGGCGTGGCCGAGCACGAACACCACGATCGCAACCAGCCAAAGTTTCCAGAGTGAGCCGAACGCCGGCGCATGCCCCTCGAGCAAAATCGCACGATATCCGCGCACCAGCACCAGCATCGGATTTTTCGGCAGTACCGCCATGGCCGACGCCGGCAGCGAAGCCTCGGGATAACAGATGGGCGTCAGAAAGAACCACAAGGTGAGCAGGAATCCGTTCACTTGCGCCAGGTCTCGAACAAATACCCCGAGCGCCGCCAGAAACCAGCAGATTCCCGCGGTGAACAAAATCTGTGGGATCAGCAGGACGGGCAGCCACGCGAGTGAAGCCGGCACGCTTCCATGAGCCGCCAGAACGCCGGCCACGAATAGAATCACTCCGAATAACTCGCTCACCAGGCCTGAAGCCGTCAAATTAAGCGGCAGTGTTTCAACCGGAAACACCAGCTTCTTGACGAAATTGCGATGCTCCAGCATCACCGTCGGCGCGCGCCCTGCCGCCTCGCTCACGGCCAGCCACGGCAGCATACCCGCCAGGAAGTACAAAGCGAACCCCGAGCGGCTGGGATCGTTGGGAAAACGCGTGCGCAGCACCACGCCGAAAACAAAATAGTACGTCAGCATCAGGATCAGCGGGTTGAGCACTGCCCAGAACGCGCCGCCAAAGGAACCGCGATAGCGGCCCAGCACGTCGCGCCGCACCATGGTCTGGATCAAGCTGCGATTTCGCAGAATGGATTGCACCGGCAACGTAAACGCCCGGCGTAACCACCGAAGCCGGCGTTCGCGGCGCAGCGCGGCTCCAGTTGTTACCCGAAACTTTTCCACGCGCGCCCGTTCTTTCTCCACCACGCCGTCGATCAACAGAAACTGCGCATCGCGTTCATAAAACCAGCAAACGTTCTCCTGCATGGGTGAAACATGCACGCGGTAGCGGCCCGGTTCCGGCGGAAGGTCGAAGTGTAGCTCGAAGCGCCGGCCCTCGCCCGGAGCAATCTCGCCGTCCGGAATGACACGCGGTCCGTCCACCATCAGCGTCTCGCTCTCGGGATCGAAGATGTGATACCCGATGGCGAAACCCTCCGCTGGCCGCCAGCTCTCGGTCGAAACGTTACGGATTTCGACGCTCGCCTGGATTGTGCGGTCTCCGTCTGCCTGGACTGCGGGATTGGTGCAGCGTGCGATCACGAATAGAGCCACCCCGGATAGCGTTCGCGAACGCCTCCGGTTTTCCTGCCCACGGCGTAAATGCCGTCTCCCCGGAGCGTCGTATCTAGACTGTAGCGCTCCAATAGATGCCGGACCCAGGCGTGCTCCGGCGCCGGTTCGTCACGAAACGGGCCGGTTTCGAGCAGCTCGATGGAGAAGCCGGAATTTTCCAGCAGCTTGTGGACTTCGCCCGGCGTGTACTCCCGGTTGTGGCGGGCATCAGTTTCGCCTTCATCCGACGGCCGTATGTACGCATGAAAGAAGCCTGGATGAAAACCCTGCAGGATCGCTGAAACCGCGCGCAGTGCCGCAATGTTCGGCGTGGTCAATACCAGATGCCCGCCTGGTTTGAGGATGCGGTGGACCTCCGACATCATGTGCATCGGGTCCGAGAACAGGTGCTCGATCAGTTCGCAGCACAGCACAGTCGCGAAATATCCGTCGTCGTAAGGGAACCGGTCCTTTTCGGCGTCAAAATGATCGATCTCGCAATAGAATGTCTCTCCATCTTGCGAAACCGCAGTGCGCCGGTCGATGCGTCCCGCCGGGCCGTAGTAGCTGCCGCGCACCGTTCCATACCCCAGCCGCGTGCGCAGCGCGGGAGTGATCTGCAGATATGCTCCCATTTCGAGGATGCGGTCTTCAGGCCCGCCTGGCGGCGTGATTTCGAGCGTGCGCCCGAGACGGCTCTTGTGGGTCTCGACGTACTGTTTTGCCGAGGCGTTCGCCGCCCAACCGGCAACGTACTCAGGCTCCACTGTCGCGGCTTGCTCAGCTTCCGGTCCGTCTGTTTGCTCGAGGGGCTCTTCCCATTCACGGCCTTCGGCCAGCGCGTGCAGGAACGATGCGTAACGGCAGGCTGCCGTATCCCACTCGGCTTCGCGTTCCGCATAGGCCCGGGCGCGCGCCCCAAATTCGCGCGCAACTTCCGGACGCGAAACCAGCAGGTTCAAGTATTCGAAAATAAGATCCTCTTCCGCCGCTCCCACCGGCACCTTCAGACAAATGCTGTCGGGCAATTCGTGAAAAGCGCCGACATCGGAAACCAGCACCGCCCGCCCCAATCCCAAAGCTCGCAGCAGACTACCTGACGTTTCACCCACTGTAGGGTAGCGCAGGTTGAGGACAATGTCGCACGCGGCGACGAAGCCGCTGAAATCCTCGATCGGCGTGAAGCCCACAACGCGCACGTGCGCCCCAAGGTCCATGGTTCGAATCAGCGAATCTACCGGAAAATCCGGATGCCTTTCACCCACCAGAATCATCTTGGCCCGGGGCTCCACGCGCAGCAGACGCCGGAATGCCCGCAGAGATTCGGCAATGCGTTTATACGACTTCAGGAATCCAAAGATCCCGACCAGCGGTGTCGTCTCATCCAATCCCAGCCTTTCGCGATACGCCTGCCGGTCGATGTCGGGAATCCACGCGCCATGGGGAATGCGGGCGATCGGCCCCTCGAACCCGGCTGAACGCATTTCTTCCTGCATGAAGCGGCTATGGACGATCAGCGCTTCGGATGATTCGAGCAGCCGGCGTGTCATGGGTAAACCTTCATAGTCCGGTCCCACTTCGAGAGCCTTGACGCGCTGCGCGTACTCGAGCGCCTGGCGCCCGCCATTGAATTCCGCTTCCTGCAGATATGCGTTCCAGTCGCCGCGCCTGATGGTCAAGTCCGCAATCAGGTGATGCAGGTTGGACTCGTGCATCACCACCACGCCCGGATGCTGGAGTGCGGTCTCGTAAGTAAATGCGTGATGCGGGTTATTCCCCACCTGGTAGAGCGCCAGGTCGAATTCCTCGCGATGAAACGCGCGCGAGGCGTCGGAAAACACCTCTATCTCGACAAGCCGCTTCAGGTGCTCCAGCAAGGCCTGCGAGTAGTCGGCAATGCCGCTTGGAGAGGGCGGCATGGGAGAGAAAAACGCGACGCGCATTCTCGGTCAGCTTAGCGCGCCAGCTCCATCGAGAACATTCCAAGGCTCAATGGCACCCGGATCACCAGGGGGGTGCGTGCCGGGTCGCGCGCGAACAGCATTTCAAAGCTTAGCTCCGAAGCCGGTCCCTTGAGTGTAGCCACCAGCCGGTCGGCTTCGGCCTTCTTGTCGTTGACGCGTACCGTTTGCGCGCCTGTGTACTCAAGCCGCACCTGGTAGGACGCGCCGAACAACACCGTCTGGAATGGCGGCACGCGGCCCTGCCCCAACTCACGCCGTGCGTAGTAGAGGAAGGTAAGGGCGTCTTTGGCGCAATCGGATACCGTAATGTCGGATTTACCGCCGCCCGTAGTCTCCCGCCTGGCAACGCCTGCGTGCTGATCGAAGGTTGTCAGCTCGCGTATCTTGCGCGATCCGTGTTGATATTGCTTCTCGAGCGTCAGCGCGCATAACTCGAGCGTAGCCGTCGAGCGGTAATGGTCCGAAACCGCGAATCCTGGAATTCCGGCATCCAGTGTCATATCGAAATTCCACTGTTCGGGGCCTTCGCCGGATTTCGTCCGCATGGCGCTGATGTGCGCCTCACCTAGGCTCAATCCGCTCGGCCAGTTCACTGTGTAGTTCAGTGTCTCATTCGTGAATGGAAACCCGGTGGGGTCGGTCGCGGGCGCGGCGTATGCACAAAACAGCAGCCCCAGCCCCAGCACGGCGCCGTATGAAGAGACCGCCCGCGCGTGGAACACGCGACTCATTGTTGAATAATGGATTCGGGAATTAGCCTGCGCGCCGGCTGGCATTGTTCCACGACTTCGCAGTAAACTTCGAGCGTCTTCTGCGCCGTCTTTTGCCAACTGAAATGCATGGAGCGTTGCAGCCCCAGCCGCGCCATGCGCGCCCGCAGCTCCGGCAATAGAATCAGATCCACCATGGTGCGGGCAATTTCATCGAAGGTGTAAGGGTTGAACAGCAGCGCCGCTCCGTCCGCCACCTCCGGGATAGCCGAGGTGTTGGAGCAGGCCACCGCGGCGCCGCAGGCCATGGCCTCGACCACCGGCAACCCAAATCCTTCGTAAAACGAGGGAAAGCAGAACAGATCACACGCATTGTAGAGCTGCAACAGGTCGTCGTCGGAGACAAACCCCAGAAAGCGGATGCGATCGGCCACGCCGGAACGCCGTGCCGCCTCCAGCACGCGCCCTGAAAACCACGTTTGTTTGCCCGCCAGTACTAGTTGATGGGGCAGTTTCGGGTTTTTACCGATCAATTCGGCAAATGCCTGGATCAACCCGATATGGTTCTTGCGCGGTTGCAGGTCTCCCACGGAAAAAATAAATGGCGTCGCGATCTCGAATCGCCGGCGTACTTCGGCCACCGCTGTTTCACGACGCACCGGGTGAAAGCCACCTCCCGCCGCGTTCGGGATGACTGCAATGCGGTCCGGATCGAGATCGTAGGCGCGGGCGATGGAGTCGCGGGAAAAATCGCTGCCCGTCAGAATACGCGCTGCTCGCCGGATGGTCCGCCGAACGGTCCACCGGAGCTGCATCGAGCGGTAGACCGGAAAATAATCCGGGTGCTCCAGAAAGCTGACATCATGCACGCTGACCACAACCGGCACCGGACAATCGAGCGGCGCCGTGTACTGCACATGCACCAGTTGCGGCCGGTCGCGGCGCAGCTTGTACGAAAGATCGCATCCCAGGCGGACGAAGGGGTTGCCTGCAATCCGGTGCACCGTAAAATGTGACGGTACCCAGGCTTCGGCATCAGCCGTGGAAAGATAGGCAATGAATTCCAGTTCTGAATCCAGACTGGCGAAGCCGTTCAACAGATTCCGAACGTAAACTTCGTTGCCGGTGAGGTGGCGTCCTATCGCGTGAGCGTCGACTGCGAATCGCATTCCGACTTTACCAGTATAATGATCCTGAATCGTCTGTCATCAGCCAGTTTCTCATAAATCCAATCTTTTCCAGGTGCTCTCCCATGTAAACTCCGCCTCAAACAATGCCCGCCCTGCCTGGCCTAGCTGCCGGCGGAGATCAGGGGAAGCTAACAACCGCGACACTGCATCCGCAAAATTGCGAGCATCGTCCGCCAACCGAATGTTTTCACCATCTCTCGCGGGCAGTCCTTCGGCGCCGATGCTGGTTGATACCACCGCGCGGCCCGCCGCCCAGGCTTCGATGATCTTGAACCGCGTTCCGCTTCCCGCCAGCAGCGGCACCACGATCACTTTCGCCGCAGCAAGTTCTTTCACGGCATTCTCCACGTACCCGGAAACTTCAATCCGGCTATCGCCCACGGTGTACTTCTTCACAGCGTGCGGGTTCTTCCCGATCAGCCGCCAGTTCAGATCTGGAAACTTTTCTCGCAACTGCGGCCAGATTTCGTCGCGAAAGTACCGCACCGCCGAAACATTGGGGTGATATTCCAGGTTACCCGAGAATGCCACCACGTTTCGCTCGATTGATTCCGGTTGAGGCGCCAGCGGAATTGAATTCGGGTGAACCATCACCCGGGATCTCGGGGAGACCTCTCGCGCCAGCGCTGCGTCGGCCTCGGAAGCTGTCATCAGGCAGTCATAGCGCGGATACCAGCATGATTCCAGCTCGCGAGCGGCCTTCTCGAAAACGCTGTGGGCCATTGCCTCCGGACCGTTGCCGGTTCGCGCGCAACGCGCATGAAGCACGGATTCGATATTGTGCAGATCGAGCACGGTCTTAGCGCTGACGGGAACGATCTGTTCCCAGTAAGGTGCGCACCAGAAATGCTCCGTAATGGCAATTTCATAATTGTGTCCGGCCACGAGATTTGCGACCTCGTCTCCAAAACCGTTAAACCGGTCGAATAACGGCGGTATGCCGCGCGCCAGCCGCCTGGCGTTCCGAAAAGCTCGCGCAACCGGGCTTTTCCGGTGCGGAGGCAGATCGATGACCTGGACGCTTCTCGCCACCCCGTTCGGGAAGGCGGCCGCTGGATTCGGGCTTCCCGGCTCACGAAAGACGATCACATCCACGCAGTAACGTTGCGCCAGATACTCGAGAATCGAGGCTGCACGCAGTGCTCCTCCCCCGTGCGTGGGATAGGGCGCTTCCGGGACCAGGAACAGCGCCTTCCGTTCTCTCATGTCAGAACGAGAACCGCCGCAAGGCTTCCTGGTAGACCTCGCGCGTCAGACGTGCCGTGCGGGCCCACGAGAATTCTCTCGCCCGCCGCAAGCCTCTTTGCGCCAATTCTCGAAGCCAGCCCGGGTTTTCAATTGCGGCTTGCATCGCCTGAACCCACTCGCTCGCGCTTCGAAGTTGCACAGCCGCATCTCCGCCCACTTCAGCGAGCGCGGCGTCCCCGGAGATGAAAGCGCAGGCGCCACATTGCATGGCCTCCAACACCGGCAGGCCAAAACCTTCGTAATGGCTCGGATATAGGAACACGAGTGCGTTCGAGTAGAGCCCCGGCAACTCGGAATCGCCGACCTCGCCCAACACTCTCACCCCGGGCTCCGGCGGCAGTGGCGGAAAGTCCGCCCGGCGCCGCCCCGCCAATACTAGTTCCACACTATGACGCCGGCGCACTGCCCGAAACACCTCAATGAGTTCCAGCAGGTTTTTGCGCGGCTCGAGTGTGCCGACATAGAGAAAGTAGGGCGCCGAGCAATTCTTCTCAACCGGACGAAACATCTCGGACGCCGCGTACGGCACCACGGCGATGCGTGATGCCGGGATGCGAAAGTGCTCCATCGCCTGCTTTCGTGCAGCTTCGGTCGGGGTCATCACCATGGTGGCGATCCCCAGCTCAATCAGCATCGGTGTCCGCCGGCGTACGCGGCCGGCATCCGCGTGCCAAGGAGCATTCATCCAGGGCGAAAGATCGTGCAGCGTGAGCACGCTGGCCCTTAAAGGGACATAAGGCACCTCAAAATTCGTGCCGTGGAACAGTTGGCAGCCGCTCCGGACCAACTCGCGATTCAGCCCCCAAAACCACCACCTGCGCTCCAGAGGACTGCGCGCGCCACCGCCGCGGATCAGATGGTTTCTCGCGGGCTCGGGCATAGGAAACGGCTGATCGCTCATCAAGGTAAACACGTCGTCTTGAAAATTTTTCACGAGTGCCCCGGTGAGTTCGGCCGTATATCGAGCCAGACCGCCGCTCGACAGGGTCAGCGGGGTGGCGTCGATGGCCACACGCATCATTGCGCCTTGGTTCGCTCGCGCGCGCTCGAGGCCTTGCGAAGCTCGGCCTCTCGATTGTCGTAATTTCGCGCGTAATAATTCAGGTACTCGCCGGATTTCACGCGCTCGATCCAACCTGCATGCTGCCGGTACCAATCGATGGTCTCGGCCAGGCCCTGCTCGAAACTCATCTCGGCTTCCCAGCCTGTTTCGCGTATCAACTTGGCGCTTGTGAGTGCGTAACGGCGGTCATGCCCCGGCCGGTCTTCGACGTGCTCGATCAGCGTATCCGGCGCGCCGGTCGCATGCAGAATCTTCTGTACCACTTCGATATTGGGCACAGACCGGCTGCCGCCGATGTTGTAGATCTCTCCCTCGCGGCCTTGTTCGAGCATCACCATCAGCGCCCGGCAGTGGTCGTCCACGTACAACCAATCGCGCACCTGCATGCCGTCGCCATAGACGGGCAAAGGCCGTCTTTCAAGCGCGTTCGAAATCATCAGCGGAATGAGCTTCTCGGGAAACTGGAAGGGCCCATAGTTGTTCGACGCGCGCGTGATGATTACCGGCAGGCCATACGTGGTGAAGTAGGACCGCGCCAGCAGGTCTGAACCTGCTTTCGAAGCCGAGTAAGGGCTGCTCGGGTTCAACGGAAAATCTTCGTCCGCCTCGATGGGCGCCCGCAGGCTGCCGTAGACTTCATCGGTAGAGACGTGAATGAAGCGCGGGATTCGATGCGCTCTGGCGGCCTCGAGCAGCGTGAAGGTGCCTCGCAAATTCGTTTCAAACGCCGGGCTCGGCGAGAAAATGCTGCGGTCCACATGAGATTCAGCGGCGAAATGTACTATCGCATCAGGCTTTTCATCGTCCAGGATCCCATCGACAGCTCGGGCGTCGCCAATGTCCCCGTGAACAAACCGGTGTCCCGGGTAATGCGCCACCGATTCCAGGTTTTCCAGATTGCCCGCGTAAGTCAGCTTATCCAGATTGACCACGCGCGCCGGCTCCGCTTTGGCCAGCGCCATGCGCACGAAGGCGGAACCAATGAATCCCGCGCCGCCCGTGACCAGAATTTTCATAGCCCGGCCGCAGTGGAATAGGCATTCCTGCCTGTGTGGGACAGGCGCTTGCGCCTGTCCGCATTCCCGCCCGTGCTCTTATCAGAGACCGCGACCCCAGCCGGTCCCGCTTTACTTATGCTGGAGTTCCCAGTCGTAATGTATGAGCGGATCATTGTGGGGAATGCGGCCCTCGTCGTTCGGATCATAGAACCGGTCTGTCAGATACACCAGAAGTGATGGTTCCGCTCCCAGCACCTTGTATCCGTGCGCCACGCCGGGTGGTACCAGAATCTGCCAGGGACGCAGCGCTCCTACGTACATTGTGTTTCGCAGACCATGTGTGGGCGAACTCGCGCGCAAGTCAAACAGCGCAACCTGCAGCATGCCCGCAACCGGCGTCCAGCAATCGGTTTGACGCAGATGGTAATGGAAGGCCTTGATCGTGCCCGGATAATTGAACGCCGCGGACACTTGCGTGGATGCCGCCGGGAAGTGTGCCGCCAAGCCGCGGCCCAGGCGCTGCACTTCGAGAAAGTAGCCGCGATCGTCGGGCCATAACGCCACAGGCTCGATGCGCACGCCGTGTATGAGGTTGTCTGAACCGGGCGCCGTGATGACCGCTCCGATACCTTTCTCACAGGCGGGCGCCACCAGATCCAGACCGTCGGAGCTGATGATTCTGTGCGCTTCCGAAGTTGCCGCGGCTTTGACCGTCATCTTCAGTCGCCGACCTGCCCGAGCACACGGGGGGGCTTCGTTTCTTTTTGCCGGCTTTGCGCCACCAGGTTTCCTGCGCGCAGCAGAGACTCGAAAGTGCCGGCATCCGTCCACCAGCCTTCGAGAAAAGAGAACGTCATGGTCTCCTCGCGGATGTAGGAGTTATTCACATCCGTGATCTCGAGCTCACCACGGGCCGAAGGCACGAGCGTGCGGATTTTATCGAACACCGTGGCGTCAAACATGTAGATTCCGGTGACCGCGTAATTCGACTTCGGTTTTTTGGGCTTCTCTTCGATATTGATGATGCGGTTGCCCACGATTTCGGCCACGCCAAATCGCTCGGCATCGGACACCTGCTTCAACAGAATCTTGGCCCCGCGCGGCTGCAGACGGAACTGATCCACCGCGTTGCGGATATTGCCCTCGATGATGTTATCGCCCAGAATCACACAGGTCTTGTCGCCGTCCGCGAAGTGCTCCGCCAGGCTCAGAGCTTCCGCGATGCCGCCCTCGCCTTCCTGGTAGCTGTAACCGAAATGCTTCAGCCCGAAGTGTTTTCCGTTGGCCAACAGGCGTAGAAAATCGCCCGCGTTCTTGCCGCCCGTGACTACCTGAATGTCGCGGATTCCCGCGTCCACCAGCGTCTGGATGGGGTAGTAGATCATGGGCTGATCGTAGATCGGCAGCAGGTGCTTGTTCGTGATTTTGGTGAGCGGATACAGCCTGCTCCCGCTGCCACCGGCCAGTACGATTCCCTTCATGATCCTCATGATAGAATACCGGGTCATTGTGAACCTTTACAACTGGACCGAAATTCCCGAAGAGCAGTTGAATCCCATGATTTCGCGCCAAATGATTCACACCGAAACCATGACCGTGGCGCGTCTCCGCCTGCGTAAGGGCGCTCTGGTTCCATTGCATAACCACATCAATGAGCAGATCAGCATGGTCGAGCGCGGCAAGCTCCGCTTCGTGATCGCCGGCGAGGAACGCATCGTTACCGGCGGCCAGATCGTCGCCATTCCGGCCAACGCGCCCCACCTGGTCGAGGCGCTCGAAGAGTCTCTGGCCACAGACTTGTTCTCGCCCATCCGCGAAGATTGGATTCGCGGTGACGATGCTTATTTGCGCGCTCCCGTTAACCTTCCGTAAGGAGGAGATTGAATGCTCCGACGCTTTTCTCGAACGGCTTTGTTGCTGACACTTTTCGCGGCTGCCGCGCCGGTGGCCGATATCTCCGGCGCCTGGGATTTCAATGTCGAAACCTCCCAGGGCAGCGGAGACCCCTCATTCGTCTTCAAGCAGGATGGGGAAAAGCTTACCGGCACTTACACCGGCCTGTTGGGCAAGGCCGATCTGACCGGCACGGTGAAGGGCGATCAGGTGGATTTCACCTTCGAAGCGCCCAACGTGGACGGGAAAGTTCACTACAAGGGAACGCTTGAAGGTGCCACGCGCATGAAAGGTGAGTGCGAGTACGGTGACCTGGGGAAGGGGACTTTCACAGCCACAAAAAAATAGGGCAGGCCCAAAAGCCCCGCGCTCTTCTGCTCTTAAAGTCGTTCTATAAGGCCCTATAGAAGCCGGAAATTGACTTCAATCGTGGCCTGAACGGCTACTGCCTGCCCATTCCGGTAACCCGGTTTGAAGCGCCACTTGTTCACCGCCTCGATGGCTTTCTCGTCCAGCCCTAGCCCCAGGCTGCGCACCACACGAATATCGCGGGCGTGGCCGTTTGAATCGACCACCAATTGAAGCACTACAGTGCCTGAATACTTGGCTTTACGAGCTTCTTCGGAGTACTCCGGATCGACCTTGAACAGCACCACAGGCGCTGATACGCCGCCACCCACGTGGAAAACACCGCCGCCGACGCCACCACCTTCGCCAGGTCCATAACCGCCGCCTTTGCCCGGTCCGACGCCGCCGCCTGAACCTGACCCAATGCCGCCACCCGACCCGGTTCCGTTCGACAGTGGGCCGATCTTGGCCAACGGGTCACCCCACTGCGGGAGGTTCGCGTTCGGCAACGGAGTGTCCGGTGGGGCGATGATTGTAGGATCCATCACCAGCTTGGGATTGGGGTTAACGATCACCGCCATGGGCGGGGTGAACTGTTTTATCGACGGTTTCGGCAGCTTGCCTTTGCTGGCGGGGATGGGTGAACGATCGCCTCCTCCGCCACCGCCCCCCATGACTTCTTTCTTGGGAGCAGCTTGCGGAATATACGGCGCTAAGTCGGGCGCAATCCACTGGACCCTCTGCTTGACGGCTTTTTGCACGGCCTTACTCGACGCCACTGTGAAGAGCAACGCGACAACGGCGACGTGTATCGCCAACGACATCCAATTTAATTTCTTGTCCTTGCCGAACTGACCCCAAATTTCCTTGACCGCTACCGGTTTCGAGGTGACCTCGAGCGGCGGTAGTTTTGGAGGGTTAATGGCTTCCCGAATGCTGTTGAAGAGAGAACGAAACCACGGTTCTTCCACGCTTGGGGCCAGCAGCCGCGCCAGATGATCATCTTCAGAGATTGGGGGCATGTTCAGAGATTGGGGGATGTTCAGAGATTGGGGGCATGGCTTGCGAGTTGGATCCCTCAGTTGTCGTCGAAAAGGGGATTTTTTGTAACAGTTCAGGCATTAGTTACCCACGGGGGCTACGATTGCCGCTCTCTCCGTTCGACGCAGTTGAGAGTCCATGCGTTACAGGTTTTGGAAATCGGGCCCAGTGAACTCTCATTTCGAGTGTACCATATCCTATCATGTATGCACTGTAGCTGTTGGAGATGATCATTGTGCTCCAAAATGTTAAATTTGCGCCGTCAACTCCCATTTTTGGAATCTTTCGAGCGCGTCTTTCCCTAGCTAAGCTAGGGCCCAGGGGGTAGCCCAAAGGGGGGTGGCCCCGGGAGTGGCCCCTTCGGTGTGGTACAAAAAATCCCCGGAACCCTTATGATCAGCCGCGAAAAAGCTCTGGAAATTCTACACGAATTCACAAAGTCTGAAAGCCTGCGCAAGCACGCGCTGGCTGTCGAAAGCTGTGTGGCGGCCTACGGACGAAAATTTGGGGAGGATGAACTCAAATGGTCTGTGACGGCGCTGCTGCACGACTTTGACTACGAGATCCATCCGGACGCGCCCGATCATCCGATGCTGGGAGAGCCCATGCTGGCCGAACGCGGCGTACCCGAGGATGTCCGGCGCGCCATTTTATCGCACGCCAACTATAGTGGGGTGCCGAGGGTCTCGCCTCTTGAGAAAACTTTATTTGCGTGCGACGAGCTCGCCGGGTTCATCACCGCGGTATCGCTGGTGAAGCCTGGACGCAGCGTGCATGAAGTGGAAGCGAAGTCGGTTCGCAAGAAAATGAAGGACAAGGCCTTCGCACGTTCAGTGAGCCGCGACGACATCACTCACGGCGCACAGGAACTGGGCGTCGAGCTGGATGACCACATCGACTTTTGTATCCGCGCCATGCAGGCACGGGCAGCAGAACTCGGGCTGGCGGGAGAAGGCGCACAGAGCAGTCCTGAAAAATACAATTCAGATTAGATTAAGATTAATTAAGGTTAGCTAGCTATGCCGAGCACCGCATCGGGACGAACCGTATCTCGACTCGCTGATTCAGCGCGCCACCGATCCTTCGCGACATTGCCAGGGAATGGCCTTCGTAATCCGCGTCTTCAAGCCGGCAGATGACCGATGCAGTGGAACCGATGAGCTTGGCAAGCTGAGATTGAGTGAGGCTTGCCGCCGTGCGCAATGCGTGGATTTTGCGGGCGACCTCTTCATGCGCCCGTGCCTCTTCAAGCTTCTTCAGCCGACTCGGCCTGCCTGCGAAGAAGTATCAGTAGGCGCGCGCGGAGGGAAGAAGTAGTTCAAGACGTCATATGGCAGGCGGACCTCTGCTTCACGAAACCCGATATCGGGATGCATTTTGGAATGAGCGTGATGCTCTGGCCAAACTACACGCCGAACTACTCCGCCGCGGTTGGATTACAAAAGACGCTCGCTGGACAGTGGCCGAGATTTTAATTTAAAGACGGCAGAGTACTGGCGTGTCTTGCGAAGACAAAAAGGTTACGTTGCGAATCCGATAGTAGGCTATGCTGTGTTCCCATTTGAAGACCCGATCGTGGCATTGGTCGCCACAACCGATGCTCCGTATCTGACGTAGGGAACGGCGCAAAAGATGCCAACGTAAAGCTCAGCAGCGCTTGGTCAGACATTTTCGGGGTATCCGGTCAGTTGATGTGGGAAGCGTGGCTGGAAGGCAAAGCGCAACCGGAACAGATCGCGCAGTTTGGCCAACGCCGGGCGCAACGCAAGATTCCGCAGATCGGGGCCGCCCTGGAAGGGCATCGCAGGAGTGACCACCACCGCCCGATGATTCGCTACAGCCTGGAACATCTGCGTTTCCTGGAAGAGCGCATCTTGGAGCTGCAGTTCGTGGGCTGGAGTGTGTCCTGGCAATCACCGTAGCGCAGGCCAGACCCAGGGGAGCAAGACGACCCAGGGGAAACGCTGGTTACGCGGCGCGCTCACCGAGTGCGCCTGGGGAGTATCCGCCCAAAAGAACTGCTTTCTCAAGGAGAAATTCTGGCGTCTGGCGACCAAAAAACAACGTCAGCCACCGGCCACCAGGGCCCTCGCACACACCTTGTGGGTGCTCGGCTATCAGGTGCTGAAAAGCGGTCAACCGGATCAGGAACGAGGTCAGCCAGTGATGGACGAAACCCAGAGAAACCGCCTCATTTGTCACCATGTCCGGCGGCTCGGCAAACTGGGCATCCGCGTCCGTTCCCTGCCTGTTCCCAAGGAGTCCAGGAAGCGGAAACCCAACAAGACCGCCCTAAAAGTAATTGATTGTCCGGCAGCCGACGAGAATTTTCGGAAGGCAATTCCCATTCTGAACAGTAGCCGGACCTCCGGCGCGCAGCTTGTGCCACGTTCTTCGATGCGTGCTCGTCTTCAGCGTGGTCAGGAACTCAACCACATCCATGAGTTGCTGCTTCGTCACGGAATTCATGAGGTCATCGGGCATCATGGAAATCCTGCTGCGGCGCCGCAGTCCTGAAAATACAACTCAGATCAGCACCACGTGAATTTCGCCCGGGCCGTGCACACCCCGAACCAGATTTTGTTCGATGTCGTCGGTGCGTGTCCCGCTCGTCTGGATCGCGGCTCGGAAACTAGCGGGAGTTTCCCACGACGCGAAAGGAAAGGTGGGGTATCCTTTCCAGGATGAGGAGGATAGCGCGGGTATTCCGTATATACCACGCGGTCAGCCGAGGACGGCTAGCGCGTGAAGAGCTTCCACCATGGGCTTGCGGTCCTGATCAAACTCTTCGATCTGCCAGCGCACGCGCGGTCGGCCCTTGTTACCCGTTCGATAACTTTGGCGATCCAGGCCGGCCTGGATGCGCAACCCGGCTTTAGTGGTGGTGTTCCCAATCAGGTGGCCCAACATTTGCGCGGCATCCGCCGCAGCTACCAATCGACGCTGCCGCTCATTCAGATACCAGCTCAGCACAGCGTACTTCTTACTACTTCTTACGCAAGCCGGAATCCGAACCGAGGCCATGACGGTATCGTACAATTTCTCGCTTCATTCAAATGTTCAGCTTATTCGGTCAAGCCGCCTTATATTGACACTACGGTAGAACTACTCGCCTGATTTCCGTATATATGCATTGGCCGCGCCATCTCCTTTCCTGCCAATGCCTTGCGGAAGAATCGTGCTGTCGCCCTAGGAAACTCGCGCTAGTCTAGGGTTCGTCGGAACGGTCCGTCTGTTCACCGGGTTAATTCATGGAGTCCCAAACACCGAAGCCGTTGCGAACGTTTTTACTAGTCGTCAACGACCAGCCGCTCTTCTCCGGGATCAACCTGCGCACCACGCGGTTCTCGACGTTTTAAAAGTCCCTAACGGTACGTGTCTTCTCTGCGGAGACTGCAAAACTTGAGGTAGACGACCTGACCTTCAACATCGTATCGAAATCAAAAACGGCCAAGCCGTATGCGGTATTGGCCTTCGCCGGGCGGCACGTCCTCAAGCTTTCTGACGGGGTGAACTCTCGTGCGGTTGAAAGGGTCAGCCTGGAGGATCGCAAGCACATGTTCAAACGCACCAACAAGCTCGCCTCCCTGGCGAGCAAGTTTCCGAAAGTCACGATCGAAGTGGGCAGTGGTGTAAACGGTGAAGGGCGAAGTCACACCTCTTTGCGACGCCGAGCCCTGCGCTTTGCCGCGTTCTCCTTTCGGAACTCAGCAAGAAGCATTTCGGCCGGTCGCGTCTTTCCCTTGCGAACGTCCTCGTTGCTTTTCTCGATCGCGCGTTTGACCTTTGGGTTTTGGAGCTCCAAGTAGTCCTCAAGCTCGTCTGCTCTCAGGATACCCGCCACGGGAATCCCATCCTTCTCCAAGATGAAGTATTCCTTGTTGCGCACCACGCGCCGAACCACCTGCCCGAGGTTAATTCGGGCTTTTGTAATGGGGAGGTAGTGGACCATTAGGAAAGGTGTTTTCAGCCAAGACTCCTTAACATTGATTAACGCTAATCAACCACAGTATATCACCCAGCTCCGCCGCGTCAAACCGGGCCGAAGGAGACGGCGCGCCCGCACCTAGCCATTCCCATGTTTCTTAGCGTGGCGTCGGGGACGGACTAGGAGGGAGGGACGGGATTAGGGACGGAGACCGCTAATCCCGATTTTTGCGGACAACTGAACGCCGGGCGGCCGATCGTTAACATGCCCAGAATGCCCGCGGTTTCGCAAAAGGCGCAGATTGCCCTAATTGGCGCCCCCTCCCACCGCGATTTCAGGGAATCCGGGTTGTCATCACACCTCCGTAAAATAAGAACTCGCTATGTCCGCCGTGGGTTGACTCAGCGGCCTTCATCGCGCTGTCCTGCTCCGGTTATGTATAGAAATGGTGTCGGATCGCTCGGGTCGCCATCCCAAAAGGAGAAAACTCTAATTTTGCGAAACAAAGCCAATTTCCACTTCTGAACAGTGTCCGGATCTCCAGAGCGCAGCCTGGCCAGTAGCTACTTCGATGCGCGCTCGGTCTTCAGCGTGGTCAGGAACTCGACCACATCCACCAGTTGCTGCTCCGTCATGGAATTCATGAGGTCTTCGGGCATCATGGAAAGCCTGCTGCGGCGGCGCAGTCCTGAAAAATACAACTCAGATCAGCAGCACTCAGATCAACACCACGTGAATTTCGCCCGGGCCGTGCACGCCCCGAACCAGGATTTGTTCGATGTCGGCGGTGCGGCTGGGTCCGGTAATCAGCACCATGGAACTGGTTTGATCCGCTGGCCGCGGCAGATTGCTCAGCAGCTCATCGAGCCCGGTCATCAGACGCGCGCGCTGGACGATGGCGATATGCGCGGGCGGCAACAGCGAGATCATGCGAGCCTCTTCGGGCGAAGACAGCATCACTAAAGATCCGGTATCGGCGAGCGCATAATCGGCTCCCGTGATGCCCCAGCCGGCGCTGGCGCAGAGGGCGCGGAGCTCGTGGCGATCCGTAATGCTTGACCGCACGTTCGGCAGGGCCGTGATGCCACACTCGCGCAGGACAGGCGCATTTGACGCCACAGCGGTTTTTCGGCCGGTGACTGCTTCGACGTAGGCGCGGGCGTCCTGTTGCGAGGAAGCGCAATACATTTTGCCGGCCAGCGCTTCCAAACGCATACAGAAACTCGCGACACGCGTTTCGATGTCGACTTCGGGAATGGTCAAGCGAACGGAGGGCGGCGCTGGAATGGGTTGTCCCACGTTACGCCTCAGCGCAGTCCGCACTTTGTGGAGCACGTGGTCGCGCGACATTATCGTTCGCGCCACATCTGGCGGAAACTCTTGGCTTGCGGAGCAGGCAGATCGCGCTGGCTCAGCCAGGCGCGGAGCGGAGCGATGCCCATCAAACCGGAAGCTTGTTTGATCCAGCCGCCGTTACTCGAGGGCGCAAGTGATGCCGCGGCCATTCCACCGACCTCGTAAATCCGCGGGTGCCGCATGACCCAGGCGAAGGCGCGAAACGCGAACCGCTCCAGCCACCCGCGGCCATCGCGCTCCTCCGCTTTTTTTACGTCGGAACGTAGCTCCAGCAGAATTTTCGGAATATCAATTTTCACCGGGCAAACTTCGGCGCAGGCGCCACACAAACTCGAGGCGAAAGGCAGCGCGGGCTCATGATTCACGCCCAGGAACTGCGGGGTGAGGATGGCGCCGATCGGTCCCGAATATACCCAGGGGAAACTGTGACCGCCGATTTTGCGGTACACGGGGCAGTGATTCAGGCACGCCCCACACCGGATGCAATAGAGCGATTCACGCTTTTCGCGGTCGGCCAGTACTTTGGTGCGGCCATTATCGAGAAGGATGACGTAAAACTCTTCCGGTCCGTCAATTTCACCATCACGACGTGGACCCGACAGAAACGAGGTGTAAACGGTCAGGGGTTGGCCGGTGGCACTGCGCCCGAGCAGTTTCAAAAACACAGGCAGATCTTGCGCGCGCGGGATGAGCTTCTCGATGCCGGCGATGGCAATGTGAATCTTGGGAGCCGATGTTGTGAGGCGCGCATTACCTTCGTTCTCGACCAGCACCACAGCGCCCGAATCCGCCACCAAAAAGTTGGCCCCGGAGACGCCGATATCTGCCGCCAGAAACCTCTCACGAAGCACCGAACGCGCAATCAAGGCCTGTTTTTCGATGACTATCTCGCGCGGCACACCCAGCCGCTCCGTGAACAAGTCGGCCACTTGCTCGCGGGTCTTGTGGAGTACAGGCGCCACGATGTGATAGGGCCGTTCATGCGCCAGTTGCAGAATATACTCGCCCAGATCGGTTTCAACCGATTCCAAATGATGGTGAGCCAGACGCTCGTTCAGATCCACTTCTTCGGTGACCATGGATTTGGATTTAACAACCAAACTGGCGCCGCGTTCCTTGGCGAGATTCAAGATGAAATCAGCAACCTCTTCGGCGTCTTTCGCGTAAACCGCCCGGCCGCCGTGCGCTGCTAGATTTTGCTCGAACTGCTCCAGGTAATAATCCAGATGGTCGATGGTGTGCTTCTTGACGGCGTTGGCGTGCGTGCGGAGATCCTGATAATCGGGAAAAACATTGGGAGTGACGGCGTGCCGGCGGTGATCGATGAGGCGTCCTGTAGCGGTGTAAATCGCAAGCTGCAGCTTGGAATCACCGAGCGTCTGGAGGATTTTCTCGTCAAAGACAGCGGACATGATTTATCGGCTCGCTAGAACTTCGGCCAGATGCATGGTGCGGATGGGCAAGCCCAGCCGGGAGATCGCGCCCTGGATTTGCATGAGGCAACTGGAATCAACGGAGACCACGGTGGACGCGCCGGTGCGCAGAATCGACTCGATCTTGGTTCTGGCCATGCCGCCTGAAACCTCGGCGAATTTGATGGAGAAGGTGCCGCCGAATCCGCAGCACTCTTCGGCGATGTCCATCTCGCGCAGCTCGAGACCGCGAACGTTCGAGAGCAGCAGCCTGGGGCCATCCTTCACCTGGAGTTCGCGCAATGCGTGGCAACTGTCGTGATACGTGACTACTTCTTTGAGCCGCGCGCCGACGTCCTCGACGCCGGCCACTTCGATGAGGAACCGCGAGAACTCGTAGACTTTGGTGGCCAGGCGCCGAGCCGCTTCGAGATGCTCCGGCTCTTTTTCGAAAATATCTTCAAAATGATGCGAAATCATCGAGGTGCACGATCCGGAGGGGACCACGATGTAATCGGAATCAGCGAACACGTCCAGAAAATGCCGCGCGACCTGCCGGGCCTCCTCGCGGAATCCGCTGTTGAATGCAGGCTGGCCGCAGCACGTCTGGCGCTCTGGAAAATCAACGTTGAATCCCAAGTGTTCGAGGACGTCGACCACGGCCATTCCTACTTTCGGAAACAACTGGTCGACGACGCAGGTGACGAACAGGGAAACCCGGCTGGCCATTGGAAACACAGATTGTAGCACTGGGGCGGGCGACGGGAGACAGCAGAACGTAGGAGACAGGAGCGCGCCGCGATGAAACTGCGGCGGTGAAAACATCCGCGAACTTGATGTGCCGCAATGATGATGCCGCATGCATACTGTACGCTCGTTCGGTTAAGCCAATTCCAAGCAGCGACTGAAGGCAGAAGGAGGTCTCTGTTGGTGAAAAGGCGTATTTCGACAACAAAAGAAAGGGTTTCCTATATGAGATGGTACGTCTATACTGCTGCGGTTGCATTTCTCGGCAGCGCGATGCTTTGTTCTACGACGTTTGCCGCGTCGTCGGATCAGAGCGGATTCTCAGCAATCGAAGGCATCAATGCCCAAGCCTTGTCGGTGGAGGAGATGCAGTCGATTTCCGGCCAGTTGAATTCGTATGACATCGCGGCCGCTCTCACTGCCGAGGCCGCCAAGCTGACCAAGCACCCGCGATTGCAGGCCGCCGATCTGAGGTTGGCGGAATGGTTCAAAACGAACGCCGTCGCAATCAACGCTTTTTTCCAGAAGTTCGGAGTGCTTACGCCGTGCCAGACGTGCGGCAAGTAACTCTACAGGGCTAAGCGTCAGTTTAAGTCACAAGGGCCGCTAGCTGGCGGTTCTTGTGTGTGCGTCGCGACGCGGTCACAAGGGCACGAGCGAGAGGTTCTTGTGTGCGCGTCGTAACGCCAAATCGGTTGGGTGTGTTCTCCAGGAAGTCATGGTGTTGCCTATGCAAAAGGTTCTCCAGTTGGAAACTACTGAGGGTCGCCCCTGCCGAGGCCGCCTTGCAACGGTGGCTGATTTGTTCGCCCTGATCCCATTCATTGCCTGGACTGGCGGGTGTTGGTGCGCTGACTCACAGGTCCTAGTCAACGCAGGCGCGGCCCGTGAGGAGATCCATGTTATGTCCCTGCGAGCGCGGCGCGACGCGGGCGTCGTGAAGCAGGGTTACGATTACTCGTGTGGGGCGGCCTCGCTCGCGACGTTGCTGACCTATGGGCTCAATGATGCGGTCGGGGAGGACGCGCTACTGCGCGCTTTGCTCGAGCCGCTGTCGCCCGATCAGTTGACCGCCCTGCAGCGAAAGGGTCTGTCGCTGTTCAATCTTCAGCAGCTGGCGCAGAGACGCGGCCACAAGGCGCAGGGATTCCGCATCCATCGGAGCCAGCTCGTCAACCTCTCATACCCCGTCATCGTATTCATCAAGCCCCACGGCTACCAGCACTTCGCCGTGTTTAAGGGTCTGCGCGGCGAGCGCGTATACATGGCCGACCCTTCGCTTGGAAATGTCCGCATGCCGCTGTATCGCTTCCTCGACATGTGGGCGGATCAGTCGGGCCGCGGCGTGATCTTCGCAGTCGAGAGGGCGGACAGCGTCTGGCCGGACCGCTTTGCATTGCAGCTCGCAGGCGGTGCCGATCTCCCACTGGAAGTGCTGAGCGCGGCGAGAATGCGCGAGATTGGGAAGCCGTTTCCGCTGATGACCCCGAAAAGGTGACCCGTTTGAACCGCTCTCCTCGCCCGTGGGCCCTGACCATAGCAACCTGTATGACGGCGAGTGCGCTGTGGTTTGCGGTATCCACGGCCGCGGCTCAATCCGTTTCAGGCCGCGAGGTGCTGGACGTTGACGAAGCAGCCGCCCTGTTGCGGGTAAAGCCTGAGGTCGTTCGGGCACTGGCCGAGTCGCAACGCATCCCTGCCCGCCGTGTGGGGGACGTGTGGCGCTTCTGGCACGCCGGGCTGCTGGAATGGTTGAAGGGAGATCCGGTCGCGGGAGCGGTGAGCCAACTGTCGGGGCGTTCGACCGGCTTGGACCGAATTGAAACGCTCGGGCGCGAATCGCGGGACTTGACCGCGAGGGGCGTGAGGCCGGAGCCGCCGCCCCCCACGCAAACGCCGCTGGCAGCGACGCCCCAGGCCCCTTCGACGCCGCCCACGGTCGGCGAGCGCCCGTCGACGCCGACCACCGAGGAAATAGCCTTGCGCGACCAGCGCGTTCTGCTCAGGCGGGGCGCCGCGACAATCGACTTCGGCCTGTCGTATGGGCGGAGCGAGCTGACGCTGTTCCCGGTCGTTCGGGCCGAGGAGAAGGACGTCGGCATAAGCGGAACGCTGCGCTATGGTCTGGTGGACGATTTGCAGCTCACAATGCGCGTACCCGCCATATGGCGTCGCACTACGACCTTTGCCGACGCCACGCTCTCCGGCACCAATTCGCCGCGCATCGCGAAGACGCCTGCAGGTGTAGCGGGCGATGGGTCCATTTCGCTGTTGGGCGTCGCGTGGCGCGAGGCGGTGGGGCGGCCTACCATTGTGTGGAGCCTTGACGGCGTGGTGCCCACCGGAGCTGGGGACCGAGGCGTGGGCGGCGGCTTCGTTCTATCCAAGAGCTACGATCCCGCCGTGCTGTTCGCCGGACTTACTTATTTGTATGGTCTCCGTGTCAATCCGTCGGACTCGCGTTGGTCGCTCGCGAAGCACAATTATGGCTTTCAAGTGGGTTACACTTACGCAGTCAACGAAACTCTTGCGCTCAGCACGGCGTTCTTGGGTACCTACCGGAACTCGCGTTCGCCGGATGGCGTCGCGATTCCGCCTCCGCGTGAATATTACGCCCTACAACTAGGCACAACCTGGTTGCTGGCGCGCGGCCTGTTCATGGAACCCGCCGTAGCGATGCGCCTCGGCGGCGATAATCCGGGCCTCACGGTTTCTCTCAACTTTTCGCATTCGTTCCGCTGGCGTAGCAAGCCCTGAGAGCATCGGAAAATCTCCGCGGAAAACCTGCCGCAGTCGGGTCGGTTCAGAAGCAGCCGCCACGA
Organism: Acidobacteriota bacterium; assembly: GCA_003223115.1. Lineage (GTDB taxonomy): Bacteria > Acidobacteriota > Terriglobia > Bryobacterales > Bryobacteraceae > QHXW01. Next base: position 37,293 of record QHXW01000034.1, read on the forward strand.
AGAGGTCGCCGGTTCGCCTTCTGGCCCGCACTCTCGCCATCATCCAAAAGTCGTTGATCCGCTGAGCCTCGTAGACCTTCTTCCATCCACCGCCTGGAACTAAAGCTCCAATCGTTGCGCCCAGTATCGCTCCGGCTGGTGTAAGGACGGCCTTTCCAAGATCGAGGGACAACCACTCGTCTTGGTTTGCCCTATCGGAAGCAGCCCCCGCGCCCAATCCTATGCCTCCCCCACGAGCGAACCGATGAGAGCATGCCGGCCGCGACGCCCTTCACGCTTTACCAGGACCTGTGTGACACTCTGCCATTCGAAGGTCTGGTCCCCTGTCGGCAGGTGAACGACCATGGCGTTGCCGGCCACGCTCTGGAACGTGCCACGTTGAGCACTGCCATAGCTGACAAGCACCTTGGCTTCGTCGCCTCGTGCAAGGTTGCCGAGGTTGTTCCAACTCGCTTTGCGCCGTCGAGGGCCCGGATGCCAGGAGTGAAGAAATAGTCGCCGGGCCGAGACTTGCCATCAAGGGCACGACAAAGAGAATACGCGTTAGTTGAGTCATGAAATGATCCTTTCGTTACGACCTTCAAAGAAATCTGCCGCGCAGGGCGAAAGAAGTCCTTCCAAAGTTCTGACAAAGTCCTCACAAAATTCTCTTGGACTTTAAAACCTGCCAGGCGGAGGAGTTATGCGATGCGGGCACTCTGCATCGAACCTGGCGACCGGCTGCCGTTCAGGTTGCCCATCACAGGTGTTGTACAACCACCGGGACGCTGGCTTCATTGCCATCGAACTTTCTCGGAAGGACAGCCCGAGCAAGCCCTCGTCGAGATCCGGCGTGCCCGAACGCTCGATGCACTTTCCCTCATCATCAACATCGGTGTGGGGTGGTATTATTACCATGCCCACCGGTACGATGAGGCGATC
>QHXW01000246.1 GCA_003223115.1 Acidobacteriota bacterium
GAGGGGATTTGGCCAGTACTGATTGGCGGCATTTGGGAAGGCTGGCGGTGTTCAATCAGAAGCCCCAGCGGCACACGAGACGGCTACTGGCGCCTTCTCGATTGCGTATCGCTTCTTCCAGCATTATCGAGAACGTTCGTCGGCAACAATTGATGCGTCAGCCTGTAAATGGGCAGGCCCGGTCCTCCAGCGGCCAAAAAACTCAAGCAACCTTGCTCGTGCCGAACGAGGCTGAGATCCATGACCCGCTGCGTTTTGTCGCCGAAATAGACATGCACCCGCTGCGAAGCGGTGTCGTAGTACGCCACCATCACGGCTTGAGTCACGCACCATGGACATTCTTTCGCCGTCGCCACCCCAATGTCGGCCGACGAGAACCGTATTCTCCTGCTGCTTCCCCCAGTGAAACTCTGTTGGCTCCGGATCCTGTCCCCCTGTATTCAGGGATCCAAACTCCGACCAAAAAAACGCATTCCCGCTGTTGCTGCTGAATGAGGGACGGCAGGCTAGAAGCGATCATCGATCACCTTCGGCGTTAGATCTGCCAAAGCGTTCAGTGGCAAGTTGCAGCAGTTCCGGAACTGCTTCGATATACCAGTAGGTATGGCAGACATCAACATGGCCGAGATAGGTGGCGAGCTTCGGCATTTCACGTCCGACATCAAGCGTTGAGCGACACCAGCTGTCAGCCTCTACCTCATTGAACCAGCGGCCTAGCAATGGCTTTGCACCGAGCGCGAGTGGAACTGCGGCAGAGAATCTCTGACCTTCCACCTGCTCAGGGAGATCGCCGGGCGCACCTGTCAGAGTTGCTGTATCGTCTACACCGCCAATGGTCCCAACATGTTCGAGGACCCGGCTCTGCTCGCGCACGGGAAATGCCTTATTTCAATATGGGCAACACGTTCGATTACGCCGAGATGGCCTATTTGATGGTTCCCCGGCCGTTCATGGTGGAACGGGCTTAACGATCGGGTCGCCAGAGACCAGTGGGTGGCTTATCAATACGCCAAAGTGCGGTGGCTTTACGCACAACTGGGGTTATCCGGTCAGACGGAGATCGTTCAACGGCGGCCACACGATCAATGGAAAAGGTACCTTCGAGTTTCGGCGCAAGTGTTTAAACTGGCCTTAAAAGCTGGCCTTAAAAGAGCGTTCGACTGCGACCGTCTGAGTCATGACGTGTCGCGAATGCTCGATTCCTATACCGTACGGCGTCAGGGAGGACTGAGGGGGCACTCGTTCCCGAGGGTCCACCGTGCAACCGGTTAACGCTCTGCGGAAATCGGGGAGGCCGGTCAGCTCAGCAGGTCAGCTCAGGGCATGCCCCTCGGCCATTTCCGAAACGCCTTCAGCGTGAGAGTGCGGCAACAGGTTGCTTCAAGGCCCGCCATCCCCGGATCCGCTCCGCGCGATCGTCTGCCGCGGTCGTTTCGCCGAAGATCACGTCACTCCTGCCGCAATGCCACGATCGGTTCGACCTTCATTGCGCGTCGCGCGGGAAAGCAGCACGCCGCGACGCCGACCGCGATCAACAATAACGACACCGTAACGAAAGTCAACGGATCGGTGGGAGTAACGCCGAACAGCAGACTGGAGCTCGCCTGACCCAGCCACAGGGCTCCAACCAGCCCCAGCACCAGTCCGGTCAGGCTCAGTTTCAGTCCCTCGCGGAGGATCATGCGAAAAATCTCCCCGGCCTGCGCGCCCACAGCCATGCGGATTCCGATCTCATGCGTGCGCATCGCGATCGAGTACTGGATGAGTCCGTAGATCCCGATCGCCGCCATCAGCATCGCGGCGACGGAGAACCCGATCAGAAGCGAGGTCTGGAAGCGACGCTCACTGAGAAAAGCGTCGAGCTGGTTTTCCAGTGTCGTCACTCCATACACGGGTGCATATTTTTCTACGCGACGCACGGCAGCCTGAACCGGCCCCGCAATCGAAAGCGGTTCAGCCATAGACGTTCGGACGAGAAGAATCGCCCGCCGGGGGGATTCTGCGCGAGCGGCTCGAACATCTGCGGGATCGGTTCCTTCTCCAGTCCCTGGCGGCGCATGTTGCCCACGACCCCGACTACTGTAAACCACGGATTGCCAGAATCCTCGGAACCGAGCTTGAACCTCTTGCCTACTGGATCGTGCCCGGGCCACACCTGGCGCGCCATGGCCTCGTTGATGATCGCCACTGGCGGGGAATTAGGGCCATCCGCGTCTGAAAAGAAGCGGCCCCTGAGTAACGGAGTACCGATGGCCCTGAACAATCCCTCGGTGAGCTCGTCACTTCGGAGCTGTCTGCGCTCGGAGACAGGCCGGGCGTCCCCTTCGGCGATGACGACCTGTGCCGCGCTACCACTCAGGAAAAGTTCGCTGGTGATGCCGGCGCTCTCCACGCCGGGGACTGACTCAACCTGCTCGAGCACGCGTTTGTAAAACCCGGTCCGCTGCGCGGGCGCCGTGGAGGCCGGAGGGGCGAGTGCGACCAAAAGAACCCGTTGAGGCCTGAATCCCAGATCGACGTTCTGCACGGACAAAAGACTTCGGCCCAGGAGACCGGCGCCAACCAGCAGGATGACCGCCAACGCAAATTCCGTCACTACCATCGCACGGCGCGTACGAACCGTCGCCGCTCCTCCCGCGATGCCCCTTCCTCCTTCCTGGACGGAGGGCCTTAAGTCTCGCCGCACCACGTTTATCGCCGGCGTAAGTCCAACCAGGATTCCTGTGAGGAGGCAAAGGGCTGACGCGCAGCCAAGCACGTACGGATCGAGGCTGACCTCATTCAACCGGGCCAGGTTTCCGGGCTTGACGGCCAGTATCTCAACAGAGAAAGAGGAGGATCCCTTGTTGGCCTGTAGGAAAACGGTGGACCGGCAGTTGGTGTCTTCGCCCGCAGCCGATCGCCGGGCATTGAGGGCCTAACGATCACCCTCGGCTGGTCGCCAAGGGTTTACGAACCTTGATTCGGCCCAACCCCGAGATAGGGGGGTTCGCGGGGATGTGATGCGTGGAGAGAAGTGCCCACCGATAATGGACTACAACTTCCGGCCCGTGTGACGCACATCCGTGGGACACACGTTATCAAAGTTGGGTCCGCCTACTCAACTGCTCGCCGTGGCGTCACTTGGCTGTCGCTTTTTGCTTTTCCCACTCGGCCTCGAACGCGCGCTGGCGCTCCGAGAGGTAGACGTGGTAGCCGGCGGGATCGATAAATGGATTCGGCTGGCCTGCCTTCATGCGTGCGTACTTGGCTTCCATGCCGTAGTAGTTCCCGTGCGCGCCGAGAAACGCGTCGACCGGCAGGGATTGCAGGATCTTAAACGTGCGTGCGAAATCGTCAGCGATTTGCGGATAGCGCTTGTTGCCCAACAGGATATAACCCTGGTTCACATTGACGCTCCCCACGATCACTACGTCGTAGGTCTTGCCGCTGTCTTGAACCTTCACCGTCCAAGTGGTGCAGCCTTTCGTGTGTCCCGGCGTAAGATGCGCCACCAGTGTTGTGCCGCCAAGCGTGACTCGATCGTTGTCATGTAAAACCCTGTCGATTGGGTGCGGCTTATTGCCCGGACGCATTTTCTCCAGCGCTGGAACGTCTTCGGCCATGGCCATCACGAGCGCGCCGGTCAGTTCCTTCACCATGGCGTCCCCTTCCATGTGATCGTTGTGAGCATGGCTGCCGAGAAGAATCTGGGTGTCGCGAAAGCGAAAGCCCAGCTTCTCGACCGATTCGTGAATCGTCGGCACGTTTCTCTCGAAGTCACTGTTGATCAGGATGTTCCCATCGGGCGTGGTGATCAGGAAACTCGCCAATCCTTTGGTCCCGACGTAGTAGACGTTGCCTATTATCCTGTAGGGTGGAAAGGGTTCATCCCAGTCGTTGTTGCCCTGCGCGAACATAAAGCCGGCGCAACAGAATACCGCGAGCGTGACAGAACGAAGTAGCACGGGTTTGTCGTTCTTTCCTCGGAGCTACAGCAATCCTAACAAAGACCCTCGAAGCGAAGACGGCTTGTCAGGCCGGTGCATCCAGCAAAGAAGTGTAAGAGAGTTCGAAGACTGCGGGCGCTCCGAGCCTCTGTGGCTCCCCTCGCTTTTTCTCAAGACTTTTTGCAACCAAACACGACCGGTCATCGTAACGAAATGCATGGGAGCAACCCCCTGTAGTTTGGCTTCCATCGCATTGGTCTTGAGCGGCGCCGGAACGGGAGCTGCAGCGATTCACTTCGACGATTTCGCGTCAGTCCGGGAGCTCTCCTTGGTTGGTGATTCCGGAGTGACTGGCAAAACGTTACGCCTCACGCCTGCCAAGGGCGATCAATCGGGCGCCGCTTGGTTCCGCGAGAAGCAGCCTGTGGGATCCGGCTTTGAAACCACGTTCCAATTCCAATTGACGCATCAAGGTGGACTCGGACATGGCGCCGACGGGTTCGCTTTCGTCTTACAGAATTCGGGGCCGGAAGCTCTGGGAGGACGTGGTTCCGCTGGGGGCTTTGCAGTTGAGGACCCCAACTTTCGCCACAGAAGGGAAAGCGCCATCCCATGGAGCATTGCAGTTTTCTTCGATACATACAGAAATGAGGAAGAAGGAGATCCTTCTGCCAACTACGTGGCGTTCTGTACGTATGGCAGACCCAACGAAATGCGCTGGCCGGCACGGCGCCTGGCCTTCAGGCCGAGTTTGTCGGTTCAGTTGAAGGACCAAAAGGTGCACACGGCCCGCATACTCTTTCAGCCGCCGGTTCTTTCAGTTTTCTTAGATGATCTTTCCACTCCCGTTCTGGAATCGGTTGTAGATCTTTCGATAGTGGTGGATTGGCACGGCGGAGCCTGGGTCGGATTTACCGCTTCAACCGGTGGCGGGTACGAGAATCACGACATCTTCAACTGGTCTTTCAATGGGACAGACGTTTCGTCCAGCATGTCAGTGGTCTCTTCTAATATCACGTTTCTGATGTCCGCCTGTCTGCCGGATCGCAACCTGTGTACGCCAGAGAACGCCGTCGTCGAGCGCAGCGAAGCAGGGTACCATGTCATTCTGCCGGGCAATTTGAAATGGGGCGCCAGTATTCCTGACCCGCCCGGTAGAACGGTCCTGGTGGCAAACGCTCACGGGATTGTTTGTTGGGACCTCGGTGCACGAGGCTCGGACGGATGCAGCGGGCCTTCCGGCAATGGCACACCCGTTGGCGCCGGTTTCCTTGCCGCGGACGCTCCGGCCGGGGCTTTGCTTATGAGGACCCGTGACGGACATGTCTGGTTTTCGGTGAATGGGCGTAGTGGCGTGGAGTTCAAGAACAATCAAGGCTTTTATGAATTCGATTTAGAAATCAAATAGCTCCTTCCGAGATCCACGGACACGAGGTTCTCGCAAAGTTTGACGGCGGGACCTCGGATGCCTGTGTCAATGGATTACATCCCGACTTTGGGACTTTGTCGGGCTTGATTCAACCCTAAGCCCCGTCGCAACATTAACTACTCATATATGGTCGGTTTCCTGTCATAACCCGTTCTCACCCAAGCTCTGATCCTTAAGGTATTAAGCGCTATTTTGAGCCTTGTAGCACAGCCATTTTATGCTCCTTCGTGAGTGATAGCCAATCATGCAGCGATTTATTATAGTGCCGATCAGGAGGTATCGTTGTTATCGGTACTATAACATTGGATCTTTGCGATTGAGAGGGATTCGCTCGTAGCCAGCGTAAGGAAGCCCCTACTCTGATCGCAGCACTTCCATGGGATCGATCGAAGCAGCACGGCGCGCGGGCAGGAATGCGGCCGCAGCGGCCGACGCGAGGAATAGACCGGTCACGATGAGGATCACTGTTGGATCGAGGACTTGAATCCCGTAAAGCAGGTTCTGGATGACGCGTCCAGCTAGAACGCTGGCGACCAAACCGGTTGCGATGCCGGCGAACACTGGGATGCCCGCCTCACCGAAGGTCAGCGCATAGACACTGCTCCGAGTTGCGCCGAGCGCCATGCGCACGCTGATCTCCTGTTTGCGGGTGACTACGGAATAGCTCAAGACTCCATAGATCCCTAGCATGGCGAGCAGGAGGGCAGCAGTTCCAAAGGACATCAGGACCAAGGTCTGAAACCGCTCCGTCGCAAGTGAATCGGTCAATTGAGAATCGAGAGTCTTAACGCGTGCTATCGTGACATCGGGAGCATACTTCCAGATTGCTTGGCGCATGTTGGAAACGAGTGCATCCGCGGAGTGCGCAGCACGGGTCAAAAAGAACGTGGGGTAAGGCGGCCGGTCTTGGTAATGGACATAGGCCATTCGGGCCGGCGGCGATTTGAGGGAGGTATTGCGCGAATCGGCCACCACTCCGACCACAGTGAAAGTTCTGCCTTCGATTTTGACCTGCCCGCCGATCGGGTCCTCGCTTCCCCACAGTGCTTGTGCCTCGCCTTCCGATATGACGGCGCTGCTCATATTGCGGTCGCGTTCTTCAAAGAAGCGGCCGGCCACAAGCCTGTGCCGCGTGGTTTCGAAGTATCCCGGGCTCACCCAACGCAGATTGATCAACGGGGTTTCCAGGTGTGGCCGATCAACGCGCTGCACCGGCTCGATCCACGACTCTCCGTCCAGTGGCATGGCGCTCACCAACGCGGCGGTTTGAACGCCAGGAATCGCTCGTAGGTTTTCCAGGACGGCATCGTCGAAAGAGATACGGCTCTGATCCGTGGAATACGCCTGAGGCGTGAGTCTGACTTCGGCGACCGCTACCTGTCCTGTTTCGAATCCTTTATCCTGGCGAAGCAGATGGAACAGGCTTTTTGAAAAAAGACCCGTTACGAGCAGCAGCCCGGTGCATCCGCAAACCTGCAGCCCGATCAGCCATCGGCGGAGCCGGTTGCTCTGCCGGCTTCCCAGCGTGCGGCTATTGCTCTGCTGGAGACAGACCTGAGGGTCTGTCGACAGCAGCCTGAGCGCGGGCAGCAAAGCTGAGAGAACGCTCGCGCCGAAGGTGAGGACAATGGAGAAGAGCAGCACGGTGAGATTTAGATGGACCTCGGATAGACGCGGCAGGTCGAGGGGAGAGTAGCGGCGAAAGAGGTCCAAACCGGCGGAGGCGAGCAGGATGCCGGCTGCGCCGCCGGTCCCAGCCAGCAGCAGGTTCTCGGCCAGCGCATTCCAGACGAGCCGCCACTTGGCTGCGCCCAGCGCGGTGCGCACGGCGGCGTCGCGGCTTCGCGCCAGCGCGCGACCCAGCTGTGTGTTGGCCAGATTTAGGCACGCGATGAGCATCAGCCCGATAACGGCGGACATCAGGAGCCACAAGCCGATCTTGGAATCTCCCACCATCGCTTCCTGCAGGAGCTGCACAGAAGCCAGCAGCGAGCCTGGGCGGTGATCTCCCTGGTTGGCCGGCATTTCCTGCACGATCTGAGCTTGGATCGAGTTGAGCTGCGCCTCGGCCTGGCTGATCGTGAAGCTTGGGTTGAGCCGCCCCAGCGCGACCCAGTTGCCGTAATTTCCGTTCCACGCGAATTCCGTCAAGTCGAGCGCAGCTGGGAAGAAGACAACCGGTTCAGACGCGCCGCTCAACGTCTGACCGGCGCGCCGGAACGAGCGCAACGCGGTCCCACTGGGGAAATGGAAGCCGATGGGTAAGACCCCGATGACTACGCGGGAAACATCGCCGAGCCGGATCGCTTTGCCGATTACGCCGGAGTCGCCGTGAAAGAGGTTTTGCCAGAGGGAGAACGTGAGTATGGCGACGTTATCGTGGCCTTGGATGGCATCCTCCGAAACAAACGTGCGGCCGAGTAGCGGCTGCACCTGAAGAATGTCGAATAAATTCGGAAAGCAAACGACGGCACCGACCAGGCGCGGATGTTGGGTCCCGAGGGTCAGACCCATGGCCATGTGGCGCAGGAACGTCAATCCACTGAAGGCTGTGGCACGTTTTCGCCAGACATCCACGTGGCGGGGATTGGGGCCTGTGGGTTCTCCCGAAAGAAAACGGACGCGCTCCCAAGCGGTCACCAGACTGCCGCTATCGTGGTAAGTGAGCGGCTTCAGAAGGACCGAATCGATAATGGTGAAGACCGCCGTGCTCGCACCGATGGCTAGCGCGAGCGTCAGAATGGCGGTCGCCGCGAAACCAGGGCTTTTCCGTAAGTTTCGCAAAGCATAGCGGAGATCCTGAATGAGGATGTCCCAGCGAGTCCAGCCCCACATTTGACGTACCTCCTCTTTGGTGAGGGTGATGTTGCCGAAAGCCCGGCGGGCGGCGTAGAACGCCTCGTTGGGCGGCAAGCAAGAATCCTGCTGTTCTTCGGCTTCCAATTCCAAGTGGGCGCGCAACTCGCGATCAAGATCGTGCTCGCGAGATTTCGAGCGCCACCACCGCATGTCAGCGCTCCTCGGCCGGCCACATGATCCGCGCGACCGCGCCAGTTAGTTTCTTCCATTTCGATTCTTCCGCCACGAGCTGCTTCTTTCCAGCCGGAGTCAGCCGGTAGTACTTGAACTCCCGCTTCAGGTCCTTCCCTGCAGGCTCCCACTTGGCCGCAATCCAACCTTTGCGCTCCAGCCGGTGGAGCGCGGGATAAAGCGATCCGTGCTCGACTTGAAGCAAGTCTTCCGTCGTTCGTTGGATGTGCTTGGCGATCTGGTGACCGTGAGCCGGGCCAAACAAGAGCGTGCGCAGTATCAACATGTCCAACGTTCCTTGCAGCAGTTCGATACGGTCAAAAGATTCTTTCGGCATAGCGTTAGTAGATATTCTACCCAGAATTCGCTCACACTGGGTAGACGTGCTACCAAGCGCGTGGTTAGGGAGCAGCCGGCGACCGTCTCCCCTCCGGGGTCGGGGGAAGCTAAACTCGACCGATTTCGCAATGTGTCGAAACGGGCGCGACAGCTCGAGCAGAGCATGAAAAAATAGGGAGTAGTTGCCTGGTTTAGCCTTCGCCCTGGGATTGCTTCGCCAGATCGTTGTCTCGAAACGGGGTTAGAGGAAGTTGTGGCGTGATCGGTCCGGGCCGCTTTCGCAGCCCAATTCTCCGAGGCCTCCGAACGACGAAAGCAGCTGGCTGGGGAGTTCGGGATGAGAGATCGCGGCGTTTGGTTCAGGCCGCCGCGGGCACTGGCGGTCATTTACAGCCCGCCGTCTTCCGCGTGTTGATTCCTCCCCACCCACACACACACACCTCAGCTGCGGGCTCGCGACTGAGGAAAATCGGACCTTTGTAAAAGGCCGGGCAGCTTTTAAGTGGCAGTTACTTTTTAGCCGGTTTCACGAAAATCGAGTGAAGATTTTGCGATTCAATGGTTCCATTATGGGATG